>DATKDL010000115.1:0-21825 GCA_035512695.1 Anaerolineales bacterium | reverse complement strand
CCCCCCCCCCCCCCCCCCAAAATCGCCCGACCTCTGAATTTTCGGATAGGTTTTAAAGAGATTCCCGGAACCAGGCCAATCGATCCGGTGTACTCCTCATGACCAGCTGTTCCGGAACAGAATCTTGCCCGCTATCGACCTGATCCGCTCCGCCCGGGCCGGTGATCCCGCCGCCTGGGAGGCGATCCTCCACGACCATTACGAGCCGGTCTTCCGGCTCGCCTACCTGATCACAGGCGACCCGGAAGATTCGGACGATGTCGCACAGGAGACCTTCATCCGCGCCCACCGCTTCTTCAAACGGTACGACTCGACACGCGCGCTGCGTCCGTGGTTGTTATCGATCGCCGCCAACCTGGCCCGCAACCGGCGCCGGTCCATCGGCCGTTATTACGCCGCCCTCCAGCGCGTGTTCCGCCGGAGCGAGCTGGATCCTCAACCTGGCGTCGAAACCCGCGCAGCCGCACGAATTGAATCCAGCCGCCTATGGGAGGCCATCCGCCGCCTGTCGCAGGACGATCAGAACGTCATCTATCTGCGCTACTTTCTCGAACTGCCGGTCAAGGACGCTGCCGACGCCCTGGATATCGCACCGGGGACGGTCAAATCGCGGCTCTCCCGGGCGTTGGAACGGCTGAAAGCGGTGATCCAGGCGGATTTTCCCGAACTCGACGCGGAGCTTATGCCATGAACGATCGCAACCTCGAAACGGATCCGTTTGAAACCTGGGTGGCCGAGCACGCCCGCCGGTTCCGGTACCCGGCCACTCCTGCTCCGCGGCCGATCCCACTCGCAGCAAACCGGCGGCGGTCGACCCGCCGAGCCGTCCTGGTATGGGCGGCCTTGCTGCTGGTCTTGCTCCTGGGCGCTTTCTCGCCCCCTTCCGTCCGGGCGGCCGTGGTCGAGTTCTTCCAGGTGGGCGTGATGCGGATCTTTTTTGACGACCCCGGAATCCGGCCTGAGAGCGGGCTGCCGCTGCTGCACGGGCTTTCCGGCCGGACGACCCTGGAAGAGGCGGCCGCAACAGCCGGGATCCCGGTCCGGTATCCTGAGGCGCTGGGCGAACCGGACGAAGTGTACACGCAGACCATCGAAGGACCGCTCGTGCTGATGGTCTGGTTCGAGGGGGATACCGTCGAGGCCACCCTGCTCGCGCTCGGACCCGGGGCGTTCGCCGGCAAAGGCGCGCCACAGGTCATGCGGGAGACGAGGGTAAACGAGGATCCGGCCTTCTGGCTTGAGGGCGACCACCCACTTTACCTGAAGACGGCAGACGATGGGTATTCGTACGTGACCCTGTTCGAGGCCGGGAACGTCCTGCTCTGGGAGGCCGGCGAGATCACCTACCGGTTGGAGGGGTATTCGGACATGGATACCGCCCTTCGAATCGCAGAAACGCTGACGGGAACCCCCTGACCTCCGGCGGTCGCACGGGCCGGGGGTTGGGCCGTCGTCACCCTGGAGGAGTGGCCCGCGGAAGTCCGAGCCGGCGAGCCGTTCACGATTGTTTTCGCCATCCGCCAGCACGGGCAATCCCTGGCGTCGGGGTATGTCCCCGTCGTCCGGGCGTATCATCCGGATACCCGGGCAAGCCTGGAGTTCACCGCTGCCGAAACGAAACGGACCGGTTTCTACCTCGCGGACCTGCGGTTCCCCGAACCGGGCAGATGGAGCTGGTCGATCTCCTATCACGGTGGACCCCAGTATCCCCAGACGATGCCCGAACTCGTCGTCGAGGAAGCAGGTGTGGGCCGCACAAGTACGCCGGATGGCCCGGCTCGGGGGTTGAGCCCCGGTTATCAGGTTGCCGCGCTGGGCGCGCTGACCCTGTTCACCGGGGCCGGGTTCTACGCCGCGACCCGCTCGCGCGCCGCAGTGGCGGCCGCGCTCGCCGGGGGCGTCGTTCTGGCTTCGGGGCTGCTGCTCGTCCCCCGCGCGCAAGCCGCCGCGGAAACGCTTCCTGTCGAATCGAAGACGGGTCTCGTCGAGACGACCCCGCGCTACGATCAGGGCCGGGTCCTGTTCCAGGCCAAAGGCTGCATCGTCTGCCATGGCCACGACGAACTGCGGGTGGGTTTCACCGGGATCACGACCGACATCGGCCCGAACTTCACCTGGGGCACCAAGCGCCCGGTCGAGTTCCTGCGGTCCTGGCTGGCCGATCCGCAGGCCATCAGGCCGGACACGGCCATGCCAAACCTGGAACTGAGCGAATCCGAGATCGAAACACTGGCGGTCTTTTTAATGGGGGAGTTGGATCAGTAATCCGCAGCACCGGTCGGGATCAGCCCGACCGATGGAATTCGGAGAAAAAGGGAACGGAGCACCCCGCATTTCGGAGCCGGGCAGGGTGCTCCGTTCCTTTTTTGCCTGAGGACTTTTGAGCGCGATCCCACAGGTATAATCAATAAAACAATTGAGGAGGGTGTTTGAACCCATCATTCCGCTTTGCCATCGTAATTTTCCTCCTGAGCGCCGGCTGCACCGCCGCGCCGTTCGGCCGGACCGAGGTCCCCACCGCCCGTCCCCTCACCTCGACACCTGTCCCCACCGCAACAGAAACGCCTTCACCAACACCGACCGCAACCGCCACGCCGGTGCCTACGGCGACGGCTTCCCCGATCGCTTCCCCGTCCCCGACCGCGACGATAACACCGACCCACACCCCTGCACCGCTCGTGGCAGTCATCGCCAACCAGTATTCCAACATCTATTCCGGACCCGGTTCGGACTACACGCTGCTGGCGATCCTGTCGGCCGGGCTGCACGTGGAGGTGGTCGGCGCGGCCCCGGGTGGCGGCTGGCTGATCGTCCGGCTGCCGCGCGGGGCACACGGTTGGGTGGCCGTCGTGAATCTCGAACCGGTCGCGGACGCCGGGATCCCCGTAATGACCGCCCCGCCAAAACCGCCGCCGACGGCGACCTCCGTCGCGGCGCCGCTCGTGATCGTATCTCCGGGTGCGCTGGCGCCCGGCGGGAAATACACGATCTCCTTCCTCCATTTCCAGCCGCAGGAGCGGATCACGGTCAAGATCACGGCCGCGTTCGGGGCGAGCACGCTCTTGAAAACCGTCCTGCCGGCCCGTTTCGACGGGACGACAGAATTGATCCTGGCCACCGGCGCCGGAACGGCCGCCGGATTGTATGTGGTCACGGCAACCGGCGATGACGGATCCTTTGCGGAGACACAGTTGTATGTCGGCCCGCCGCCCTGATCTCCTGCGAAGGGTTGCTCACCGGCGATCCGCCTGTGTGAGCGCTGCTGCCGGGCTGCTCGTTCTCGCATCCCTGGCCGTGAGCTGCCGCCAGGCGCCGTCGCCGGCGCCGTCCGCGAGCCATCCTCCGCCATCGTCCACACCAACCGCATCGGCCCCGGCACCGACCGCGACGTTCCCGCCGGCGCCGGCGATTACACCATCCGGGACTCCGTCCTCGACGCCGGAGCCAGAACCCCAGGCCACGATCGTCTCTCCATCCCCTCAGCCGACCTCGGTTCCACCGGTGTCCGCTGTGGTTGTGAGTGATTTCGCCGGCGTATTCACCGGACCCGGCGAGGCGTACGAACGGATCGCCACGCTGGCGAACGGGATATCAATCGACCTGACCGGTCGGAATGAAATCGGGACCTGGTTCTACGCCGATCTTCTGCTCGGGCAGGGCGGCTGGATGAGTGGCCTTTACCTCGCGGTCGAGGGGATGGCGGTCGACCTGCCCATCCTCGACGCCCCTGGCCCTCCCGCCCCGGGCCCGACGAGCGCACCGCCGCCGCTGATCTTCGTCCGCGACCTGGAAACCCTCGTCCTGCAGAACTTCAAGTTGCATGAGAACGTCATCATCACGGTGCAGTTGGTCGATGATCCGGCCGTCACCGAAAGCCGCAACTGCGTTGTTACAGACCCGGTCGAGAGCCTGTGCCCCTTTTTCAACCGGAACCGGATCGGGATGCCGTACCGGATCACCGCCCTCGGGGACCAGGGGTCATTTGCCGAGACATTCTTCATTCTTGAGGAATGAGAACCAATCCTTAAGAGGGGCAAATTCCGGGGGGGGCGGCAACCTCGCTGCCGCCCCCCGGAATTTGCCCCTCTTAAGGATTGGTATAATTCCCATTATGCGTCCGGACTGGGACCAGTACTTCATGAACATCGCCTCCACGGTCGCCACGCGCTCGACCTGCGATCGGGCCGCCGTCGGGGCCGTCCTGGTGCGGGACAAGCGCATCCTGACCACCGGCTTCAACGGATCCCCCGCCGGGCTGCCGCACTGCGACGAGGCCGGCCACCTGATGGTCGACGGCCACTGCGTCCGCACCACGCACGCCGAGGCGAACGCCATCATCCAGTCCGCCCTGCACGGCATCTCGAGCAAGGGGGCGACCTGCTATGTCACGCACCTGCCCTGCCTGACCTGCACCAAGATGCTGATCAACGCCGGCATCGTCCAGATCATTTACCTGACCACATATCGGATGGACGCAAACGCGCTGGATTTTTTTCTGGAGGCGAGTGTGAAAGTGCGCCAGATTGACGTGTCAATACAAAAGATGTAAAAATTGGGGCAGCGGGCTGCTCCGCAGCCCGCTGCCCCAATTTTTACAAACGGATAAACAAAGGAGCCTCTGATGTCAGACAGCGTCTATAAAGTCATCGAACTCGTCGGGACCAGTGAAGAATCCTGGGAGAAGGCCGCCGCGAACGCGGTCGCGACCGCTTCGAAGAGCCTGCGCGATCTGCGGATCGCGGAGGTCATCCAGCTCGATATGAACCTGGACGGAGGGATGATCGTCCTTTATAGGGCGAAGGTGAAGATCTCCTTCAAGTATCACGGCGACGAAGAATAACTTCAGCCGCGGCAAAGAAAAAAAATTAGCGATAAGAAAAAGACCGCCGGTCTGCGCCTGGCGGTCTTTTTCTTATCGCTAATTTTTTTTCTTTGCCGCTTCGATGCCCCTGCGGGCCAGCTTGACCGCCAGTCCGCCGCCCGGAACCAGCAGGTCGACGGTGTCCAGGCCGACGTCGAACAGGAACTCCGGATCGAGGAACTTGCCGACGTACTGCTGGAAGGTCTTACCGCCCGAAACCATCGCACCGGTGACCCCGTCGATCTCGATGACGGTGTCGCGGTCCTTCGCCGTCCAGCGGTAGTGGAAGGCGTAGACCGGGCGGTAGTACAGGTCGATCTTCGATATCGTGACCCGGTCCTCCAGGATCCGGTCGGCCCGGATGCTTTTGATCACCCCGATGACCGTATCCCGCACGACGGCCGAGGCGCGGCCCTGCGGCGGGACGACGATTGCGCCCTCGGGTTTGAAATCGTCCAGATATTCCGGGAGGATCTCGGTCGCCGGTTTGCCGATGTAGGCGGCCAGCCCCGGGGTTTCCTGCCCGGTGTAAGCGTCGATCAGCGCTTCCTTCTTGAGATGCTCCTCGCAGTGCTCGACGCCCGGGAGCGCGAAATTTCCGCCCGTCACCGGGTAGGTCTTCTCGGCGATCGTCACCGACCCGACTTCCGGTCCTCCGGCCGAGACCGCGTATTCGCGGCTGCGTTCGTAGAGGTAGTCCGCCTGGCACAGGATGTGCCAGAACGGCTGATAGCGGTGCTCCCTGACCAGCAGCTCGAACTCGCCGTCCCTGGGTTTCTGCAGGAGCGAGGTCAGCTTGACGAGCGAGCCGAAAGCTTCCGACTTCTTACTCCAGGCGCGGCCTTCCGCCTGGTCGAGGGACAGCGATTCATTCAGGACGATGGCGCGTTCGTCGGCGAGTGAGATTTCCAATTTACTCTCCCTTTTTCCTGTTATTCTACCTCACACGCGGCCTCGATCCCGACAACCAGATCACACGTCATCGCCATTCTTCCGCCTTCCTGCGCGCAGCGCGCCTCGATCGCCGAAAGGATCTCCGACGAGACCCTGCCCCAGTCCTCCCCGGAGGCCCCCGGCCAACCGTAGGAAAGCGTGGCCAGGGAATCTTCCGGGTGGAGCCCGCCGTGGATCCCGACGGTCTCGCTGCCGAAATAGTAGCCTTCGGCGTAGTTGCTGATCAACAGCAGGTCCCCGGCGAAGCGCCCGGCCTGGTGCCGGAGCCGGTTGACCGGGTCGAGGTACAGGCCCTCCGGCTGCGCGGCGAACCACGCATCCAACGGGACCACCGCTCCATCGGGGGTCAGCGCTTTGAAGTCGGTCTCCCAACCGAGCGTCCCGACGTCCCGGAGCAGCACCCCGGCCAGCGCGCCCTGCAGTTCGGCTGCGTAAACGCCCGTCGCGTGGGCCTCCCAAAATGCCCGGGCGACCGGCAGCACATCGCGCTGGAATTCCGGCGGATCGGACCATTCCCCCACTCGACTGCGGAGGTAGACGAAGGCCAGGCCGCCGTTGGTGGCCATCACCGCGTCGCAGTGAGGGTCTTCTCCGGGGTAATCGTGGACATCCAACCCCAAAGCCGTGAAGAAATGGACGACCTCTTTGTCGAACGGAAAACCGATCCGCAGCGAGTGGGCGTCGTCCGGGATGACCCGGATCTGCCCGTGATCCGAGAAAACGGCGACCAACGGTGGAGGTCCCCCCGCCTCGACGACGGCCTCCCAAAACTCCCCGACCATCGCATCCACGTGGTCGACAAGGTAATCGCGCTGCGCCGGGATCGGACCGTAGGCGTGCGAGTCGTGGTCAAGACCCATGAGATAGAGCGTGGTCAGGTCAGGTAGACCATCCATCCGGATCCGGGCGACCAGGCGGTCGACGATGTCCTGGTCGTATGTGCGGGAGGACATTCCGAAACGGTTCCCGCCGCGCGTGAAGCGGGCGATGTTCGCCAGGTTGGGTTTTATCCAGGTGGTTGCGCCGCGGGCGTACATGTTCCCGGCCACGACGCTCGTCTTACCCTTCTCGGTGAAACGATCGTAGATCGTCGAGCGCCCCAGCCGGTTCCCTGCCAGGGAATGGGTGAAGACCAGGACGGCATCGTCCACGGCCAGGCTGTCGCCGATGTCGAAAGCATAGTGGCGCGGCGCACCGGCGAAACCGGAGCCGAACCGGTCGAAAAACTGGTTCCCGGGCACGCCATGCTCGTCCGGATGCGCACCGGTGAACAGGCAGGCCTGCGAGCAGAAGGTGATGCTTGGCGCCGGAGCAGCGATCTCGATGTGCAGGCCACCGCCGACAAGGCGAGCCAGGTTGGGGATCTCCTCCGCCTCCAGCGCGGCATGGAAAACATCCGGGCGCAGGCCGTCGATGTCGATCAGGACGATTCTTTCAGGATGCATTTCCGGACAACTCGGGAAAGAAAACCGCCGCCGGGCTGAGCCCGGCGGCGGTTTTCCACCCCGGTCATCAGACCCCAATCAGCAGCGCGCGCGCCGGCGCACCGTCCGCGCCGGCGATCTTCAAAGGCAAACAATAAAAAGTGTAGCGCCCCGGATCGACCTGCGAAAGGTCCAGCCCCTCGACGATGACGACCCCCGCATTCAGCAGCACGTTGTGGGTCTCCGCCAGGTCCTCAAAGGGCGCGATCGACAGGTAATCCACCCCCACCAGTTTTACCCCACGCTGGATCAATGTCTCCGCCGCGTCGGGAGCCAGGGCCACATAATTGGTGTTGAATTCCTTGTGGTTCTTCCGGGCCCAGTATTTCGAATTCTTGGTCTTGAACAGCACCCGCCGCGTCCGCGGCGGGATGCCGGCTTCTTCGATCACCGCGCGGGTGATCAGGTCGGCGTCCGGGATATGGACGACGTACGCCCGGCCGATGAGCAGCTTGAGCGACAGGTTCTCGACGGTTTTTCCATTCTGGATGAAGTGGTAAGGCGCATCGACGTGCGTCCCGGTGTGTGCGCTCAGTTCAAGCCGGGTGACATTCGAGAGCGCACCCTCCTCGATCTTCTGAACCCTTTCGGCAACCACATCCGGATCCCCCGGCCAGACGAGGAGGTCCGGCGAGATGGTCAGGCTGACGTCATATATGCGCATGACTAAATATATATGAGGTTCATAAAAACGGCAAACGCGAATAGTTTTGAAAATGATGCAGAGTCCTCCCAGGGAAACACCGGGGAGACGATCCGCGTTTTCAACAGACCGATCGAGAAAGCGTGTACTGCTGCAAGACCTCCCGATCCACCTCCACCCCAAGACCCGGCCGGTCCGGGACGTCGATGGTGCTATCCGTGTTCAGGGTGAACCGCTCGCGCGTGATATCACGGTCGTAATAGCGGTCCGTCGCGGAGATATCGCCGGGTAGGCTGAAATTTTCAAGCGAAGCCAGCCCCAGGTTGGCCGCCCGGCCGATGCCCGTTTCCAGCATCCCGCCGCACCAGACCGGGACACCCATCGCCCGGCACAGATCGTGTATCTCGAGCGCGTTGGAGATCCCCCCCACCCGCGACTGCTTGATGTTGATCACCCGACAGGCTTCCATCTCGAGCGCCTGGCGGGCGTCGCGCGGGCTGGTGATGCTCTCATCCAGGCACAGCGGCGTCCTGAAGCGGCGCTGGAGCTTGTGATGGTCCCAAAGATCATCTTCTGCCAGCGGTTGTTCGATCAGCAGCAGATTCAGGTCATCGAGCGGGAGCAAGGCCCCCGCATCGCGGCGCGGATCCCCCCCGCCCAGAACGTAGGCCGAATTGGCATCGACTTGCAGGCGCAGCGTCGGAAACGCTGCCCGGACCGCGCGCACATCACCGATGTCTCGACCCGGTTTGATCTTGAGCTTGACCCGGTGGTAACCGTTCTGCAGATACCCCGACACGGTTTCGACCAGCGCGTCCGGGCCGGCCTGCAGCCCGATGGAGACCCCCACCTCCACGACCCCACGAGTCCCTCCCAGCATCCGCCGGAGCGAGCGTCCATCTCGCCTGCCCTGAAGATCCCACAAGGCCATCTCGAGGCCGGATTTCGCCATCGGGTGGCCGCGGATATGGGCGACGCGCTCGCGATAGGTTCCCGGGGATTCGATGTCCTGCCCCAGGACGAGCGGGGCGATGAAATCCTTCAGGATGTGGCGCGCCGTCCCGACCGTTTCATACGAATACCCCGGATCCGCGTCGGCGGGGCACTCCCCCCAGGCTGTCAGCCCTTCGGACTGCAGTTCGACGACGAGGCATTCCCGGCGAGTCGCCCGGCCGAAGGAGGTCTCGAACGGGCTGACCAGCGGCATGGAGAGGTGGTGAAGGGTGATGGTGTCTATCTTCATCTTTTCGCGCAAAATTGAAGGTGACCGGTGGCGAAGCCACCGGTCACCTTCAATTTTGCAAACCTCCTTTTTTTCGGAAGGAGCCGATCTGCCGCTCCCCGTCACTGAACAGGTAAAAACTGCGCGGGATCTCGCCGCGCATGTATACGAAATCCGTAACCAGGTAGCCCTGGCCGAGCAGCCGCTGAAATATCTCGCGAGTGTGCAACCGCCAGCGCAGCGCCAGGCCGCCGTCCGCCTCCTTGAGGGCCTGGAAATCCGGAGGGATTTCCACCAGGTAGAACGGCGGGCTTGCCGGAAGGGCCGGGGCCTGCGCTTCCAGAGACTCGGCGAGATCGGCCATGCTCCACGTCTCTTCCGGCGGTTCCGGGTAGCCGGATGGCGCCAGCCGCGTCGGGTTGAGGATCTCCGCGCCGGCCGAGAAATAGTCGCCGAGCTCGAGCGGTCGCCGCGGGTGTTCATCCAGCCTGTCGGCGACCCGCGGGGAGTTGACCCACCAGTCGACCCGGAACCGGTCGGACGGCAGCCCGGTGTTGATCGAATCGGTCATTTCGCCGTAGTATTCCGGCAGATAGGTGCTCGCCACGGCTCCGAGGCGGGCGATGTTGAGATAGGCGTTCCGGCTTTGAAGCGGGTCAAAGGTCCAGGTGATCCGGTCGAGACCTTGCTGGCGGACCCACTGCCACTGCGCCCGTTTCATGGCGAACCCGATCCCCGCATCCCGCTTCTCGGGGATCACGGCCAGCATGTGTGAGTGGTGCCACAAGACCAGGCCGTCTGCGCCGCGATCGAAGGCTGGAAAGCCGAACACGAACCCGACCATCTCATCGCCTTCGAACGCCCCGATCAGCAAACCTCCGCCGTGGATCGAAGCCTGGAGCAGGTGGTCCGGGACGGCCAGATCGCCCCCCCAGACCGCGCGTTGCAGTTCGACCACTCTACGGATATCCGCCTGTTCGTGCAGAAAGTTAAGCCGGACGTCAGACTTTGCCATTGGCACCCGGTTTCCGGCGCTTCCACAATGCACGCAGCAAGACCCGCCGCCAGTTGGTTTTCTTCAAATAATCAATCGTGGACGGGAAGCGAGCAGGGAGCAGTCCGAAGGCTCGAGAGAGCGTGTCCAGCCCGGTGGTCCGGTTGATCGCCAGGTAGTCCAACCAGAAGGTCGAAACCGGCATCCCCGGGAAGAGCGATTCGACCGTCACAGCCAGTCCGCGCAAATAGGGGGGCCGGGTGTGCAGGAACCGGCGTTCCATACCGATCGCGCCCATGACGATCTCGGCGGCCTGCACCAGCGAGAAATATTCTGGTCCGCCCAGGTCGAAAGTCTGGTTGCGGGTGCCGTCGTCGTCCAATGCCCAGACGAGGCAGGTCGCCAGATCCTCGACCCAAAGGGGCTGCAGAACGGTGTCGCCGTCTCCCGGGACGGCGAAGAAGAACGGCTGGGCGACGGCCAGGCAGGCCAGCGAGCTTGTGAAAGAGTCGCCTTCCCCGAACAGGACGGCGGAGCGCAAGATCGTGTAGTCGATCCCCGATTTGCGCAGGCTCTCTTCGGCGATGCCCTTGGTCTTGAGCAGCGGATAACCGGAGGCCCGGTCGGCCCCGAGGTGGCTGACCGTGAAGATCCGATCGATACCGGCGTCGCGGGCCGCCTCGGCCACCGCGCGGGTGCCCCTGATATCGACCCCCTGGAGGTCAGCCCGTGAGCCCTGTCTTTCGGCGCCGGCCAGGTGGTACACGACGTCCACGCCGACCATGGCCGCGCGCAGACCGCGCGGGTCCCATAGCCCCGTCACGGCTGCATCGACCGGTACGCCGTTGGGAAGCGCCGGACTGTGCACCGAGGGCCGCATCAGGACGCGGACATCATGCCCCGCCTCGGCCAGCAGCCGTACGAGGACGCGGCCGATAAACCCGGTTGCGCCGGTCACTAAAATCATCGCGGGGATTATAGCACCGGGGGGTAAAAGGGGCGAAAAACAGGCCCCCGGACGGGCGCTGCCCGTCCGGGGGCCTGTTTTTCGCCGTTCTGGATACATGCGTTAAAAACTTAGCGCTGCTCCCAGGTCATCGAGCAAATCTTCAATATGTTCCAGCCCGATCGACAGCCGGATCAGGTCCGGCGAGGTCGGTGTGTCCGGACCCTCCGCGCGGTAGCGGTGCTCGATCAGGCTCTCGACGCCGCCCAGGCTGGTGGCGCGGGTGAACAGCCGCACCCGCGCGACGACGGCGGCTGCGGCCGGCTCGCCGCCCTTGACCCGGAACGATAGCATCCCACCGAACCCCGCCATCTGCCGGGCGGCGGTCGCGTGTCCCGGGTGGTCAGCCAAACCCGGATAAAAAACCCGCGCGACCCGGTCGTGTCCGGCCAGGAACGCGGCCACCGCCCCGGCATTTGCAGATTGCTGCCGCACCCTCAGCGGGAGCGTCATCAAACCACGGCGGATCAGCCAGCAGTCGAAAGGTGAAGGCACGGCCCCCATCGTCCACTGCAGCTCGCGTATTCGGGCGGCGGTCGCATCGCCCTCCCGGCAAACCAGGGCGCCGCCCACCACGTCGCTGTGCCCTCCGAAATACTTGGTGCTCGAGTGCAGGGCGTAATCCGCCCCGAGCTCGAGCGGACGCTGGAGAACCGGGGTCGCCCAGGTGTTATCGACTGCGACTCGGGCGCCGGCCGCCGAGGCAATCTCGACGACCCGAACGATATCGGTGATCTGCAGCGCCGGGTTCGACGGCGTCTCTACGAAGATCAACCTGGTCTCCGGCAGCAGGGCAGCTTTGAGTGTTTCGGGGTCCCCGAGATCCAAAAAACTCGCCCGAACACCGCTCCGGGAAAACTCCTTCAGCAGCGTTCGGGTGCCGTGATAGATGTCGAGCGGGGCAATGACGTGATCGCCCGGACCCACCGTCTGGAGTACGGCGGCGATCGCCGCGATCCCGGAGGCGTAGGCGAACGCTGCCGCGCCACCCTCCAGCGCCGCCAGGGCCGCTTCCAACGCCGCCCGGTTCGGGTTGGCGGCGCGGCTGTATGAGAAATCCCCGGCCAGCTCCCCGCCCTCCCCGCGGGCGAACGTCGTCGCCAGGTGAATCCCGGGTGCGGCCGCCCCGGTGACCGGGTCGGGGGGGTTCGCTGCGTGAATGGCTAAGGTTTCAATGTGCATATCCGCCTCCTGTTTTCAGCCATTATAATAACGTCGCGATTCGTACCTTTGACCAGAAAGGATCAGAAAAATCGAATGGCGGTGCGGGGAGCACCCCACACCGCCATTCGATTTTTCGAACATATGTCTAAACCGAAAAGAGGAAAAACCAAGAATCTCCGGGACGTCTCGCAAAGCGAGCGCCACGATGAAGACAGGCTCGATGCGCACGATATCCGCGATCGCGAACAGCTGCGCGACCGCGCCGGGCGCTGGCGGGAGCGGGTCAACGAGGACGAACCGGCATTCGAATACGTACCGGAAGCGTGGGAGCAGTACCCCACCGGCACCGTCCTGCGCTCTCTCAGCGGGCACCACTACGTGAAGTTGGACGCAACCGGTGCGGAGGTCGATGCGGCGGTGCGGGGTATCCTGAAACACGGCATCCGGCAGAGCACGACCGTCGTCGCGCCGGGGGACCGGGTCCACGTCGAGATGGTCGACGATGGGACCGCTCAGATCGTCGCCGTCATCCCCCGGACGACCTCTCTCTCCCGCCCCGATCCAATGCGTCCGCACCTCGAGGACGTGATCGCCGCAAACGTGGACCAGGTCGTCATCGTCTCTTCGACCGGCGGACCCGCCTTCTGGCCGGAGCTGGTCGACCGCTATCTCGTGTTCGCAGAGTATTACAGGATGGCGCCCCTGATCGTCGTGAACAAAACCGACCTGGGCGATGCGGATGACCTGAGGGCCATCGAGGCCCTCTATTCTGAAAGTCTCGGGTACCCGGTTCTGTTCACAAGTGTGGAAACAGGCGAAGGCTTGCCGGCGCTGGAGGAAGCGCTCGCCGGGCATTCGAACGTCATCGTCGGGCTTTCCGGGGTCGGCAAGTCCTCCTTGATCAACGCCATCCAACCCGACCTCGATCTACGGGTCCAGTCGGTCAACGAGGCATTCGGCGGTGAAGGCAAACACACGACCCGCAGCACGACCCTGCACCCGCTCGACGTCAGCGGATTTGTGGCGGACACGCCTGGGATCCGCGCTTTCGGATTGTGGGACCTGACGCCGGAAGAGGTCGACTATTATTTTCGTGAGTTCCGCCCGTTTATCGATAACTGCCGGTTCAACGATTGCACCCATCACCACGAACCCGGCTGCGCGGTCCTTGCAGCCATTGAGACCGGCGCGATCGCCGAGAGCCGGTATAGAAGCTTCCTGGTCCTATATGACGAGACAGATCCGGCGCACGAAAGGCCGTACTGAAAAAAATCGTGCAAGGTGCAAGGTGCAACGTGCACCGTGACAAAAGTTTTGCACGTTGCACGTTGCACGCTGCACCTTGCACCCACAACGAATGACACCTATAACGACAATCCTGTTCGACGTCGGCGGGGTGCTCGTGCGAACGGAGGACCGGCGCCCGCGCATGATGCTGGCCGACGCGTTCGGGATGACCGTTCAGGAGCTGGAAGAGATCATCTTCAACAGTCCCAGCGGGCAGTCCGCCCAGCGCGGCGACTGCACCGCGGCCGAGCATTGGGAGTGGGTGCGGGACCAGCTCGGCCTGCGGCCGGATGAATTGAGCGCCGTGCGCGATACTTTTTTCAGCGGGGACGTGCTCGACGTCGAACTGGTCCGGTTCTTGCGCGACCTCAAAGCACACCACCGGCTTGGCATCATCACCAATGCCCTGGACGACGCCCGCCAGGCGCTGACCGAGAAGTTCCAGTTGGTCGATCTGTTCGAACCGATCGTCGTTTCGGCGGAAGAAAAGGTGATGAAACCGGATGAGCGGATTTACCGGATCGCCTTGCAGCGGATAGGGGTGCAACCGGGAGAGGCCGTCTTCGTCGACGATTTCCTCGAAAACGTGCGGGGCGCGCAAGCGGTCGGGATGGCGGCGGTCTGGTTCAGGAACCGGGACCAGGCGATCGCAGATCTTAAACGAATCCTCCCGGACGGTTCGACCTCGTGAAAGCTTTTATCGATGAGTTGCTGGGCGATTTCAAAGCCGCTGCTCGGATCGGCGATCCGCGCTCGATCGAGGCCGTGATGGAACGGGTCCGGACGGCTCCGGACGAAGAGTTCCCCGCTTCGGCCCTGCTTCCCCTCGGCGAAACGCTGCGGGAACTCCCGCTGGAGATCGTCCTGCCCTGGCTGGACGACGCCGATCCGGCGGTGCGCGGGATCGCAGCCGCCGCAGCCGGCCGGATCGGCGAGCGGGGCTCGATCCCGGACGCGGTGCTTCTGTTCATCGCTGCCGATCCGGTCGAGGAGGTCAGAGCCGCGCTGGTCAACGGGCTGGCGTCCTGTGGAACCCCGGTTGATAAGCAGGTCGAACTGCTTCTATCAAGTGACACGCTTCCGGTCCGCCAAACCGGGTTGAGGCTGGTCGCACTCACGGCCGCCGCGACCGCACGAAATATAGATCATCTGCGGGATTTGGACCGGGAACAGGACCACGGTCTGAGGGAAGACCTGGTCGAGGCGCTGAGCCGGTTGGCCGAGGCCGGTCACGCAACCGCGGTCCTGGAATTGCTGGAAGCCTGGGCCGGCCGGCCCGAGGCGAACGTCTGGTTGATCACGCGTGCGGTATCGGCCGGATGGGCCACGGCGCATTCACCCCGCTGCGTGGAGATCCTGCAAGCATTGCGCGAACGCACGGGGGAAAACCGTTCGATCAGCCGCGCCCTGGAGAGACACCTCCCACCGGCCGCGTAGGGTCGACCCGGCGGGCCGCTTCGTGAGCAAGGTGCCTGAGAATCGGGCAACCGGCCTCATCACAACAGCTCCACCTGGTGCCGCTCACGGAAGATCCGAACCGTCCGGTCGATCTCCGCTTCAACCCGGGAAACCTCCCATCCCAGCACATCCCCCACGACCTCGCCCAGCGTCCGGACGGCGGCCTGATCGACCCGCCCGAGCTTCCCCAGCAGGGTCCGTCGCAGGAGCAGGTCGTCCAGGTGGACGACTTTTCCCTCGAGCGCGATAAACTCGATCTCCCGGCGGCTGAAACCGGGGACCCCGGGTAGCGCCTGGTCCGGAGCCGCACCGGTATAGGCGGCCACATGGTTTGCGCGGCTGCCGTAACGGTCGAGCAGTTCGGCCGCCCGGTCAGCCGCGATCCCGCCTCGTGCGAGGGCCTGCACCCGGGCCTCCCGCTCAACAGGGTCTTTCGGAAAGCCGTCTCCGCCACCGATCGGGAGCGTCTCGGTGCTGATCGAACGCCGCACACCGAGAAATTCAAGGACGAGATCGGATGCCTGCTCCGCAAACGCGCGGAACGTCGTCCATTTTCCGCCGATCAGAGAGAGGATCGGAAACGGCTGTCGATCGCCCCGTTCAAGAATCTCGATGCTGTGGTCGCGGCTGATCTGGCCGGTCATGGCCGCGCTTTGACCTGGGAGCGGCCGCACGCCGGAGAACCGGAAAACGATCGCATCCCGCTCTACGACGATCGCCGGGAACACGCGCCGGATCATCGCCAGAAAATAGTCGACTTCAGCCTCGGTGCAGACCGCTTCATCCGGGTCGTCGATACGGATATCGCTGGTCCCGACCAGGACCCGGTCAAAGTAGGGCAGGATCAGGACGATCCGTCCGTCGTCGTTTTCGAAGAAGAATTCGCTGTCGCCGGCTGCTTCCCGCAGCGCCGGGTGGTCGAGGACGAGATGGGAGCCTTTGGTCCCTCCGATGAATGCCGTTTCCCGTTCGAGCATGCCGTTGGCTCGGTCGATCCAGGGACCGGCCGCGTTCACGACGACTTCCGGTTGAACGGCGAACCGCTCGCCGCTCAGGAGGTCTTCAAGGATTACGCGGCCCTCCTGGAGGCCGGCCACCGGGCAATAATTGAGGGCCCGCGCCTGGGCATTGGCCGCTTCGGCGTCCAGGATCAACTCGAGGCAAAGCCGCTCGGGGTTGAGGATTGCGGCGTCGTGATACTCGGCCGTTGCGAGCACTTCGGGGTTCAGTTCAGGGGATCGTTCCAGCGAAGCCGCCCGGCCGCGGAACCGGTGCGGGGGCACGGCCCGGCTGCGTCCTGTGAAGGCGTCGTAAAGGACCAGGCCGATCTTGATCACCAGCGCCCCGCGCTCGGCCGGCCGGTCGCGCAGGCGGAGGAACTTGAACGGCGCATTGAACAGCCCGGAAAAGACGCTGAAAATTGGGATCGTCGTCGGCAGCGGGCGGACGCAGTGCGCGGCGTTTTCGAGCAGCCGGTTCCGCTCCCGGACAGCCTCCCGCACCAATCGGAACTCGCCGTTCTCCAGGTAACGGATCCCACCGTGCGCCATGTGTGAGGAGGCGGCGCTGGCGCCGGAGCAGAAGTCGCCCCTGTCGACCAGCAGCACATCGACGTCCTGGAGGGCCAGGTCGCGGAAGGTTCCGATCCCGTTGATTCCCCCGCCGATGACGAGGACGGACGGATTGAGGCCGGCCCGCAGACCGGCCAGGATATTTTCGCGTTTCAAAAGGGCCTCAGGAACGGGGAAAGCAAAGGCCGCACGGCAGGGTTGCGCTCCGTCGTGCGGCCTTCGTTTTCCCAACCTTTCTTTTGAATCATCCTTTGACCGATCCGGCCAACAGCCCGCGCACGAAATACCGCTGGAACCCGAAGAAGACGAACAGCGGAATCAGCATCGATATGAACGCCGCGGCGGTCAGAAGCTGCCAGCCGCCACCGAGAGACTGCACCAGCCCATTGATCTGGTAGGTCAGGACCGGCTTGTTGCCGCCCAGGAAGACCAGGGCGACCAGCAGGTCGTTCCAGATCCACAAGAACTGGAAGATCCCGAGCGAGGCGATGGCCGGGATGGACAGCGGGAGCACCAGCCGGTAGAAGGCCGTCCAATGCGAAGCGCCGTCCAGATAGGCGGATTCGAACAGCTCGCGCGGGAGCGAGCCGATGAAGTTGCGCATCAAGTAGATGGCGTAGGGAAGTCCGAAGCCGGTGTGGAAGAGCCATACTCCGAGAAAGGTCCCGTTCAGCCCCATTTCGGCGTAAAGCCGCGAGATCGGCACCAGGGTCATTTGGAGCGGGATGATCTGCAAACCGATCAAGAGCGCAAACAGCCACATCCGGCCCTTGAACTCTTGCCAGGCGAAGGCGTAGGCCGCGAAGGCGGCGAAGATGATCGGCAGGAGGGTGGAGGGGATGGTGACGATCAAAGTGTTGAGCAAAGCCCGGCCCATCCCGCGCGAGTTCCCGAGATCGGTCATGAAGTCACAGGTGAGATCGACGGCCTGTGTGCCTGCCTCACAATCCAACCTATAGGAGGTCGTCCCGCGGTAGCCGACCAGGGCATCGATGTAGTTGTCGATCGTGAAACGGGGACGGGATTGCAGTCCGGAGATCCGCTGGAGGTGCGAGAGGATATCGGCGAGCTGCTGGTCGTCCGGCCGCGCCGGTTCGGCGAGGTGGATCGATCCATCGTATTCCCGGTTGAAGGTGGCGGCCAGCTGGATGGAACGCCGGAACGAACCGACAATCTCCGGATCGGCCAGGTTTGCGTTTGCGAGGGCGTCCCCGGAGGGTCCGTGACACTCGGCGCAGAACTGGTCGTATTCAGCAGCTCCCGGGCGCTCTGAGAACACCGTCCACCAGCCGGTCGTGTTGGCGTCCTGGACCGGCCGTATGGAAGTGACAAAAAGCCCCAGGGTCGGGACGATCCAGATCAGGCAGATCAGGATGATGACGATATGCGTGGGCAGGCTGCGGATAGCATTCCGAATTTTCTGCTTGTTCATCGCAGCGCCTCCTCTTCCCGAAACCGCTTCACGTTCAGGATAATGAAGGGGATCGTCAGCAGGATCAGCACCACGGCCACCGCCGTGCCGCGCCCGGAATGCTGGTTGATGTACATCTCCGCGTACATCCGGTTGGCGATCACATCGGTGCGGAAGTTGCCGCCGGTCATCACGAACACCAGGTCGAACAGTTTGAGCACGATGATGACCATGGTCGTGGCGACGACGGTCAGGGTCTGGCGGATCATCGGGATCATAACCCTCCAGAAAATGGTCCACTCACTGGCTCCATCGACCCGTGCGGCTTCGATAATATCGGTGGGTACCCCTTTGAGCGCCGCTGAGAGGATCGTCATGCAGAAACCGGCCCACATCCACACGCCGACGGCGATGATGGCGTACGTGTTGATCGGGATGGTCTGAAGGAATGCGACAGGATCGAAGCCGAACCGGGCGAGGATGGCGTTCAGGAGACCGATCTGGGCCCCGCCGGCGTTGAAGTTGTAGACGAACTTCCAGATCACGCCAGCGCCGACGAACGAGATCGCCATCGGCAGAAAGATGATCGACTTTGCCGCCGATTCGTACCGCACCCGATCGGTCAGCACGGCTACGATCAGACCCACAACGATTGCGCCGCTGACCATGAACGCGATCCATTTCAGATTGTTCCCGAACGAGGAAAACCAGAAAGATCGCCAGGTCGCCCCGGGAGAACTGGTGTCAAGCTCGCTGGTCAGCGCGTAGCGGTAGTTCTCGAAAACGCCCCAGCAGGTTTGTCCTTCCACGCAGACGCTGGAAGCCCAGCCGGAAGAGTCCCGATTGCGTAAGCTCAGGTACATCGTATTCCCCATCGGGAACACGATAAAGATAAACATGATGATCAGCGCAGGGGAAAGGTACATCCATGGGGTCCATTTTCCCTGGTCCATGATCTTGGGAACCGACATCGCTCACCTCCGGAAACCCCGCGGGTAACAGCTCAGCCTCCGGCAGATTTTTCAGGAACTACGGTGGGCAAATGGGGGCGAAGCCCTCATTTGCCCACCGTAGTTCCCGCTTTCTAAACCGCGGGCTGAATTACTGCGGTCGTTAGAAAAAAAGGGGTGCGCCGGCGTTCCGGCGCACCCCGGTGAAGCAGGTACTAAGGTGCGGTTGCTTCCGCCTGGACGGCGGCTGCTGCCGCGAGCGCAGTTGGAATATCGGAGGCGCCGCTCACCGCATCGACGATCGCGGTCCATTCGGCCGGGCCGAACCCGCTCGGGATCGAGTCTCCGATGTCGGGTGTAAACCCGCTGGCCGAAGCCAGGGCGTCGGCTTTCTTCGCCAGTTGTTCGTCGGTGTAATTTCCGACGCCGGCGGAGTTCGGGGTCAGGTCAAACCCGACCGAGGCCCAATGCTCGCCGCCGGCCGCACTTGTGATGAAGCCGACCAGCGCCTGGGTGGCAGGCGAGGCGTTGAAGACCATCATCCAGTCCGCGCCGCCCTGCATCCCCTGGGCGCCCGGGAAGGCGAAGAAGTCGAAGTCCGTCCCGTATTCCAGCTCGGGGAACTGGTTCTTGACCTCACCACCGGCGAACCCCGACTGCTTAACCATCATCGCCTGGGGCGGATCGGCGAACGGCAGGTAGATCGCATCCAGGAAACCGGTGCTCAGCGCGCCATCGGCGCCGCCGACCGTATAGGCGGGGTCAGTGACCCAGGCGGTGTAGATTTCGTATGCCTCCACCACCCCGGCGTCATCATAGGGGATGGACCCGTCGATGATGCCCAGGACGTAATCCGGTCCCTGGGTGGCCAGGAGAATATCCTGGATGAAGTCAGAGGCCGTCCAGCCGGTTGCATCGCCGCTCTCGAAGCCCATCGACCACGGTACATTGCCGTCGGCAACCATCTGGTCGGTCAGGCTATGGAGGTCTTCGAACGTGGTCGGGATGCTGTATCCGGCAGCCTCAAACGCGACCGGGCTGTACCAGATGATGGACTTGATGTCGGCCTTCACCGGAGCCGCCAGCCAGCTGCCGCCGGAGGAGCCGAGGGAAACCCAGAAGTCCTCATAGTTGGATGCGTCCGCCCCGGCGTCGCCCAGCGGGACGAGCTCATCGGCGTACTGCGAGACCGGCCCGGTGGTCGGCCAGAACACGACATCCCAGGGGGTGCCGGCCTGGACGCGGGTGTCGAGCAGCGCCTGGTCCCGCGAGGATTCGGGGACGATGACGATGCCGCAGGCTTCAACCAATGGGGCGACGACCCGGTTGAAGTTCTCTTCTTCCGCCCCGGACCACTGGTAGAGGACGGACACTTCGTCGCCTTGCTGCGCACCCATGCAGTCAATCCCCGCCATGGGCTCTTCGGTCGGCTCCATCGTCTCTTCGGGCATGACTTCTGTTGGAGGCGCCTCGGTCGCCTCCGGAGCGGTTGTGCAGGCTCCGGCGACCAGACCGAACGCGAGCAATAGCATCACGAGGGGCCAAAATTTACTCTTTTTTGTAAGCATGTTCTTCTCCTTGAACTTGTTTGATTGTCAATTGAATCAGGGGTTCATCCGGTTCGATCGATTAACCACCTCCTTTGCGGCTGCCGGTCCGCTTCGCCCGCCCGGCGGGCGGCGGGGCGGTGGTTGCCCGGCGGATCAGGTTCAGGGGGAGTACGGTTTCGGTCCGCATCCCGTCCGGTTCGTTTCGGAGCATATCGAGCAGGATGCCGGCACCGGCAATCCCGGATTGGTACAGGGGCTGCTCGATCGTGGTCAGGTCCAGGTATTCGGCATCCCGGATCCCGTCGAAACCGATCACCGAGAGTTCGTCCGGGATGCGAACGTTCAAATCCTGGGCAGCATCGAGGACGCCGATTGCCTGGGTATCGCTCGATGCAAAGACGGCCGTGGGCGGGTCGTCGAGTTTGAGCAAGTCCCGAGTCAGGACCCTTGCTTCATGCCGGCCGTGTGTATCGCAAACGTGGTAGGAGTCTCGAAAAGGAATGTCCGCAACCGCCAGCGCGCCGCGATAACCTCGATAGCGGAGACGCATGGACTGGTGGAAAGGGGTATCGAGAAAATCGCTCAAAAAGGCTATCCGTTTGTGCCCCAGTTCGATCAGGTGTGAGGTCGCCATCTGCCCGCCCGCTTCGTCGTCGACGATGACGTGACGGAAAGTATCGTGGTGGGCGTCGATGAGGACGGTCGGCACCCCGTTTTCGAGCAGCAGGGCGGTCTGCTCATCGTTGGGAGGCAGCGAGATCAGCAGCAGACCGTCCACCCGGGAGAGAGAAGCCAGCCGGGCAAGCTGCTCGTCCCACTGCCGGTCCGATTCGATACTGTAAAGGACCAGGTCATATGCGTTGTCCACCAGCTTCTGATGGACTCCGCGCAACCGCTCCACGAAAGAAGGGAGCGTGAAGAGCGGTAGGACGACGGCAATGGTATGAGTGCGCCCTCGGGAAAGCTTTCGAGCGATCGGGTTGGGGGAATAGTCGAGCGCTTCAATCGCTTCTTCAACCCGGTGGCGCGTTTTTTCGCGAACAGCGGGGCTGTTGTTCAATACTCGTGAAACAGTCGCAATACTTACGTTCGCGTATCTGGCGACGTCGCGGATGGTCGATTCCGCCGACAAGTCCTCTCTCCTTTCTTCCCTCTGACTGAAAGACGAATGTAAACGGTTACATTCTAACAATTCCTTAACAAGATGTCAAATAGTGGTTTAATTGACCTGAAAAACGGAGGCCGGCGCCCGGACCGGTGGCACCGGTCC
>DATKDL010000114.1:0-1393 GCA_035512695.1 Anaerolineales bacterium | reverse complement strand
GCGGGGCGAAGTTTGGCGCGGGCTGAGACCGCCGCGCCCCTCCGATTGGATCCTCTTTTCCGTCTTGTCCGCCGCGGCGATGTATACCCACAACCTGGCCGCCTTCTACCTGGCGCCGCTGGCCCTGATCCCGTTCTGGCTCCCCTCCCTCCAGGAACGGTTCGCGATTTCGCGGCGAAAACGAGGCCAGACCCGCCCAGGCCCTGCGGAATTCGATCATACGCCTGGTCCGGGTAAAACCCACCGTCCTCCGAATGATTCCCCCATTCGCCCATCCGCCCTCCTTCGACTTCGCTCAGGACAGGATTCGCCCATTCAATTCACCCTCCTCGCCTCCGCCGGCGCGCTCCTCCTCTACCTCCCCTGGCTCGTCCGGCTGCCCGCGCAGCTCGCCAAGGTGAGCGGCTCGTACTGGACGGAAAGCCCGGGTACCGACCGGCTGGTCACCACCCTCCTCTCCTTCACGACCAACCTGCCGGTCTCCCAGGTCCTGCTCCCCTTCGCCCTCCTGTCGGCGGTCCTCACTTTTGTCCTGGCCCTCTGGCAGACGGTCCGCGCTATCCTGGCCCGGCGGCGGCCGGAAAGCCTGGTCGCCGGTCTCGTCCTGTCGTACCTGGCCCTGGTCCCCCCCGCCCTCACCTTCGCCGTCTCCCAGTTCTTCCCGGTCTACATCGAGCGGGCCCTGCTGCCCTCCGGGGTTGCCTATCTGTTGTGGGTCGCATGGGCGCTGACCGAGACCGGGATCCCGCGCTTCGTCCGGACCATCGCCGCCGTCGCCTTGCTGGTCGGGATGTTCATCGGGCTGCAGACGCACCTGACCTACGCCGGCTTCCCGTACGCCCCCTATGCAGAGGTCAACGCTGCAATCCGGACCTCAGCGCCGCCCGGAACCGGTTTCGTCATCGTCCACTCGAACAAGCTCACCGCCCTGCCCGCCCACCTGCTGGATCCGGATCTCCCGCACCGCTACCTGCCCGATCTGCCCGGGTCCGGTGCGGACACCCTCGCCTTGCCGACGCAGGAGGTGATCGGCTTCTTCGCCGATGAGGACGTCGAGGCGGCCGCCGGGGGCGCGTCCCGGGTCTATTTCATCGTTTTCAGAAAGGAAATCGACGAGTACCTGGCCGCCGGGGAGGAAGGGCATCCCCAGCTGGCCTGGTTGGACGAGCAGTACACCCGCATCGGGTCGGAAAGTTGGGATGACCTGGTCGTGTATGAATACGCGCTCCCGTAAACCCGCCTCGTTGAACCGCCCGCCTACCCCCTTCTCGCTCAAAGGCCTGCTGATCGCCGCCTGGCTGATCCTGGTATCCGGGGCCTATTACGTCACCCACAAACCGCTCGATGGGACGACGGCGCTCCGCCTCGTCCAGACCGCCTGGGACCTCGGCGC
>DATKDL010000113.1:0-29219 GCA_035512695.1 Anaerolineales bacterium | reverse complement strand
GGTGATCATGTTCAGCAGGGTCGTCTTCCCGGCGCCGGATTTTCCCGTGATCCCCAGGAACTCCCCCCGGCGGATGTCCAGGTCGATATCCTGCAGCGCGACGAACGGGCCGTCGCCGGTCCGGTAGGCTTTGACCAGGCTACGGATTTCGATCAGGGGTGTGGATAAGCGGCCGTTCATCTTTCCTGAAAAATCAAACCTCCACCGGAGCAGAGCCCCGGTGGAGGTTTGATTTTTCAGTTATCCAGTTCCACGTCCACGAACGCCGTCATCCCCCAGCGGAGGCCCTCGGGCGTTTCGCTCATGGCGACCACGACGGTATAGTTGACCCCGGAGCCCTGGGAAGCTCTCGGAGAGATCGAGACGACGCTCCCCGCCACCGTGCCCGGGAGCGCATCGAAAGTGACCGTGACAGGGTCGCCGGGAGCGATCCTGGCGACGTCGATCTCGCTCAGGTCGGTGGTCTCGACGCGGAGGTGGTCGAGGTCGGCCAATACGATCACCGGCTGCCCCGGGGAGACCCATTCGCTGGCGTTGATGTTGAGTTCGGAGATCGTACCGGCGAAGGGGGCCAGGAGCTGCAGGTCGCCCAGGCCGGCCTGGGCGGCGGCGAGCTGGGCCTCCGCATTTGCGATCCGAGCCGCTGCGGCGGAGACATCCGCGGGGTCGGGGCCTTCCGAGTAGATGCGGTTGTCCTCCATTGCGGAGGCGATCTGGGCCTCCAGCGCGGCAGTCTCTCCCGCGCTCGGCCCTTCCTGGACGCGCTCGTAGTCGCGCTGTGCCTGGATGAGCAGCGCACGGGCAGCCGCGAGGTTGGCTGCGGCGACGGCGATATCGGATTCGCTCCCGGTGCCCAGCAGGGCGTTGAGCTGGCGGACGGCGGCGTCATAGACCTGCTGTGCGGCGGCCTTGCGGGCCAGCAGGTTGGCGCGGACCAGGTTGTCCTCCGGCTTGTCCTCATGCGGCTCGAAATCCTCGATGGCTTTGTCGAGCGCATCGCGGGCGAGCACCACCTGGGCCTGGGCGAGTTCGATATCCGCCTCGCCGGCGGTCGAGATGGCGTAATTGTAGAGGCGCTCGGTGTCTTCGACCGCCTTTTCTGCATCGGCGATGGCTTTGAGGGCCAGCGCCTCCTGGAGTTCCCGGTTGTAGAGGTCCTCCAGGGCGTCTTCGGCGTCCTCGGCCGTTTTCAGGGCGTTTGCGGCGATCAGGTCGGTGTCCTTGTAAAGGTCCGCCAGGGCGTTCTGCGCACCGGTCAGCTCGAATTCTGCCGCGGCGACGGCGGCCTGGGCCTGTTCTCCCCCGCGAATCTGGAGCAGGGGCTGTCCCGCCTCGACATGGTCGCCTGCGTTCACAAACACCGCTTCGACCACGCCGGGCACGTTGACGCTCAGAGATGCAAACCGGACCGGGACGACCTCCCCGGACGCGTTGACGCCCGGTTCGAAATTCTCAAGCCCTTCCTCGATCGGGAGTGCGGTCGGTGCACCCTGGCTGCAAGCCGCCAGCACGGCGGCGGCGGTGAGCAATACGAATGCGTGTTTAAAGTTTTTCATAATCGTTTCCTCGACAGCTTTCGCCACTCTTGAAAAGCGGCCCATAGTATGTCATAATGCATATCCATTGTCAATACTTTGAGCTTGTCCGAAAACTGAGCGGCGATACTGGGGGCGGCTGCGGCGGAGCCGCCCCCAGTATCGCCCGTCTTCAGAATTTTCAGATAGACCTTGAGGAGGCGCAGGCGATGACCCAGGTAGACAGAAGAGTCCGGCGCACGAAGAAGCTGCTGAAGGAGGCGCTGGTCGCCCTCACACTCGAGCGCGGCTATGAGGACATCACGATCCAGGACATCACGGATCGCGCCGATATCGGCTACCGGACCTTCTTCCGGCACTATGCCGACAAGGACGAACTCCTGAAGGCCGTCCTCGCCAGCATCCAGATGGAACTGCGAGAGCTGATGGCGCTTCCGCCTCCGGAGGTGTTTGCAAACACCGAGAACGACGTGGCCGAGTTCACGGACAATGCGGTCCTGTTCAGACACGTCCGGGAGCACTGCGACCTGTACCGTGTGCTTCTGCGCAGCGAACGGACGATCGTCGAATCGGTGATGGATTTCTCGATGATCCAACTGAAGAAAAATTTCGGCGACCTGCCCGAGTCGGCGGTGCCCCTCGACATCATCGCCAACCACGTGATCGGCGCCACGATCGCCATGGTGCGCTGGTGGCTGGACGACGATATGAAACAATCACCCGAGCAGATGGGTGATTACCACACCCGGCTGGTGCTCCGACCGCTGCGCGAGCTGATCTTGAAATCGCAGGCGGCGTCTTAGCCCACCTCCACCAGCAGCAGCGTCCGGTCATCGAACGGCTCCTCCTCGCCGCAACAATGTGAGATCGCGGCGAAGATCGAATCCATCCACTCCGGCCGGGCGGTCAGGATCTCGTCCATGACGATCCCGAACAGCCCATGCCGTCCGCTGGGCAGGAAGGCGGCGCCGTCCGTCCCGGCGCCCGGGCGCGGGTCCAGCCCGGCGACGATGAGGAGACCAGAGGGCTCGGCCGTCATTTGCTCGATAAGCGGGTCGAGGACAGGGAGGTGGAGGAAGTCGCGCTGGGTCAGCATGGGCCGGGTCGATTCTAAGCGAAATCGGGTGTGAGTGCGGGCAGAGCACCCGATTTTCGCTTAGAATCGACCCAAGGGTTTCGATTGAAAAATTACCGAATACTCGGCGGCATCCACCCGGAGACCGGCTGGAGGGACAATGAACGATGAAATCGTGATTCAAACAAACGGGTTGACCAAGTCCTACGGCCGCGTCCGGGCGCTGACCGGCGTCGACCTCGAAGTCGTAAAGGGGGAAATCTTCGGCTTCCTCGGACCAAACGGCGCCGGCAAGACCACGGCCATCCGTTGCATGCTGGACCTGATCCGTCCACAGGAGGGATCGATCCGCGTCCTGGGTCTCGATCCCCAACAGGAGCCTGAAGCCGTCAAGGCGCGGGTGGGCTACCTTCCCGGCGAACTGCACCTGGAAGAGAATATGACCGCCCGGCAGGTGTTCCGCTACCTGGACCAGCTGCGCGGCGGCCGGTCGAACCGGGATTTCATCCTTGACCTTTCCAACCGCCTCAAACTGGAGCTCGACACGCCCATCAAGAATTTCTCCAAGGGCAACAAGCAGAAGGTCGGCGTCGTTCAGGCGCTGATGCACCGACCAGAACTGCTGCTGCTCGACGAGCCAACGGGCGGCCTTGACCCGCTCATGCAGCAGGAAGTCCTGCGCATGCTCGGTGAAGCCCAGTCGGAGGGAGCGACCGTTTTCTTCTCCTCGCATATCATCAGCGAGGTCCAGGCCGTCGCCGACCGGGTCGCCATCATCCGGGAAGGGGTCATCGTCGAAGTGGCAGAGACGGCGGCGCTTCTGGCCCGGTCGATGCGCCGGGTGCGGATCCGCTTTCGAGAACCGATCGAAGCGGGCGCCCTCATCGCCCTCCCCGGCGTCGAGCTGCTCGACCGGGAGGACGGTCTCGGGCTACGGCTGCAGGTCGAAGGCGAGATGGACGCCTTGATCAAGACCCTGGCGCAGTACCCGGTCAGCGATTTCGAGACCGAGCGCACCAGCCTGGAGGAGATCTTCCTGGCGTATTACGAGGGGAAGGAGGTCGGCTGAAATGTACACCGTTTTCCGCTACACCCTGCGCCGCTCCCGCGGCGCGATCGCCGGCTGGGGGATCGGCCTGGCGGCGCTGGCGATCATGATGGGCTCGCTTTTCGACATGATGATCGGCAGCGGCGATGCGATGCTGGAGGTCTACATGGAAGCGTTTCCGGAGATCTCGGCGATGTTCGATATCGCCGGGATGACCACCCCGATCGGCTGGCTGGATGTCGAATATTTTGCGTTCCTGCCGCTGATCGTCGGTCTGTTCGCCACCGGGGCCGGGGCCGCCATGCTGGCCCGCGACGAAGAGCGCGGCACCCTCGACCTGATCCTGGCGCACCCCGTCAGCCGGTCGGGGCTGTTCTGGGGCCGCTTCCTGGCGACGACGGTGGTGATCGTCCTCCTGCTGCTGATCTCGTGGGGCGCCCTCTTGCTCACCATGACATGGTCTGATGAATTTCGCATCCCCGCGGCGGACCTGCTGCTGCCGTTCATCTCCCTGTTCGGGATCCTCATGTTCTTTTTGACCCTTGCCCTGCTTTTCAGCATGTTCCTCCCGTCCCGCAGCACGGCCGGTATGGCGGCGGGGATGCTGGTGGCCGCCAGTTTCTTCGTCACCCTGCTTTCGAACGCCGTCGAGGAGTTGGGGCGTGCCGCCGATTTCTCACCCATGAGCTACCTGGAGACTGCCGCGGCCATCGAAAACGGCCTGAGCCTGACCTGGCTCGGTTTCTTCATCGGAACCAGCGTGGGTATGGCCCTGATCTCGTGGTGGCGTTTCAAACGCCGCGATATCCGGGTCGCCGGGGAAGGAACCCTGCGGGTGAGGGACCTGTTTGGGCGAGTCGGCGAGTCAGCGAGGCAGCGAGTCAGCGAGTCAGCGAATCGGCGAGTCAGCGAATCAACCCATTAACCGATTCGCCCATTCGCCATTCGCCGTTTCGCTGCCTCGCCGATTCTTATAAAAAATTAACACTTTTCCTCTCAAATCCCGGTTAAACTAAATTGCTTGATTAACAGAAGGTCTACACCAGAGAGAAATTTTTGAGTTGGGACCCTGATTAACCAGCAAAATCTAATGTAAAGGAGTCCCAAATCATGTCTGAGAAAGAACAAGGCGTCGTCAAGTGGTTCAACGCCGGCAAAGGCTATGGTTTCATTGAGCGGGCCGAGGGCGATGACGTCTTCGTCCACTTCAATGCCATCGTCGGCGACGGTTACCGCAGCCTGGATGAAGGCCAGCGCGTCGAATTCACCGTCGTGCGCGGCCAGAAAGGCCTGCAGGCCGAAAACGTCGTCGTCCTCTAAGACGGCACACGCCAAACCAAAACAAAAACGGGCCGCTTTCGAGCGGCCCGTTTTTGTTTTAATAGAGAGTGTGTTATACTTGGACTTGTGGTTCACACGGTAGTGAGCCATTTTTTGGCAATGTTGTTTGTTGGATTTGAAATGCCTTGCCCGAACGGCAAGGCTTTTTTATTTCATCAAACAATTCACAATTAACAGGAAACTATGATGGAAAACAATCAAAACACTTCGTTCGAGGTCTTCGACCTCGACGCACGCATCCAATCCGCCGTCCGGGCGCTCGGATTCACCACTCCAACCCCGATCCAGGCCCAGGCCATCCCGGCCGTCCTGACGGGCAAAGACGTCCTGGGTCTGGCCCAGACCGGCACCGGCAAAACGGCTGCCTTCATGCTGCCGATCCTCCAGCGCCTCATGGACGGCCCACGCAACCGCGTGCGCGCCCTCGTCCTGGCGCCGACCCGCGAGCTGGCGGAGCAGATCCACCAGGCCACGCGCGATTTTGGTAAGAACCTGCATCTCCGCAGCACGGCGATTTACGGCGGGGTCGGCAAAGCGGGTCAGCTCAAGGCGTTGCGCTCGGGCGTCGAGATCGTCATCGCCTGCCCCGGGCGGCTGCTCGACCTGCTCGGTGAAGGCCAGGTCGACCTCTCGCACGTGGAGGTCTTCGTCCTGGACGAAGCCGACCGGATGTGCGACATGGGTTTCCTGCCGGATGTCCGGCGGGTGATCAAATTTCTCCCCACCAAACGCCAGACCCTGTTCTTCTCGGCCACCATGCCGGATGACGCTCGCGGCCTGGCCGGGTCGATCCTGAAGAACCCGGTCACGGTCCAGATCGGGATGGCGGCTCCGGTCCGGACGGTCTCGCACGCCTTGTACCCGGTCAATCCGAAGCAAAAGAAAGAGATGCTGCTGGCCCTGCTGAACCGCACGGCGACCGGCAGGGTCCTGATTTTCACCCGCACAAAGCACCGGGCTCGCGGCCTGGCGCGTGATCTCGAAAAGATGAGCTTTCGCGTCGCCATGCTGCAGGGGAACATGTCTCAGAACAAGCGCCAGCAGGCCCTGGACGGTTTCCGCGGGAACAAGTTCGACGTCCTGGTGGCGACCGATATCGCCGCCCGCGGGATCGATGTGAACGAGATCACCCATGTGATCAACTTCGACATGCCCGACACCGTCGACGCCTATACGCACCGCATCGGTCGCACCGGTCGGATGGAAGAGACGGGGGACGCGTTCACTTTCATGGCCCCGGAGGACGCACCGATGGTCCGGGCGATCGAAAAGGTGTTGGGCTACCGGATCGAGACGCGCCGGCTGGAAGGTTTTGCGTATGCGGAGCCGGAAACCGCACAGCCCCCCCGGAAGAACGGCGGGGGAAACGGTTTCGTCCCGCCCCAGCGCAGACAGGTCCCGCAAGGAGGCCACCGGGGCCGTCCGTCCGGAGGCAGGGCACCGCGCACCGACCGGGGACGGCAGCCCAGAAGCGGACGATAATCGTCCTTCCTGCTCGCCGACATCCCCCCTGCCGAAGCCGTCCGCCGCTTCGTCGCCAGGATCGGAGACGCAATCGAAGAATCCGGCTTCCGCACCGGCGGCCCGCTGAGACGGGCACCCATCCCGTAGGCGCGACTCCGATCTCGATCGTTTGCGCCCCCTTCTCCTCAAGCGGTCTCCAGATCCCGACGCCGATGGATGAGGTACAATGCGGCCTATCAGCCGGATGGTGCCTGGACCCTTTCCGGTTCCCCTGGCTCACATGGAGTTCGATATGCCTGCAGATGAGAAAAATTCCGCATCCACAACGATCACCGGCTACATCGCCGGCTTCGAGGATTGGCGCGGAGACGTGCTGAACCGGCTTCGCAAACAGATCGGAAAAGCCGATCCCAGCCTGAAAGAGGAATTTAAGTGGGGCGTGCCGGTCTGGTCCGCCCGGGCCAACGTGCTCGCGATCAGCGGGTTCAAAAACCACGTCAAGATCAATTTCTTCAAGGGCGCAGAACTGGAAGACCCGGACGGCCTGTTCAACGCCGGCCTGGACGCAAAAACCATGCGGTCGATCGACTTGCGCGAGGGGGACGAGATCGACGAGAAAGCCCTGGACCGGCTGGTACGGGCGGCGGCGGCGCTCGATTTGCAAGGGTAGCTTCTAAACCAGATTCGACCGCCCGGTCCATCCCGATGTGGGCGAACCAGGCCAGGTCGATCCGCAGTGCCGGGTCGTTTCCGGCCACCAGGCCGAAGGCCGCCAGTGCTACGGAAAGGCGGTGGTATGAACCAGGTTGTAGCGGGGCCTGGGAGATCACGGAGGAGGCCCTGGTCGGCCCGGATGGGGCGCGGCTGGAGCGGATCAACGGCCACCTGGCGTATTGGTTCGGGTGGTTTACGTTTTTCCCGAAAACGCTTGTCTATGGTGTAGAAAACGAATGACCGCCCGGGGTGAAGCCCGGGCGGTCATTCGTTTTCTATCAACGCAGCCAGAGGCTGACCGTTTCCGGCCGCATCGTCTCCTCCACAACCCCCTGCAGTGCCTCCGCCAGGTTCCCCATATCGACCTCGTCCCGCGCTGCAGCGGCGAAGCGGTCCAGGCTCTTTTCGGCGTCGTAGCGCGCCCGGAAGAAGCGGCGGTCGATCGTGGTCTGCAGCCGGGAACGCAGCGGGTTGAAGAGCGCCGCGATCGCCAGGGTGGAGATCACGATGGCGGCCTGCGACTGGTTTTCGCTGAATGAAGAGAACAGCGCCTGCAGTGCGGTGATGCTGCCGAAATACACCAGCGCCAGCAGTCCGGTCAGCAGGCCGTAGATCAGCGTCCGGCGAATGAGCAGGTCGATATCCCACAGGCGGTGGCGGAAAATGGCCAGCGCCACCGTAATGGGCAGGACCAGGATCCCGAGGTTGAGGACCAGCCAGCCGAGGGAGGTCGCCAGCAGGCGCGTCACGCCCGCCTGGAAATTCGCCTCACCGGGATAAATCGCGCTCCAGAGAGCCGGCATGACGAGAAAAACAGCGAAACCGAGCAGCACCCACTTGGTCTGCTGGCGTTCGATCTCGGTTGAGGTCCGGCGGTACCGCAGCACCTGGAAGATTAACGCTGCGAACAGGCCGGCGACCATCAATAACACGATACTCGAGTCGATGGTCACGCCGAGGTTCAGAAAGCCCTCAAAGGCCAGGCTCCCGACAGTGATGACCAGCATGGCCGCGATGTATATGTAGACACCCCAGCGGGGGTAAAAGCGCCCATTCGGAAAGATATATGCGAAGAGATACAGGATCATGTTTCCGATCACGGAAAGTGCGACGGGGGCAAACGCCAAGCCGGGGTAGGCCTCGATCACATTGGACGCATCGGCGAACACAGTAATTGGGATCACGAGCAGGGCCAGCGACATAAACAGCCCGACCCGGTCGGCGCGCTGCCGCCAGAAAATCAGGCCGCCGATCAGCCAGTAGCCTGCAACCGACATACTGATGCCGACGGCATAACCGATCGCATAAGCCCGCGTTGTCAGCCCCCAGGATTCGAGCACATCGACTTCGGCCTGGGTGATGGCAGCCCAGTTGCAACCCGGGCCCGCACAGGGTGTGAGGATCTGGTTGTAATCCAGGTGGAGATCGAGGATGAAGAAAGCCAGGTAGGCGAGAGCGATCAGGAGCCAGAGCGCGATGGAAAGCCGGCGGCCTGCCGGCCTGGCCGGATTTGGTTGTTCGGTCACAGCGCAATTCTAACAGGGGAACGTCTCGGAAGCGTTACTGGAAGACCCCAAAACCCCCGGATCCGCATCATCTCCCAGAATCAACAGCAAATCGACCTGGCTTGCCGGGTCGTATTCGAAAAAGACTCGCCCCGGGAGCACCCCGAACAGATCGTACAGGTAGCGCAGCGTGTGCGGGCTGCCGGTGTAGTCGATGAGGGTGGTCGCCGCATACACCTGGTCCGCGTTCCCGACCTCCACCACCTGGGCGCCCAGGGCCGTCAGATATTCGGCCGTATCGGCCGCCAACCCCGACGTGCTGCTGCCGTTCCGGATCGCCAGCCGGATCCCCTCCGCCACCATGCGCTCGGCCGGGCCTCCCGGGGTCAGCGGGCCGAGGACGCCGGTCGAGGCGAACAGGGCATCCCGCAGCGCGCGGATCTCCTCGGACAGCGGGATCAATACGCTGGCCCCCTCCGATGTGTTCGCAAACAGCGTGTGCTCGGTCCCGATCGCCCCGCGCTGGATATCTTCCGTATCGATCTCGGCGACCAGCAGGGCCAGCTGAAGCCCCTCCTCGAAACCGAGGTTGGTCTGTACCCCGCCGGAGAGCTCCTGGTAGAGCTGGGGCGCTTTGGCGAACAGGACCGGGAGCAGGTCGAAGCTCAAAATGCGCTCGCGGACGGCCAGGATGACCTGCTGCTGGCGCAGGGCGCGATCGAAATCGCCGCCCGGTGTGTTGCGCGCCCGGGCGTACGCCAGGGTTAGTTCGCCGTTGAGGGTCTGGACCCCGGGCTGAAGCGTTTTGGTGTTGCCTGCCCCCAGCGGATCGACCTTGATCCGCTCCGGGACGTCGATCTTCACGCCGCCGATCTCGTCGATAAAGCGGACGAAGGCCGAGAAGTCAATCTGGGCGTAATAATGGATCGGCACCCCCAGCAGGGCCTCGACCGTCGCCGACGCCAACCCGGGTCCCCCGCCCGGCAGCTGGTAGCTCTCACCCAGGAAATAGGCGGTGTTGATGCGGTTGTTGTCGAAACCCGGAATGGAGACCCACAGGTCGCGCGGGATCGACAGCATCCCGGCCGTGCCGGTCAGCGGGTCCAGGGTCAGCAGGATCATCGTGTCGGTGCGCGACGGGCCTTCCCCGGACGACCAATCGCGGTAGTCCAGCCCCATGACGAGGACGTTGACTCGCCCGACGCCGTCCCAGGGCGCCAGCTCGACGGTCGTGTCCGGTCCCAGCCCGGGGAGCTGGTCGAGGGCCTCAGGGTCGAGCGCTTCGCTTTGATCGCCCGGTTGGAAGATCCCGCCCGGACCGCCGGAGCGGCCGCCCTCTATGGCATGGGCCAGCACGGCTGAAACCGCAAAGGCGACGCCGGTGAGAGCCAGCAGACCGGCTCCTGCCGCCAGCCAGTTTATGGCGATTCTGGTCCGGAGAGATTCGAATAATTTTCGCATCGCGTAATCCTTCTATCCACCCGGCGTCGGCGTCGGCTCACTGGTCGGAGCGGCTGTCGGTTCCGGGGTGGCTTCGTCGGTAGGCGTCGCGGTGGTCTCTTGCGTGGCCTCCGCGGTAGCCGTTTCCGCGATCGGAGTGGGGGTCTCGGAAAGGATAGCCGTCGGGCTGCCGGTGAGATCGATGGTCGGTGTGGCCGTCGGTGTGACCGTCGTCTCTACCGTCGGTTCGGCCTCCCCCACACCGTCCGGGTCTTCGCAGTTCTGGGCGGCTTCGGCTGCCCGGGCTTCCAGGTCTTCCTGGTAGCGCTGTTCAAGCGCCAGTGCATACTGCTCGGCCGCGGCGCACCACGCTTCCGCTTCGAAAAGCTGGTCGCCGTACTGGATGAGCGCCTGGATATAGCGTTCGATCGCCGGGATCCCGGAGCCGTCGCTGAGATAAGGGGCGGCGGCGGCGAGCTGGCCGAAGTAAAAGGCCGCCCGGTCGGGGAAGATATCCCAGAAGCTGGCGCCGATCAGGTACAGCCGCGCCCAACCGCGCACAGTCTCGGCCTCGACATCCAGCGGGGCGAAGCGTTCGGTCAGCGACAGGTGATAGAGACCACCTTCCAGGTCGGATTCACCCAGGATCAACTCGACCCCGCGCTGGCGCAGGGAGAGGAACAGCAGCCGATCGATCCGGGCGGTCTCAAAATCCGGATCCGCCTGCCGGACGGCCGCGAGCGCCCCGATCGCCGCGCCCCAATCACCGGCCCCGACCGCCGCTTCCGCCTGGGCCAGCAGCCCGGCCGCTTCGGCAGGATCGTAAACGGCCGTTTCGGTCGGTGCTGGCTCGAGCGGATCGGGGATCTCTTCCCGGTCGACATATAGATGGACGAGGGCCTGCGCCAATGCCTCGATCGCACCCTGGTGGTCGGGTTCCTGGACGAGGATCCATTGGAAACGCTGGGCGGCGCGGCTGTACTCGCCGGTTTCAAGCTCTTCCAGCCCAAGGCTGTACTGCTCCTCGATCCGGGCTTCAAGCTGCGCGGCCTTCTGCCCGGCCTGGAGGCGGCCGGAGGACCGCAATCCCAGCCAGGCGCCTGCCAGCAGGCCGGCCACGGTGAAGGCCAGCGCAAGCAAAAACCAGGCGATCGGGGGCAAATGCACCCGGCGGCGGAGGATGGAGGGGGTTGGGATGTCCGTCATGGTAGATAGAGAGGATCAAAACCTGGTGGGTCGAAGAGAAGCCGGCGACTCGATCAATTGTGCACTGTCCGGCGCCGGAAACGTAGAAATATATCAGATTATGTTAAAAAAACCATGAATAACGGGTGAAAATAATCCCGGCCGGGCGGGTCCGGGCGGGCGGCGGGGATCTTTAACGAGGGGCAGGTGTTCGGTTGGCGGCCTTAGGAGTGGGAGGGAGGTGACTGTCACCGGGGGGAGGTGACGGTTAGAGCATATCCGGCCCGATATTTTGATCGGCCAGAATCCGTTCCAGCGCCGCCCGCGCCTCGGCGCGCGTGATACCGGCCACGATCGTCCATTCATTGAGCAGCAGCTCCCGGGCGGCGCTCATCACTTCCCGGTCGTTGTTGTTGAGCGAGTGGCTCTTCGAGCGGCCGGCCAGGTCGCGGATCACGAGGCAGATTTCGGGCACGCTGCGAGTCCGCATACGCTCCGCCAGGACGCCGAAGCGATCGCGGTGGAAATCCGGCAGATCGTCCCCGGCGCTGCGCAGGCTATCGAGGTGCGCCTTAAGTTCCGCCCGGGGCAGCGGGAACCGGATCCGGTCCTCTGTTGCATCCAGCGGGACCCAAAGTGTCAGCTCGCCGGTCTTCACCACGTAATATTGACACGGCTCGTCCGCAATCCGCTTTTCTTCGATCCCGGTGATGACCCCCGGACCGTAATTCAGATGGATGACCTGATCGCCGATTTGATATTCCATGCGGTCCCTCGGCGCGTCAACCAACCAGGTCAGGCTGCACGTTGAACGCGTTCAGCATTCCCGGCAGACCGGTCTCGGGCGAGGGATCGACCAGCTCGGCGCGGGCGATCTTGCCGCCGTCCACGGTCAGGACCCATTCGGAGCTGGGGAAGGTGACGGGGGCTCCTGCGGCCGGGATTTCGGGCAGGTCGAATGCCGACAGGTCCATCGGTAGCCGGTGCGTGCCAAGGCCCATCTCCGTGAACCGGACCTGGTCCCCCTCCGCCCGGACATTTGTGAGCCGGATCTTCAGATCGGGCACCGCGCGTTTCAGCGCAGTCAGAAAACGGATCCAGGTCTCCCTGTCAACTGGAGCCGGGGTAAAACCGAACGACTGAAAATCCGCGGCCAGGTAAAGCCCCGCTTTGCTCGCCCCCATAAGACTGAAGGTGCCGTAGAAGACCTTGACGATATCGGTCGGGGTGCTGGACATGTGGTTTTACTCCTTGGCATTGGGGTGGACGCTTCGGCACGGCTGCTCGCCGCGCACCTGCGCCGCCCGGACCCGGGTTTCTCATCACGACAGGAGATATTCAGTTTTCGGTTCGGAGGGAAGAGAGTCGCCCCTCAGAAGTTCCCGAGGGGCAGGCGTTCTTACGAATCTGCCTGAATCATGAGAGGGATCAAGTTAAGTATACCCCGATCTCGCCGGAACAGTATGAGTAAACCATGCGACTCCCTGCACAATCCGCCTACAACCACCTCATCACCTTTTCCGGGAGATCGGGCACCCCCAATCCCACGCAAAATTCCCTGAAGACCGGGCGGGCGCCGCGCCACTCGAGGTCGGCGAGCGTCTCCTTCAAAGGCACATCCATGCGCAGCATCGTCAGCTCCCGATAGAGCGCGACGGCGTCGCGGTGCCCGTCCAGGTTCTCCTTCAGGCGCTTTGCCCGCCCGCCCAGCCCCCAGGCTTCAAAATCCCCCGGAAAATCATCGATGCGCCCGAACTGCGCCAGCACCGCGGCGGCGGATTTCGCGCCCCAGCCCGGGACGCCCGGGATCCCGTCGGCCGAGTCGCCGACCAGGGCCAGGAAATCCGGGATCGAGGGCGGCACCACGCCGTATTTCTCGACGACGGCCGCTTCGTCGTAGACGATTTCCCTACGCCGGTCCCAACACACCACCCGGTCCCCCTCCACCAACTGCGCCAGGTCCTTGTCGGGCGAGCAGACGACGACCTGGTCAACCGCCGGGTCGCCCTTGAAACGGACGGCCGCGGTCGCGATGGCGTCATCGGCCTCAAACTCGACCATCGGCCAGGCGACGATCCCCAGCGCGGCGACGGCCTCCTCGGCCAACTCGAACTGACCTTTCAGCAGCGGGTCGATCCCTTCGCCGGTCTTGTAGCCTGCGAACAGGTCGTTCCGGAAGGATTCGACCACGTGGTCGAAGGCGACGGCCAGGTGACTGACCCCCGGCTCGGCCAACAGCGCCATCAGGCTGCGCAGCAGCGCCACGGTGGCTCCCACTTCCCGACCGTCGGGGGCCTTTTTGGGCGGCGGTCCGTAAAAACCGCGGAAGAGTTCGTAAGTGCCGTCCAGGAGGTGGAGGTTCATCGGACAATTGTACCTGCGAAGGTTCTACACCTTCGCAAGGTACAATTATTCGATGAAATCAAGAGACCTCATTCCCCTGGCATTGATCACGGCCCTCGGCATGCAGTCTCTACGGGTCCTGCTGCCGCTGTTCCAGCAGTACCTGCGCGATTCGGTCGGGATTCCATCGCTCAACCTGGCCCCGATCGCGCTGGGGGTGTTCGGCCTGGCGTTCCTGCCCGGGCTCCTGGTCCGGCGGATCGGGCTGAAAGCGGCGCTCGGGTTTGTCATGGGCGCGATCCCGCTGCTGCGTCTGGCCGAGCAGGTCAGCCGGAGCTCGCCGGCGGATATCCTGCTCTCCGGCGCGGTCGTCGTCCTGTTCTGGTGGTTCCTGGCCTGCGCTTATAGCGCCCTGGCCGGATCGGCCGGGCGCGGGCGGGAGTTCGCCATAGGGCTGCTCGCCGGGCTGGCGCTCGACACGGCGATCCACGCCGCCGCCGGCACGCTCGACCTGTCCTGGCAGACCGGGTTAACCCCGCTGGGGATCGTCCTGTTGTTGGCCGGGCTGTCTTTCACCGTCGGTGCCTCCTGGCGGGAGCGGGTCTTCGCCGGGATCGACGGGGAGCCGGGGCTGGCCGTCCCCGGACGGCTGTTCGCTTTCGGGACCTGGCTGCTGCTGGAGATGATGTTCTTCCAGAACGTCGCCCGCACGGCGGCGCTGGCGGATGTGAGCCTGCCCCTTGCCGGGTTGGCCGTCGTCGCGGGGAATGCGCTGGCGCTGCTCTACGTCGGCTTCCGGCCTGACACAGGGCGGGGTGCGGCCGTCGTCGCCGGTCTGCTGGCAACGCTGCTGCTGCTTTTCCCGACTGTCCCCGGGATGGCCGGGGTTTTGTGGCTGTTTGCGGGGGGCGTGGTGATGGCGGTCTGGCTGGTCGCGATCGCTGCGCCGGCTGCCGGTGCGACGCACGGGAAGCGGCGCGGCTCGTTCGGGCCGGCCGCCCTGCTGTTCGTGCTGGCCGCCTTTGTCTTCTACGTCAGCTACGATATCGCCCTGGGCGTGCGGGGGATGCAGCTTTTGCCCGTTTTCGGGGGACTGCTGATCCTGGCCGGTTTCGCCGCCCCGGCCGGGGCAGCGCAGGACCGGTCGTCCAGGCGCTCTTACCGGCCCGCCCTGGCCGCCGGCCTGCTGCTCCTGCTGCCCGCCGGGTATTGGCTGACCTGGGAACGGCCCGCCTTCGTGGAACCGCCGGCCGGGAACCGGGAAGTGCGGATCCTGAGCTACAACCTGCACATGGGCTTCGACACCGACGGCCAGCTGGCGATTGAGGACCTGGCCCGCCAGATCGAAGCGACCGGCGCCGACGTCGTTGCGCTGCAAGAGGTCGTGCGCGGCTATTTGACGACCGGCTCGTTCGACATGCTCGCCTGGCTGTCGAACCGGCTGGGGATGCCCTACGTCAGCGGCCCGACCGGGGACCCGCAGTGGGGCAACGCCGTTCTGAGCCGCTACCCGATCACGGACGCCGAGGTCCACCCCCTGCCGCCCGCCGACCTGCTCCTGCTGCGCGGCTACATCCTGGCCACGGTCGACATCGGCGGGGGGGAGGTCACCGTCGTCGCCACGCACCTGCACCACCGCGGGGCTGACGGGCATATCCGGGAGGAACAGGTCCCGGTCCTCGTGGAAGCCTGGAACGGCGGCCCCGCGACCGTCGTCCTGGGCGATTTGAACGCCACGCCGGAAACGCCGGAGATGCTGCTGCTGGCGGACGCCGGGCTGCTGAACGCGAGCGCCCTCTGGGGGCTGCCCACGTTCACCTACCCTTCGACCGGAGCCGACCGGGAAATCGATTACATCTGGTACTCGCCGGACCTGGCAGGGTCGGATTTCCAGATCTATTTGTCGACGGCATCGGATCACTTGCCGCTGGCGGTGACGTTGACGCTGCCGTGAGATCCGAAACAAGGCCCAGGCCGGGCCGGGCAAAACCCGGCCCGGCCTGGGCCTTGTTAGGTTATATCCCGCGAGGGACCGGAGAACGGCCCTAAACGTCCGGCAATCCGTTCCTGGCGATCACCTCACGGTACCAGCGGGCGCTGTCCTTCGGGATGCGCTCCCCGGTCTCATAATCCACCCAAACGATCCCGAAACGCTGCCGGTATCCTTCGGCCCACTCGAAGTTGTCGAGCAGCGACCAGATGAAATACCCGGCCAGCGGGACTCCGATTTCAAGGGCCTGCTCGCAGGCGCGCAGGTGGTCGTGCAGATAGCGGATCCGCCGCACGTCCCGGACGCGGCCGCCGGGATCCGGACCGTCCGAAAAGCTGGCCCCGTTCTCGGTGATGTAGATCTTCGGAACCCGGTATTCAAAGTGCAGCCGACCCAGCGCCTGGTACAGTCCATCGGGATGGATCTCCCAGTCCATCTCCGTATAAGTTTCCGGTGACCGTTCAGCCGGAAAGACGGTCCGAGGATCCGGATTCCCGCCTTCCACTTCCGCCCGCACCACATTGCGGTAATAGTAGTTCAGCCCGATAAAATCCAGCGGCGCGCCGATGCGATCCAGGTCGCCCGGTTCGATCATGCCGGTGCGGGGGAATATCCCATCCGCCCGGTACCGTTCGACCAGGTCGGCCGGATAACCGCGGCCGTGCAGCGGATCCAGGAACCAGCGCGACCAGGCGCCGTCCTGCCGGTGGGCCTCATTCCGGTCGGCCGCACCCATTGAAGCAGGCTGGTAGTAATGGAGATTGAGTGTGATCCCCACCTCCGCACCCGGAATGTTCTGTCGGATCACCGGGACCGCCATCCCGTGGGACAGCAGCAAATGGTGGGTGGCTATGACCGCGGTCTGCGGATCCGTGAGCCCCGGCGCATGCCGCCCGTCCCGGTAGCCGGCATAGGCGGCAACCCCGGGTTCGTTGTGGGTGATCCAGTGCTTGACCCGGTCGCCCAGATGCCGGCTGACGACCCCGGCGTATTCCGCAAAGGCCTCCGCCGTTTCCCGTGCGGCCCAACCGCCGCGCTCCTGCAGCGCCTGCGGGAGATCCCAATGGTAGAGCGTGACGAAAGGACAGATGCCGGACTCCAGGAGTCCGTCCACCAGGCGGCTGTAGAAATCCAGCCCGGCCGGGTTCGTCCTGCCGGACCCGTCCGGCAGGACGCGCGCCCAGGCGATCGAGAAGCGGTAGGCTCCCAGGCCGAGGTCCCGCATCAAAGCGACGTCTTCCGGCCAGCGGTGGTAGTGGTCGCAGGCGATATCGCCGTTTTCGCCGGCGTGGATCCTGCCCGGCGTATGCGCAAAACGGTCCCAGATCGACTCGCCCTTGCCGTGCTCGTTCCAGGCGCCTTCGATCTGATAGGCGGCGGTCGCCGCCCCCCACAGAAATCCTTCAGGAAAGGTCTTCATTCCAGCTCCAGTCCAAAACCGAAAGGGAACAGCGGCTCGCCGGCCGCGCTGCCCAGCGGGATCTGCTCCATCGAGGCCGGCCAGGTAAACGGCAGGCGGCCGGTGAAGGGGACGTCCCCAAAGAGGGCGTCAGCGATCCCCTGTCCCTCGGTGCCGGGAAGCCAGGCGGCCAACCACGCATCGGCCAGCGGCAGCTGCTCGGTGATGATGAGCGGGCGGCCGGAGATCAGGATCACGACCAGTTTTTCCACCCGCGCGCGGATATTCAAAATCTGGTTCACGTCGGTCTCCGTCAGGGAAAGATCTTCGCGGTCCCCGTTGGAGGTAAAGCCCTCTGCGTAGGGCGCCTCGCCGAGCACGATGATCCCGATATCGGCGATGAGCGGCTCGCTGTTTTCGTCCAGGATGCGGTCGTAATTTCCGAACCGATTGTAGTGCACCTGCACCCCGGGGCCGGCGCGCTGTTCAACCGCCTCCAGGATCGTCGTCCCCGGCGTGATATCACCGACCGCACCTTGCCACTCGATCGTCCAACCGCCGCACTGCGCGCCGACATCGTCGGCGAATTCACCCGCGACAAAAATTACACCTGCGTCCTCCCGGATCGGGAGGGCGCCGTTCTCGTTTTGAAGCAGCACCAGGGATTTCCGAACCGCTTCTCGGGCCAGCGCGCGGTGCGTCTCGCTCCCCACAAGGGCCACCCAGTCCGGATCGGGATACGGCCGTTCGAACAGTCCGAGGGAGAACTTGGCGCGCAGGATGCGCCGGACCGCATCGTCGATCCGACTCTCCGGTACGTCACCGTTCTCCACCGCCGCGGTCAGAGCCTGGATATAGACCGGATATTTCGATGGGACCATATTCATATCGACCCCGGCGTTGACGGCGGTCACGACGGCCGTATAGTAGTTTGAATCGACCTGGTCGATGGCGCCCCAATCGGAAACGACGAAACCCAGGAACCCAAGTTCGCCTTTGAGTAAGCCGGTGATCAGGTCCGCATTGGCGTGCATTTTGATCCCGTTCCAGCTCGAATAGGAGATCATGATGCTGAGCGCACCCGCCTCGACCGCAGCCCGGTAAGGCGGCAGATGGAGGGACCGCAGGGTCGCTTCGTCGATCCGGGCATCGCCCTGATCGATCTCGTAGGCTCCGCCCCGGTTGGTCGAAGAACCCCAGGCCGTGGCGCCGTCCCCGATAAAATGCTTGGGTGTCCCGAGGACGGTGAGCGGATCGGCCAGGCTTCCACCCTGGAGGCCCTCCAGGTAGGCCGTACCCAGCGCCGATACCAGGGCCGCGTCCTCGCTATAGCTCTCGTAGGTCCGACCCCAGCGGATGTCCTGCGGGACGGCGACTACCGGGGCGTAGTTCCACCAGATCCCGGTAGCGGCCATCTCAGCGGCCGTGGCCTGCCCGATCCGGTAAACGAGTTCCGGGTCCCCGGCCGCCCCCAGCCCGATGTTGTGCGGAAAGATCGTCGCCCCTTTCAAGTTGCCGTGGCCGTGGACGGCGTCGACTCCATAGATCAGCGGGATCCCCAGCCGGGTCGCCAGGGCCCGCGCCTGGAAGTCCGAGGTCATCTCCACCCAGCCCGCGACGCGGTTTCCCTCCGGGTAGCCCCCACCGCCGCTGAGCAGACCGCCGATTGCGAGGGTGGTGATGTCCTCCGGGACAATGCTGTTCTTCTCGACCAGGGTCATCTGCCCGATTTTTTCCTCGAGGGTCATCCGGGCGAGCAGGTCTTCCACCCGGATCTCGACGGGCAGTGCAGGATCGAGGTAAATCGGATCGGGCGGGTTCGCCACCTCACCGGGAGGAGCCGTGGATGCGTCCGCAGCGGTCGCTGCCGGGGCGGGTTCCGGCCGGCAGGCGCCGAGAAGCAGGGAGATCAGTACCAGGAGCGGCAGGGCTTTCTTCATATCCCAAAGCCAAACGGTAAAAGCGGAGGTCCGGTCCCGTTCCGGAGGGCCGACAGGGGTACCTGGTCGACCGCACGTGGCCAGTCGTGGGACAGCTTCCCGGTGAACGGCTTGAGACCGAAGAGGGCATCGGCAATCCCCGCCCCTTCCGTCCCAGGCAGCCAGGCGGCCACCCAGGCGTCGGCATGGGCGAGCGGCTCGTTGATCAGGAGCGGCCGGCCGGAGTACTGGACGACGATCAGTTTCCGGACGCGGGCGCGGACCCGCTCGACCAGGTCGACCTCCTCCGGCGGCAGCTGCAGATCGGCGCGGTCTCCGACCCCTTCGGCGTACGGCGGTTCGGCGATCACGACGATCCCGTATTCCGCCAGGTCGCCAGACTCAGAAAACCGGCCGGCGGGATCGTACTCCACATCGCCTGTCGACCCCTCCCGCAGCGCTTCCAGCAGGGTGGTTCCCGGCGTGATCGGTCCGCGGGCCCCCATCCACTCGATCGTCCAGCCCCCGCACTGCAGGCCGATATCGTCGGCAGCCTCCCCGGCGACGAGGATTCTGCCGTGATCGGCCAACGGAAGGGCCTGATGTACGTTCTTGAGCAGTACCAGTGATCGGGAGACGGCCTCTCGGGCAACAGCCCGATGCTCCGAGCTTCCGACGCGCTCGAGGAGGGCTTCGTCTCCCAACGGCCGTTCGAACAGGTTCATCTCCAGCTTGACCCGCAGGATCCGGGCGACCGCATCGTCGATGCGGTCCTGCGGCACATCCCCGCGCTCGACGGCCCGCGCCAGCGCCTGGATGAAACCTCTGTAGTCGAAGGGCACCATGACCATGTCCAGGCCGGCGTTGATCGCCCGGCAGACGCTGGCGTAGTAGTCACCGGGATCGATCTGGTCGATGCCTTTCCAGTCCGAGACCAGGAAGCCGGAAAAACCCAGCGACTCCTTGAGCACCTCGGTCAACAAGTACCGGTGGGCGTGCATCTTGATCCCGTTCCAGCTGCTGTACGAGGCCATGACGTTCCTGGCCCCGGCGCGCAGCGCCCGCTCGTACGGCGCCAGGTGAACCCGGCGCAGGGTCGTTTCATCCACCTCGCTGAGCCCCTGGTCGATACCGGTGATCCGCGTCCGCTCCCCCCAGATTTCCTCGTGCCACGGGAAACGGGACGCGCTGCCCCAGGTCGTGCCGCCGTCGCCCAAATAATGCTTGATCGAGCCCAACACCGTGTGCGGGTGGCGCAGACCCCGGCCGTCCCCCGCGTTCTGCAGCCCGTCCAGGTAGGCCACACCGAGTTCGCCGACGAGCTCGGGCTCCTGGCTGAAGCCTTCGTACGTGCGCCCCCAGCGGATATCCTGCGGGACGCTGACCGCCGGGGCAAAGTTCCAGTGGACGCCGGTCGCCACCATCTCCAGGGCCGTCACACGCCCGATCCGGCGCACCAGGTGCGGATCCCCGGCGGCGCCCAGGCCGATGTTGTGCGGGAATATGGTGGCGCCGCGCACGTTGTTGTGCCCGTGCACGGCATCCACGCCGTACAGGATCGGTATCCCGAGGCGGGTTTCCAGGGCAGCTTCCTGGAAGGCGATCGTCATCGCCCGCCAGTCCGCCGGGGAGTTCGGCTCGGGATTCCCTCCGCCGCCGCTCAGGACCGAGCCGATGTGATAATTCGTCACATCCTCAACCGGGATGCTGTTTTTCTCCGGCTGGGTCATCTGACCGATTTTTTCGTCCAGGGTCATGTCGGAAAGCATGTATTTGATCCGGCTGTCGATATCGTCAGCTGCCATGCGGGCCATGCTTGCCTCCTGCTCAGCGATTGAAGAGCCGGCCAATGTGGGGGTGGGCCGGCTCCGACGGCCCACCCCCACATTGGCCAATCCAAGTTTGCAAGATAAATCTTAGCGCTCCGCCTCCGGATTCACAAAAGCACAGGTCATTTCGTTCGCGTCCTTGTCATATTCAAAACCCGGGTGGTTCAGATCGGATACACAGAAGGTGATCTCGGTCGAAACCGGGTTCTGCTTGCCCATGAACGGCCCGGCGAGGCCGTCTTCGCCGGTTATCGCCGAAGTGTCCGCACCGGCGACCGTCCCCAACCAGGACCCTTCCACCGCGACTCCGGAGACCGGACCCCCTTCCCCATCCACGACGGCGACGGTCGCCGCACCCCACCCATCGTCGTCGATCATTTCAGGAATCAAGCGGATTTCCCCAACGTGCAGCCGGGGGAGCTCAAAGGATCCGGGGTCCAGGTCCGGATCGCGGTACACGCGGACGTAATCCACCTGCATCTGCTGCGGAAAAACGGTGGTATCGTCAGGATATCCCGGCCATTCACCACCCACAGCCAGGTTCAGGATGATGAAAAAGGGATGGTCATACACCCAGTCACCCGGGAGGCTATCGGCGGACACCCGGTGGAACGATACCCCGTCCACGTACCATTGGATCTCCGCCGGACCCCATTCGACGGCGTAGACGTGGAAGCCCTCGTGCAGCGGCGGTCCGGGGTAGGTGTACCCGGCGCTCACCCCTCCCCCGCCCGAGTAGCCGGGACCGTGGACCGTCCCGTACACCCGGTCCGGCTCCCCGATGTTCTCCATGATGTCGATCTCCCCGCTCCGCGGCCAGCCGGCGGACGGAAAATCCTCCCCGAGCATCCAGAACGCCGACCAGATCCCCTGCCCGGTGGGCACCCGGATCCTGGCTTCGATCCGGCCGTAGCGCCAGGCGCCCAGCCCCTGGGTTTTGATCCGCGCCGAGGTGTAATCGCCGGCGCGGTAGGTCTCCTGCCGGGCTTCGATGACCAGGACGCCGTCCTCGATCCGCAGGTTTTCCGGCCGGTCGGTGTAGTGCTGCCGTTCGTTGTTTCCCCAGCCGCCGGCTCCGAGATCGAACGTCCAGGATGCCGGATCGAGCGCGTCCCCTTCAAACTCGTCGTGCCAGACCAGCTCCCAACCCTCGAGCTCCCATTCGGGGGTAGGTGTGGGCAGCGCGGGGGGTCCTGAACAGGATACTGTGATAAAAATCACAAGGAGACCAGCCGGGAAGGAACGGGACAGCTGCATGGACGGCCTCGGGCAGCGCTTTACTTTTCCACCCCGGTGAACACAACACCCTGCATGAACGCACGCTGGGCGAAGAAAAAGATCAGGATGGGGATCACGGCCGAGATCAGCGAGGCGGCCTGGATCAGGTTGGTGGATTGGGCGTACAGGTTGTTGAAAGCCGTCAACCCGACGGTGATCGGGAACTTGTCCGGGTTCCCGGCAAGATAGATGAGCGGGCCGAAGAAGTCGTTCCAGGCGTAGAAGAAGTGGAACAGGGCGACGGCGGTCAGGGCCGGGACGGACTGGGGCAGGATGACCGAGAGGAAGATCCGGAAGGGTCCCGCCCCGTCGATCATGGCCGCTTCATCGAGCTCGCGCGGGATAGTGAGGAAGAACTGCCGCATCAGGAACACGTTGGTCCCCCAGGAGAAGAACGCCGGTATGATGAGCGGGAGCCAGGTCCCGACCCAGCCCAGCTTGAGGAAGACGAAATAAGTGGGGATCAGGGTGACGGCGCCGGGAAGGATGACGGTTGAGAGCATGAGCATGAACATGATGTTCTTGCCCGGGATCCGGAAGCGGGCAAACCCGTATGCCACGAGCGAGGCGGACAGGACCGCTCCAAAAGTCGTGATCACGGCGTAGACTGCGGTGTTTTTCAACAGGATGTGGAAATCGATCGCCGTCCAGGCCTCCACGAAATTCTCCCCCTGCGGATCGGGGACGTACACACGCTCCAGCTGGCGCCAGACCCCGTCCCACACGAACGGCCCGGCTTCCAGGTTTTCCGGGTCCAGCATCTCGCTGGACTGGCGGCCTTTTTTATACAGCGCATACTCGCGGATCTCACCGTCGATTGGGACCCGGTAAATTTCGTAGGCTGCCCCCTCGTACTCAATCTTACGGCCCGAAGCCGGCCACCAGGGCGCCCCGATTTCGGAGAACTGGCTGTCCGTTTTCAGCGACGTGACGATGCCGTAGACCATCGGGACCAGGAACAGGAACAGGATACCGAGCGTGAGCCCCGTCAGGCCGAGGGTGACTCCGTTATCCAGGGACCGCCGGGTAATTTTGGTCGGGGAGAGTTGGACCTTCTGAACCTGTGCGGCCATCAGCTTTCCTCCGCTGCGTAATACACCCAGTACTTGGCTGTCCCAAACAGCAGGATGGTGATGATCAGGGCAAAGATAAACATCAGCCAGGCCAGGGTGGCGCCGTATCCCATGTTGAAGAAGCTGAATGATTGCTTGTAAAAATAGACCATGTAGAAGCGCGTTTTCCCTTCCGGAAAACCCGTCCCGCCGTTCAGGACGAAAGGCGCAAGGAAGTACTGCAGCGTGCCGATCAGCCCCAGGACGACCTGGTAGAAGATGACGGGGGTGATCAGCGGGATGGTGATGCGGGTGAGCTTCTGGAGCCAGTTGGCGCCGTCGATCTCGGCGGCTTCATACAACTCGGTAGGGACGCCCTGCAGTCCGGCGATGAAGATGATCATCGCGTTCCCGACGCTCCAGAAACCAAACATGGTGTAAGCATAGTAAACCAGGTCGGGGTCCGCCAGCCAGCGGAGACCTTCCGTCCCGGTAGCCTGGATGCCGGTCAGCTTCTCGATGAAGATGTTGATCCATCCGGTCTGCTCGTTCAGGACCCCGTTCCAGATCAGGACGGAGGCCACCAGCGGGATCATGGTCGGCATATAGAACAGCGTGCGGTACAGGTTTTTACCGAGCACATGTTTCGAATTCATCAGGATGGCGATGAACAGGGCAAAGCTCAGGCCGATCGGGAGTGAGATGGCGGTGAATTGGAGCGTGCGAACGAAGGAGTGGCGCACTTCCTGGTCGACGAAAAGGGCGCGCTCCCAGTTTTCAAACCCGATAAATTCGGCCTCGTCCGGAAGCGCCGGGTTGAAATCATAGAGTGAGAACCCAAACGAAGCGATCATCGGCAGGACGTAGAAGGCCAGGAAGCCGATGATCCAGGGTGCCAGGAAGAGGAGCCCCCAGCGGGCTTCCTGCTTTTCGCGAGGGGATAATTTAGCCCTCACTCGGGCCGGTCTTACGGCCTCGATCGCTTCGATAATTGCCATAGTGAACCTCCCTGATCCCAGGAGCTGCTGACGGGAGATCGGGGCGGCGGATCGACCGTCCGGTGAGGGCGAAGCCCCCCGGACGGTCGATCCGCCGCCCCTGCCCCCGGCTGCCCTGCCGGAAGACCAGGCCGGGCAGCCGGGGTGCGAACCGCGTTACCTGGCGGCGTCGAAGATCTGCTGGAGATCGGCTATCAAGGTTTCGATCTCCGCACCGACGTCCGCATCGGGGGTATTGGCCAGGAAATTCCAGAACTCATTGTAGCGGTCGGTCGTTTCCTGGAAGCTGGGCATCCAGCTCTCGTGGTTGGGGTTGTCGGCATAGGCCATGCTGGCCACGACCACATCCCAGTTGACGTCCTTGTCCGGGAAGTTCGTCTCCCCGTAGGTATCGAAGTAGGCGTCCTGCATGCTCAGACGGGCCGGCATACCGCCGTAGATGTTGAGCAGGTCATTGGCCACTTCGGGGCTGAGCAAGTAGGTCATCACCGCGAAGGCCTCTTCCGGATGCTCCGAAGCCTTCAGGATCCCGAAGGTGTCGGCGTGCATCTTGGAGGTCACAGTCCCATCGTAGGACGGTGTGGCGGCCAGGTTCCAATCAAAGCCGACTTCTCCGAGCGCCCAGGTGGCGACGTACCACATGTGCAGGTGAACCATTCCCAGGTTCCCGGAGGAGAACGGTCCACCGGGCCCCTGCAGGAAGTCGGCGCCGCCGTACGGGCCGTTGGGGATGAAGTAGTCCGTCCACCAACCGTCATAGGTCCACTCCCAGGCCGTTTCCCAGTTATCGGGAACCTGGGCGTTGCCGCCGTCATCGACCAGCGAGCCGGAGCCGAAGAAGGTCCCGATCCCGCGCGGGTCCGTCCACTGGTTCATAAAACCAAACTGGACGATGTTGGTCGGATCGAAGTCGGGGCTGGTGGCGTCGTTGCCGTTAGCATCGACCGTCAGCTTCATCGCCAGCTCGCGCAGGGTCTCCATGTTCCATTCCTGCTCCTCGCCGTTCTCATCGACATAGGGCTGTCCGTATTCCGCGGGCGGGTAGGGCAGGCCGGCTTCATCGAACAGGTCGATGTTGTAGATGATGAAGGAGGGGAAGATGGCGAACGGGATCCCGAGCTGGCCTTCTTCTTCGACGTGGTAGAAGTCCACCAGGGCCGGGTCGAAATCGCCCAGGTCGTAACCGGTCGAGTCGATCAATCCCTGGAGGTCGAGCCAGGCGCCTTTGAAGCTGTCCCGGCCGCGGATCCCGACCGGCCCGACGATGTCGGGGGCGTTTCCGGCCGCGATCTGGGTGGCGAGGGTGTCGTAGGCGACGTCGTTATCCACGATCTCCAGGACAAGGATGATTTCGTCCTGGGAGGCGTTGAACTTATCGACCACCGCCTGCTGGGCGGCAAAGGTGGGCTCGTCCGAACCGGCGCCCAGGCCGACGTACCAGCGAATGGTGACCGGTTCGTCTGCCATGGGCGCTTCGGTCGCTTCGGTCGCTTCGGTCGCTTCCGTGGTGGCATCTGTCTCACCACCCGTTGGGTCATCTTCCGTCTGCTCGACGACGACCGGTTCGGTCGTCGGCTGGGCGTCCGGGGTGCAGGCCACGAGCAGCAGGCTCAGAACAAGCAGCAGGGCCGGGACAAGGGTCAATTTCTTTTTCATCGCAAACACTCCTTGGTTTTGGTTTCTCCGGCCAGTGCGGCCGGCACTTTGATTGCCCCGTACGTTACGGACCGGGGTTCGGGATATCGGTAGGATCAGGATCGTTCCACTGCACCTCCTTGGTGATTTCCCGCTCGTGGTTGAGAGCGCTCTCACAGTTATTTAAAAAAATCCGTGCGCTTCAGGTGCCGCGCACGACGAGTTCGGTGGCATCCAGAATGACGCGTACCTGGCCCTGGTTCGGGTGGCTCACCATTTCCGTGAGCGTTTGCACGGCTCTGACGCCAAAGCGCCGGATGGGTTGTCGGATCGTGGTGAGGGGCGGGTCCGTCAGCCGGGCGGGAGGCAGATCATCATAGCCCACGATCGAAATTTCCTCGGGGACGCGGACACCAGCTTCCTTGAGCCGGCGGAGCACACCGACGGCCATCATATCTGAGCCGCAGAAAATGGCGTCGGGTTGGCGCTCCAGGAGACGCCCGGCTGCTTCGTAGCCGCCGGGCTCGGTGAAATCGCCGGCGGTGATCAGGTCCTCGTCGATGGCGAGACCGTTCTCCTTCAGGGCACGGCGGTAGCCCGTCAGCCGGTCGAGCCCGGCCGCGGTGTCCGGGCTGCCGGCGACGGTCGCGATGCGGCGGCGCCCGAGCCCAATCAGGTGTTGGACCGCTTTCATCGCCCCGGAGACGTTGTCGACGTCGATAAAACTGGCGTTTGGGGCGTTCATCGGGCGACCGGCGACGAGGAAGGGAACCTGCCCCTCGCTGATATCCGGGATCACGGAGTCGCGCAGGTGGGTCGATTGGATGATGATTCCGTCGAGCATCCCGCGCCGGCTGATGCGCGGGATAAGCTTTTTTTCGTCATCTGCGGTATGGAGCAGGAAGAGGGACAGGGTGTAATCCGCCGCGTTGCAGGCTTCGGCGATGCCCTGTGTCAGGCGCGGGAAATACGGGTCGCTGAAGAAATGCTGGACGCTGCGGGGGATGACGAGACCGAGCATGTGAGTCCGGCGGGAGGCCAGTGAGCGGGCCGCGGCGTGCGGCTGGTAGCCGGTCTCATTGATCACTTTTTGGACGCGCTCCCGGACCTCTGGCCGCACGTTGGGATGATCGTTTACAACCCGGGAAACCGTAGAACGGGACACCCCGGCTGTTTCAGCGATCATTTCAAGCGTGAGATTGGTCATAAAAATCACCCCATTATCTTGGGAGCGCTCTCACAAATTGTACTATTTTTCACGGTTTTGTCAAATCATTCTAATGTTTGGAATGCTTGAAATTCCACCGAATTCGTTCTGGGGAAAACCGGGAATGGGGGACCGGGGAGGCGTGGGAGACGAATTTGCTGGAGGAGGATGAGACGGCGCTGGCGGTGGAAGGGGGCGGGGTCCGGCTGCAGGTGCGGCCGTTTCAGATTCTGACAGTGAGGTTGGTTCCGGCGGGATAAACCTCGCGCGGTGGGGGCAAGGTTTGTCCCTAGCGAAAATCCCCGAACACGGCAATATCGACCACCCCCGTATTCCCCCCGGTCGTTTCGACCAGGTCGAAACGCAGCGTTTCGGCTTCGAAATCGACTGAAAATTCGGCCGGAGCGCCGGAATCCGGGACTTCGAAAGGGCCGTAGACCTCCCCGCGGTCCGTCGTGACCGTGAAGGCCAGGGTGACGGCGCTGCCGTCGGACATGGTGCGGGTGTGGAACGCGATCGTGTGGATCGCCGCCAGCCCGGCCAGCCTGACTTCGACCCAGGCAGCGCTGCCGTCCCCGGCGGTGGACCACTCGGTGGTGGGGTCGTCGTCGAAGGCGCTGCCCACGCCCCAGCGCTCGTCCGGGGCGGCATCGTTGAAGGCGCTGCTGTAGCCGAGGATCTCGCCCCCGTTGGCAGGGGTGGCCAGGTTGTCGGTCGGGGCATCGGCGAAGGCGGGGGTGGTGAAGGTCAGGGTCTCGGAGAGGTATATGTTCCCGTCGTCGTCGACGCCCTGGACGCGGTAGTAGTAGGTCGTCTCGGATTCGAGGCCGGAGAGCAGGGGGTTGTGTTCGGAATGCGTCCCGCCGGCCATGTCTTGATCGAGGGTCAGGGAGCCGAACTCGGGTGTGGTCCCGTAGACGATGGTGCAGGCGACGGGGATGGAGGTCGTGATCGGGAGGCGGGCGGTGCCGTTCACGAAGTTCGTGATTTCGAGGGGCGTGTCGAGGATGTCATCGACGGGGCGGAAGGTGACGTCAGCGGTCAGGCCGGAGGCGGGGGAGGCGCAGGCGGCGAGGAGGATGAGGACGGCGGCGCACAGGGCGGTGATGCGGTTTTTCATGGCATTCTCCTTTTCAGGTTTTCAACCAGGTGTCTACCGGGGCGGACAGAAATTCGCCGACCGGGATGCCATCCCCTCCGACGAGCAGGACTTTCTCCGGTGCATACGCCTGGGCGAATGCCTCCAGGCCGGTCCGAGCGCCGCGAATGCGGCTGCTCTTGACTTCGATGCCGGCCAGCTTTCGGCCGCTGCGCAGCACGAAGTCGACTTCCAGTCCCCGTTCGCGCCAGTAGAACAGCTTATGCCCGCCCTCCTCGGCCGCATTGGCCAGGTGTGCGCCGACTGCCGATTCGACCAGCCGCCCCCAGAATTCCGCATCCTGGCGCGCCTCTTCCGGCGCCAGGCCGGCGTGGGCTGTGACCAGGGCCGTGTTCAGCACCTGCAGCTTCGGGCTGGAAGCGCGCTGCCGGACGGCCTGGCCGGCGAATTTGGGCAGCCCCGCCAACAGCCCGGCGCCTTCCAGCAAATCCAGGTAGTGCGCCAGCGTCGTCGTGTTCCCGGCATCCTGCAGTTGCCCCAGCATTTTGTTATAAGAAAGGACCTGCCCGGAGTAACGGCAGCCGAGCTCGAACAGGCGGCGCAGGAGAGCGGGCTTATCCACCCGCGTCAGCAACAGGACGTCGCGCGAGATCGTGGTCTCGATCAGGGCATCGAGCACGTAACGGGACCAGCGCGCCGGGTCGGCAATCAGGGGCGCGGCGCCGGGATAACTGCCGAAGTAAATGAAGTCTTCAAGTGAAAAGTCGAAAGCGGCCCGCATCTCCGGGAAGGTCCAATGCGGCAGGCGCAGCATTTCGAACCGTCCGGCCAGGCTTTCGGAGAGACCTCGCTGGATCAAAAACGGGGCGGAGCCGAGCAGGACGACGTGCAGCGGCAGGCCGGTGCGGGTGTCCTCATCCCACAGCCGTTTGACCGCCTCGGACCAATCGGCGATTTTCTGGACCTCGTCCAGCGCCAGGGCTGCAGGGGAAGCGTCAGCGAGCCGGCGGGCAGCCTGCCACTGCTGTTCGATCCACGTGGCACCACGCAGGGCAGGCTGGTCAGCGCTGGCGTAGTGATGCGGCAGCGCGATGGTCTCCAACACCTGCCGGACCAGGGTGGTCTTTCCGACCTGCCGCGGTCCGGCGACGATCTGGATGAAC
>DATKDL010000112.1:0-22509 GCA_035512695.1 Anaerolineales bacterium | reverse complement strand
AAACGCCTGCATGGCGCCCATCAAAAAGCGCTTCATAGCCTATTAACCTTTCCTAAAATTCGGTTAACGGGCTATTTTCAGGGCGGCTGCGGCTCCGCCGCAGCCGCCCTGAAAATCGCCGTCCAAAATTTCGGATAGGCGCTAATTTTATCGGAAACGATCCGGTAACGGATTGGAACAATTGGCCACAAGGCCGCCCCTACCGGGGCGCGGGGGTCAGCGTCAGGACAACCCCCTCCCCAACCACCAACTCAAACGATAACCCCTCGACCGCCGCCAGCGGCCTCCGGACGGCGACCAGGTGGTACGGCGATGTGACCGGGCCGCCCGGTTCTTCCGGGGTCCGGAAAACGGCATGGACGCGCAGCGCCGTCCCATCCACCGCGATACGCTCGATCGTCACACCGTACCCGGCGCCGTTCTGCCAGCCCTGGAAGACGGCGACGACGAACTGGGTCCGCCAATCGACCCGGGCCACCAGGTCCCGGGCCGCATCGCTGAACAGGTCGAGATGCGCTGCGGCGGCAGCCTCGTCAAAGAATACCAGCAAACCCGGGTCGAGGGCGTTGTACTGCTGGTGCCCGGTGTAGGCTGCGTCGTTTTTTTGCTCGATGGTCGTGAAATGGAGCCCGCCGCCGGTGGAAGAAGGGGGCAGGCAGCCGGCCAGCCAGAGCGCAAGCAAGGCCCCCGCCGCGCAAATCCGCACCCCCTCTGAAGCCGGGACGGCCGCTCCCGGGCGAAACATCAGCGCCGAGAGCCCGGACCGCCGTCCGCCTCCGCGCCGAAAAACGAGCCCCAGCCGCCGTCGGACACCGCGGCGACTTCGACCCTGGCCCCGATCCGCAGCGACCGGACCGCGGCGAACGTCGCCCGGGTCACCCCGAAGACCTGGTCGAGCGGGATCGGCGAGGTCCCCCCGGCGATAGCGGCAGCGAAGGCCACCCACAGGGCGGTGTGACCCTTGTCCTGCCGCAGGCGGCTGCGCAGCACCTGCTTGCGCCTGTCCCGCACCAGCGCTAACGACCGGAAATCATCCAGCACGGCGACCCGGCCGCCGCTGAAGACCTCCAACCGCTCCTTTGGGACGGTCCGGTCGCCGTTGGCCAGGTAGACGACGGTCCCGATCGAGCCGTCCGGGAAGGTGAAGGTCAGCTGGACGTTGTCCTCCCGGTAGCGGCCGCCGTCCGGGAGGCCGTGTGCGGTCGCGTCCAGCGGCGGGGCGCCGGCCAGGAAGGTGAGAAAATCGACGAAATGGCAGGCCTCTCCGACGATCCGGCCGCCATGGGCCGGGTCCTGGGTCCAATGGTCCGGCGGGAGGTACCCGGCGTTGACCCGGTAGACGGCATGGAACGGCTCGGGGCCGTCCCCCAGGAAACCGGCCAGCCGGCGGGCCAGCGGGGCGAAACGCCGGTTGAACCCGACCGCCAGCCGCAGGTCCGGCCGCTCCAGGCAGGCGGCCTCGATCGCATCCAGCTCGTCCGGGGCGACGGCCAGCGGTTTCTCGCAGAAGACGTGCTTCCCGGCCGCCAGCGCCGCCAGGACGTGCGCCGCATGCGAATCATGCCGGGTCAGGACGGCGATCGTGTCGATCTCCGGATCGGTCAGCAGCTCCGCCGGATCGCCGGTGCTGTACCGGAACCCAAACTTCCGGGCCGCCAGCCCCGCATTCAGCCCCCCCACCGAAGCGATCCCGACCCGCTCGATCCCCTCGATCCCCCGGATCGCCGGCAGCATGACGGCGGTCGCAAAATTCCCGGCGCCGATGACGCCCAGGTTCAAGGTTGAAGGTTGAAGGTTGGAAGTTGAAAGCGTTCCAACGGCTGGAGCCGTTTTGCCGGAGATCCTGGAACTTTCAACCTTCAACGGCGCCTGATCCGCATAAGTGAGCACAACCCCAAGAAACGGTTCCTCCCCGCGAATGAGCCGGTAGGCCTCCGGAGCGCGGTCGAGGGGGAAGCGGTGGGTGATCAGGGGGGACAGGTCGATCGCTCCGGCGGCGAGCAGGTCGAGGGTGGTGGACAGGTTGCGGCCCTCGGTCCAGCGGATGTAGCCGATCGGGTAGTCGCGGCCTTTTTCTTCGTATTCGGGGTCGTAGCGGCCGGGGCCGTAGGAGCGAGAGTTGAGGAAGGTCAGCTCTTTGGCGAAATAGGTCCGGCGCGGCAGCCGCTGCCCGACCGCCCCGATGGCGACGACGGTGGCCCGGTCGCGGGCGATCTCGCCGGCCAGTTCGACCGGGTCGTCGGAGGTCGTGTCGGCGCAGATCAGGACGGCGTCGAAACCGTAGCCGGCGGTGAACGCGGCGGCGGTCTCTTCGGCGGTCTCTCCGCCCGCATCCCGGCCGACCGCCCGCAGCCCGGCCGCTTCGGCGGCGGCGACACGCTCCGGATCCAGGTCGACGCCCAGGACCCGGCAGCCGGCGGCTCCGGCGATCGCGGCCGCCAGCCGGCCGAGCAGCCCGAGCCCGATCACGGCGACCTGCTCGCCCAGCCCGGCACCCGAAAGCCGGAAGCCGTGCAGGGCGATCGCACCCAGGGTGGCGAAGGCGGCCTGCTCGAAGGGGACCCCGTCCGGGACCGGAGCCAGCAAATTCTGCGGGACGACGGCGTATTCGGCGTGGACCGCCCAGCCGCCCCCACCGCAGGCCACCCGGTCCCCCACTTTGAACCTTTGCAGGCCCTCCCCCAGGGCAACGACCGTCCCGGCGGACGAATAACCGAGCGGCATCGGCCGGTCCAGGCGAGTGCGGGCCGCATCGAGCGCCGTCAGGAAGCCCTCGCGGCGGGCCTTGTCGACGAACTGGCGGACGAGGTCCGGCCGGGCGCGGGCCTTCCCGGCCAGCGATTTGCGGGCGAAGTCGACGACCATCCGCTCGGTGCCGGCCGAAATGACCGAGGCCGCCGTGCGGACGAGGGCGAAACCCGGGCCGGGTGAGGGGATCGGGACGTCCTCGATGTAGGTCTCGCCGGTTTTTAGAGATTGGAGGAGCTGTTTCACTATAAGAACCCTTTCCTCAACGGCCTCACATTCTCCACCGTGATGAACGCCGCCGGATCCGTCTCCTCCACCAGCCGGCTGATCGCCCGGATCTGCCGGCGCGAAACCGTGATGATCAGGACGTCGACGATCCCGTCCTTGCCGCGACCGGGGAAGACGGTCACCCCATAGCCGGCTTCCCGCAGCCGCTCGGTCAGGGAGCTGCCCAGGCGCGGGCTCATGATCCGGACATGCCCGAACCCGATCGCCAATCGTTCCTCCACCCAGATCCCGACCACGGTCCCGGTCGCAAAACCGGCCGCATAGGCCAGTATGTTGATCCAGTTGCCCAGGTCCGCCATGACTTCCCGGATGGCGATGATGTAGACAAAGGCCTGTGCGAACCCGAACAGCCAGGCCAGCGCTTTGCGGCCGCGGATCACCATCAAGATGCGCAGGATCGCCGTCGATACGTCGACGATCCGCAGCCCGAAGATCAGCAAACCCGCCAGGAATGGTTCCATCGCTCAGGCCCGCCAGAACCCACGCCGCAGCGGACGGACATCCTCGGCGGTGATGAAGGCGCTATCGTCCCGTTCCCGGGCGATTTTCTCCACCTTCGGGACGTGCTTCCGGCGCACGCTGCAGTTGATCATCGTCACCATCCCGTCTTTGCCTCTCCCGGAGATCTCGGTCACGGCATAGCCTTCCTCGCGCAGCGCGCCGGCGATCCCGGCGCCCGACCGCGAGCTGATGATCCGCAGATGAGCGTACCCGATCGCCAGCCGCTCCTCGATCGCCATCCCAAGCACATTGCCGGTCGCAAAACCCCCTGCGTAACCCAGGGCGGTCAGGAAATTATCCAGGTTTGTCAGGACGGTCGTGATCGCGAAGACGAACAGGATCGACTGGCAGAACCCGATCCCCCAGGCGACCGCCTTGCGCCCGCGCAGGACGAGGAGCACCCGGATCGTATCCAGGCTCATCTCGACGATCCGGAGCCCGAAAATGAGACCGGCGATCGCCCAGGCTTCGGAGGATAGGAGCAGACTCATTGTTGATCTGGAAAAATAAAGGTTCGGCCCGGTGAAATCGGGCCGAACCTTTATTCTTCGGTGATTTCGCTTTCCTGTTCCCAGGCCGGCATGTACAGCCTCTCGGTGTATTCCTTCACCATCCTCCGCATCGAGAAGGTCGGGACCAGGGTGCGCAGGTTCTCCTTCACTCGGGCCAGCCAGTCGCCGGGCAAGCCGTCGGAGGTGCGTTTTTTATAGTAAAGCGGGATGACCTCATTTTCCAGGATGTCGTAAAGGCTCTCGCGATCGGCGCGGTCCTGGGCTTCGTAGGAGGCGAATTCCTCTTCGCTCCCAATCGCCCAGCCGTTGTCGCCGTTGAAACCTTCGCGCCACCAGCCGTCCTGGACGGAGAAGTTCAGGACCCCGTTGAGGGCGGCTTTCTGGCCGGAGGTGCCGGAGGCCTCGTTGGGTCGGCGCGGGGTGTTGAGCCAGACGTCGACCCCCTGGGTGAGGAGCCGGCCGAGGTGCATGTCGTAATTCTGGAGGAAGACCAGCCGGCCCCCGTTCTCGGCCCGCTTGACGGCGTGGTAAACGGTCTGGATCAGGCGCTTGCCCTGCTCGTTGTCCGGGTGGGACTTCCCGGCGAAGATGATCTGGACCGGCATGTTCGGTTTGTTGAGAAGCCTGAGCAGGCGGTCCATGTCGCTCAGGATCAGGTCGGCGCGTTTGTACGGCGCAAAGCGGCGGGCAAAGCCGATCGTCAGGGCGTACGGATCGAGCATCGCGCCTTCGGCCAGCACCTGGACCGGGTGGAACCCGCCGTCCATCCAGCGTTCCCGGGCGCGCTCCATGATCGTGAAGATCATCTTGCGCTTCTGGTGCCGCCGGACCATCCAGAGGTCGTGATCCGGGATGTTGTCCACCTTCTCCCAGAACAGCAGGTCGTCGACGTGATCGAGCCAGTCCGGGCCGAGGTAGCGGTTGAACAGACGCCGCATCCGGCGCGCCAGCCAGGTGCCGGTGTGGATCCCGTTGGTGACGTGGGTGATCGGGACCTCGTCGACCTCGCGGTCGGGCCACAGGAAATGCCACATCTTGCGCGCCACCTGCCCGTGCAGCTCGGAGACCCCGTTGGTGAACCTGGAGAACCGCATCGCCAGGATCGGCATGCTGAAGGTCTCACCCCAGGGCTGGTGGTTGCGGGCCAGCGCCATGAAGGCTTCCCGGTCGAGCCCCAGCTCGGGGACCATCCCGGAGAAATATTTGTCCATCAGCCAGGCCGGGAACTCGTCGTTCCCGGCCGCGACAGGGGTGTGGGTGGTGAAGACGTTGCGGGCCTGGAGCTTTGCGCGGGCGTCTTCGAAGGTCAGCCCCTGTGCGACCTGCTCGCGGGCCAGTTCGAGGCTCAGAAAGGCGGCATGGCCCTCGTTCAGGTGCCAGACCTGCGGGTCGTAGCCCATCTTTCGCAGGGCGCGGGCGCCGCCCATGCCGAGCAGGATGTACTGCGAAATGCGGACGTCCAGGTCCGAGTTGTAGAGGCGCGAGGTCAGCATCCGGTCGAGGGGGCCGTTCGCTTCCACGTCGGTGTCGAGCAGGTAGAGCGGGACCCGCCCGACCCGCACTTCCCAGACCTGCGCGGTGACCGTCCGGCCGGGCAGATCGACGGCGATCGTCAGCGGCCCGCCCGCAGCCTCATCGAAGACCGGGGCGACCGCCGTCATGCTTTTATCCATGCGGAAATCGACCGTCTCCTGCCAGCCGTCCTCCGTGATGCGCTGCTCGAAGTAGCCCTGGGTGTACAGCAAACCGACGGCGACCATCGGGAGGCCCAGGTCGCTGGCTTCCTTCAAATGGTCGCCGGAAAGAACCCCCAGGCCGCCGGCGTAGATCGGGAGGGATTCGTGCAGGCCGAACTCCATCGAGAAGTAGGCCATCTCCCCGCTCTGCCGATCCGGGTAGGTCCTGCGGAACCAGGTGCCTTCGGTTGCGAGATAGCGGTCGTAGCTGCGGATGAGCCGGTCGTAGAAGTCCAGAAAGAACCGGTCGTTGACGACGTAGTTGATCTGGGGCCGTTTGACCTCTTTCAGAAAGCGGATCGGGTTGTGGTAGACCTCTTCCCACAGATAGCTGTCGATAAACTTGAACAACCGCTCGGCCTCCGGGTTCCAGGTCCACCAGAGGTTGTAAGCCAGTTCGTGCAGCCGTTCGATGCGCGGCGGGAGGGGGCTGTTGTTGGGCAGTTTGGCCCGGAAATGATTCATGATCTCCTCGGGGTGAGAATTAGTTGCCGGTTCAGGCGGCGCAGAATCTTACCATTAACATCCGAAAAACAAAGACCCGACCGGGTTCAGCCCGGTCGGGTCTTTGTTTTTCGGATAATCTCACCTACTTTTTCCTGCTCCTGCGCCGCTTCGCCGACGGAGAACGCGGTTTGCGCTTCTTGCCGGCGGCAGGCTGGGATTGTCCTTGCTGTTCGAGCGGCGGCGGCTGTTGCAGCCCACCATTGACCGAAGACTCTTCCTGTGCGGCCTGCGCCGGCGCCGGCTCCCCACCCTCGCTCTCGATCACCGCCTGGACCCGGTATGTGAACATCCGCGTCACCACGCCGCGGCGGGTGTCGGCCAGCAGCTCTCCGAACAGCTCGGATGCCCGCCGTTTGTAGGCCACCAGCGGGTCGCGCTGGCCGTAAGCCTCCAGCCCCACGGAGACCCGGAGGGCTTCCATCTGGGTCAAATATTCCACCCACAACTCGCTGATCACCCGCAGCAGGAGCTGCCGGTAGGTGGCTGTCAGGACGAAGCGGCCCAGCCCATCGGCGACGCGACCGGACAGGACCGGGTCGAGCGTCCGCAGCGGGCGCTCGAGGATCTCGGGGTCAAAACCCTCCGGGAGCGCTTTCCGGATCACCCGCTGGAGATCGGCGGGGAAATGGCGGATCGCGTGCGCGCTCTGGCGTGCGAACTCGGTCAGTCCGAGCCCTTGCTGGAGCCGGAGCTGGGCCTCCTGGAGGTGCTTAAGGATCCGCTCGGTGATCCCGCTCTCGGTCTCGTCCGTGATAAAACGTGCGGCGTAGTGGATGTAGCTGATCCTCGTCGCCCGCTGCCAGACCCGCTGGCGGGTGCGCTTGTCGAAGCTGGCCCGCTGGCCCTGCGGCATCCGCAGCAGGAGGTCGATGATCCGACCGGTGTTGAGATCTCCCCTGGCCCCGTCCAAAGCCCCGCGGATATCACGGGCGATCGAACCGTCTCTCTCGGCGCCGATGTAGCGCTCCAGCCGCCGCTCGAAGACCTGGTCGACCCGGTCGATCAGGTCCTTCGAAAAGGATTCCCAATCGTCCAGGCGGAGGTCCTGCGGATCGAGGTCGATCGATTCGCCAAGCCGCCGCTCGACGATGACGATCGTCCGCTTCGCCGAAGACGTGGCCAGGAAGGCCTCGACCTGGCCTTCGATCTCGTCGGCCAGCGATGCCGGGTCTTCCAGCAGCGCCTGGGTCTGGCTTCCGTCCAGCTTGATCGGCGCGCGCACCAGGTTGTTGAGCTCCTGCGCCAGGTCGCGGCTGGTGCGGCCGTCTTCCTCGTCATCCGGGTCGATCCCGTCCAGGAACAGGTCGAGCACCTCGCCGCGCTCGTCGATCTGCTCGTCGATCCGCGCGCGGGTGTTGGTCAGCGAATCTTCCAGGCTGGAGAGCAGGTGCTCCCGCTCGGCTTGCAGGGATCCCTCGGCCACTTCGACCAGGGCTTCGAAGGCCGCTTCGGGCGATTTGAGCTCTTCAGCCCGGATATGGTCCAGGATCAGCTGGAGCGAGAAGGACGGGTAGACCAGGTTGCCGAAAATCAGGGTTGGCTGGGTCTGGTCCGCCCAGGCGACCAGCTTCCAGGGGCCTTCCGGATCGGCGAAGGCCTCCGGGATGCGCAGCCGGACTTCGGCTGCCAGCATCTCGTTGACGTCGTCGGTCAGGTCATCCTTGGTGAAGATCCGGTCGCGCTGGCCGTAAATGGCGGCGCGCTGGTTGTTGAGCACGTCGTCGTAATCGAGCAGGTGCTTGCGGGTGTCGAAGTTGGCGCCTTCCACGCGGGTCTGCGACTGCTCGACGATCCTGCTGACCATCCCCATCTCGATCGGCATCTCCTCATCGATCTTCAGGCGCTCCATCATGCTCTCTGCCTGCTGCCCGCCGAAGATCCGCATCAGGTTGTCCTGCATCGACAGGTAGAAGCGGGACGAGCCCGGGTCGCCCTGGCGTGCGGAGCGGCCGCGCAACTGGTTGTCGATCCGGCGCGATTCGTGCCGCTCGGAGCCGATCACGTGCAGCCCGCCCAGCTCCTTCACCAGCCGGCTCTCATCCATATATTTTAAGAAGGCGTGGACCTGCTCGGCATAGATCCCGTAATCAGCCTCATCCAGGGCCTTGAGGGCTTTGAACTTCTCTTCCAGGGTCATATCGTACGGGTCGTCGATCTCATCCGAGCGGCGCAGTACCCGGTTGACCTGGGTCAGGATCTCTTCCGTCAGCTCGCCGCCCAGCTTGATGTCGACCCCGCGGCCGGCCATGTTGGTGGCGATCGTGACGGCCCCAAAGGCGCCGGCGTCGGCGATGATCTGGCTCTCCTCGGTATGCTTGCGGGCGTTGAGGACCTGGTGGTTGACCCCGTTCTTGAGGATCTCCTCCAGCCGATCGGCGTTATGCGGCGGCAGCCCCAGGACGTCCAGCAGGCGGGCGATGTTGGCCGAGTGCAGCGGGCTGATGTTGACGTCGACCTCGCGCGCCATGGCGGCCATCTGTTTAGACGGGAGCAGCCCGAGCGGGCGGCTGAGGAATTCCAGCTCAGTGATGATCCGGCCGTCGGCCTCCCGGTTGTGGGCCGTCATCCAGGCGTCCCGCAGGACGATGACCTGGGCCAGCTTGCGGATCGGGTCCGCCTTGAGACGGGCGGAGAGCCGGTCGGAGAGCTCGACCGAGGTGGTGCCGACCAGGATCGGCCGGCCCATGGCATGGTAGCGCAGGATCTCCTGGCTGATCGCCCGGAACTTGGCCTCCTCGGTGCGGTAGATGACGTCGGGGTAATCCTTGCGTTTGAAAAAGACCGGGCGGCCGTTCCCGCCGGGTTCGACGTAATAGGTGTACTTGTAGCCCTCTTCGTCCACTCCCTCCTTCGCATCGAGCGGCCACTCGGGGCGGGAGGCCTGGTAGTCCAGGTTGGTCGGGATCTCGAGCACGTCCAGCTTGTAGATCTTGGCGAACTCTTCCGATTCGGTCGAGGCCGTGCCCGTCATCCCGGCCAGCTTCTCGTACATGCGATAGTAGTTCTGGATCGTGATCGTGGCGTAAGTGACGTTCTCCGCCTCGACCTTGACGCCTTCCTTGGCCTCGATCGCCTGGTGCAGCCCGTTCGACCAGCGCCGGCCCGGCATCAGCCGGCCCGTGTTCTGGTCGACGATGATGACCTTACCGCCCTGGACCAGGTAGTCCTTGTTCCGCCGGTAGATGAACTGGGCCAGCAGGGCCTGCTCGAGGTAGCCCAGCAGGCGGGCCTGCTCGGGGGTGATGTCTTCGGGGCGCTCGGGGTCGCGCAGGGTCTCGCCGAGGATCTGTTCGACGTGGATTTCCCCGATCTCGGTCAGCGCGACCGAGCGGGAGCGCTCGTCGATCTCGAAGTCCTCCGAATTGACCCCCCGGACGACCTGGGCCATCCGGATGTAGTGCTCGGCGTCGTCGTGCGACGGGCCGGAGATGATCAGCGGGGTCCGGGCCTCGTCGATCAGGACGTTGTCGACCTCGTCGATGATGGCGTAGAAATGCCCGCGCTGGACGCGTTCATCGAGCGTCATTTTCATGTTGTCGCGCAGATAATCAAAGCCGTACTCGTTGGTGGTGCCGTAGACGATGTCGGCCTTGTAGGTTTCCTTGCGGGGGACGGACCTGAGCTGGTGCTGGTCCTCGTGCGGCGAATCGTGCTCGAGATCGACCATGAAGGCCAGCCGGCCGTGGTCGGTGCGGGCCGCCATTTGCAGCACGCCAACGTCCATACCGAGCAGCTGGTAGATCGGGGCCTTCCAGCGGGCATCGCGGCGGGCCAGGTAGTCGTTGACGGTGACCAGGTGGACGCCGCGCCCGATCGGGATCCCGCCCAGCCGGTGCTGCGTGAAGTCCCATCCGTCCGGGTCGCTCCCCCAGCGCGCCTCGGCCTTCGATACCCATTCCTTGTTAAGGGCCAGCGCGTTGAGGTAGATCGGCAGGGTCGCGACCAGCGTCTTCCCTTCACCGGTGCGCATTTCGGCGATCTCGCCGTCGTGCATCGTCATCCCGCCAACGATCTGGACGTCGTAGTGTCTCAGCCCGATCGTCCGCTTGGCGGCTTCCCGCACCGCGGCGAAGGCCTCCGGCAGCAGGTCATCGAGGGTCTCCCCCTTCGCCAGCCGGCGACGGAATTCGAGCGTTTTGGCGGACAGATCCTTATCGCTGAGCGCCTCGCAGCCGGGCTCCAGTTCGTTGACCGCTAGCGCGGCCTCGACTCCTACGGAGACTTTGCGACTGTCCGGATCGCCGCCGAAGAATTTGACGAATTTTTTTAGCATGAACCTGAAATTATAGCATAGGGTCCGGGGTGTGGAAAAATAAATGCCGGTTCTGGGCGCTGCCCCGCACCGGCATTCATCTTTCCGTCTCCAGGAACCTTAAAAATTCCCCCCGGGATAAATCTTTAAGCAACCTGTGCGTACGCCCGCTACCCCCCATGCTATAATCACCAAACCACGCCCACTGAATAGTACCCAGGTCATGTCATTCGCCCACCTCCACGTCCACACCATGTACTCCCTGCTCGATGGTTTCAGCAGCATCGACAAGCTCGTGCAGCGCGCCGTGGAGATGGGGATGCCGGCCATCGGGCTGACCGACCACGGGACGATGTTCGGGGCGATCGATTTCTACAACGCCGCCACGGCGGCCGGGATCAAGCCGATCATCGGGGTCGAGACCTATATGGCCGCTCGCACCATGCAGGACCGGGACTCCAACCTGGACAAGGACCGTTTCCACCTGGTCCTGCTGGCCCGGAACGAGACCGGCTACAAGAACCTGCTCAAGATCGCCACCGCCTCCCAGCTGGACGGTTTCTACTACAAGCCCCGCATCGATAAAGAATTCCTGGCCGCCCACGCCGAAGGCCTGATCGCCACCACCAGCTGCCTGGCGGGCGAGGTCCCGCAGGCCCTGCTCAAAGGCGACCTGGCCGGGGCCAGGAAGAAGTTCGATTATTACTACGATACCTTTGGCCCGGAAAACTTCTTCGTCGAGCTGCAGGACCACGACATCCCCGAGCTCCCCGAGGTCAACCGCGGCCTGATCGAGCTCAATAAGCGATACAACGTTGGCTTCGTCGCCACCAACGACGTCCACTACGTCGACCCTGATGACTTCCGGCTGCAGGACATCCTGCTCGCCATCCAGACCGGCTGCCTGCTGGACGACCCCAAGCGGCTGCGCATGACGGACGCCTCCTACCACCTGCGCTCGCCGCAGGAGATGGAGGCCCTGTTCGGGGACATCCCCGGAGCCCTGGGCAACACGCTCGCCATCGCCGAACGCTGCGAGCTGAACCTGGGCGTCAAGGGCTACCACCTGCCGCAATTCCCGGTCCCCGACGGAGATACGGCGCAGTCCTACCTGCGCCGCCTGTGCGAGACCGGCGCCCGGGCTCGCTACGGCGAGACGGTGAACTCCGAAACGGTCCGCTCCCGCCTGGACTATGAGCTCGAGGTCATCAACCGGATGGGCTTCGACGCCTATTTCCTGATCGTCTGGGACCTGTGCAATACCGCCGCCGAGCGCGGCATCTGGTACACGGCGCGCGGCTCGGCCGCCGGGTCGATCGTCGCCTACTGCCTGCGGATCACGACCGTCGACCCGCTGGCGGCCCATCTGCTGTTCGAGCGCTTCCTGAACCCGGACCGGGTCTCCATGCCCGATATCGACCTCGATTTCCCGGACGACCGCCGGGCCGAGATGATGGGCTACTGCGCCGACAAATACGGCCACGACAAGGTCGCCCAGATCATCACCTTCGGCACGATGAAAGCCCGCGCCGCCGTCCGGGATGTCGGCCGGGTCCTGAACATCCCGCTCGAAGAGGTCGACCGGGTCGCCAAGCTGATCCCGAACATCCCCGGCAAATCGGTCTCCATCGCCGAGGCGATATCGAAGGTCCCCGACCTGGCCAAGGCTTATCGCGAGAGCGAGCAAACCCACGAACTGCTGGACACCGCCGCCCGGATGGAGGGCGTCATCCGCAGCGCCGGGACGCACGCCGCCGGGGTCGTCATCAGCGACCGGCCGATCATCGAGTACGCCCCGCTCCACCGCCCGACCAACGAGAGCGCCGACCTGCCGATCAAGACCGTCACGCAGTTCGAGATGAACATCGTCGACAAAATGGGTCTTCTCAAGGTCGATTTCCTGGGTCTGACCACCCTGACGGTGATGGCGCGGGCCAGCGAGTTCATCCGGGAGCGGCACGGGATCGATTACAACCTCGACAACATCCCGGTGGACGACCCGGCCGCGTTCGAGTGGATGGGCCGCGGCGACACCGCCGGGATGTTCCAGGTGGAAGGCTCCGGGATGACCCGCTTCATCATGCAGATGAAGCCGCAGAACCTCGAAAACGTGATCGCCATGATCGCCCTGTTCCGGCCCGGGCCGATGGACTTTATCCCGGATTACATCAGCCGGATGCACGGGGAGCAGGAGGTCCGCCTCCTGCACCCGGCCCTGAAGCCGATCTTCGAGGAGACCTACGGGATCGCCGTCTACCAGGAGCAGATCATGCGCGCGGCGGTCGAGATCGCGGGGTACACCAACTCCGAGGCCGACGACCTGCGCAAGGCGATCGCCAAGAAGATCGAATCAAAGGTGCTCGAGCACCGCGAGAAGTTCGTCAATGGGGCCGCTGCCCGCGGCGTCATGCCGGCCGAAACAGCCGATAAGATCTTCAATGACTGGCTCGAATTCGCCCGGTACGGCTTCAACCGCTCGCACGCCGCCGTCTATGGCGTCATCGCCGTCCAGACCGCCTTCCTGAAGGCCAAATACTCGATCGAATACATGACGGCGACGCTCTCAGCCTACAAATCCCAGACCGACCGGGTGGCGCTGTACGTGGCCGACTGCCGCCGGATGGGGATCACCGTCCTGCCGCCCGACGTCAACACCTCCGGCTGGGATTTTACGATCCAGGACCTTGAGGACGGCACAGCCTGCATCCGTTTCGGGATGGGCGCCGTCAAGAACGTCGGCCACGGACCGGTCGAGCAGATCATGAACACGATCGCGGAGGGCGGCCCTTTCACCGACGTCTCCGATCTCGCCCGGCGGCTGGACCTGCGTGCGGTCGGCAAACGGGCGTTCGAAGCGCTCGTCAAGGTCGGCGCCCTGGACCGACTCGGTCCGCGGGCGGCGCTGCTCGAATCGCTCGACCGGATCCTGGCGATCAGCGCCAGCCATTTCCGGGCGGCCGAAGCCGGGCAGATGTCTTTCTTCGGCGAGCAGACCGGCCTGGTCTCTCACGTCGACCTCCCGGACCTGCCGGACGACCACATCGACCGGCGCGAGATCCTGCACTGGGAGCGCGAACTGATCGGTCTGTACGTTTCCGATCATCCGCTGAGCCCCTATTACGACCAACTCCGCCGGGTGACGACGCATCTCTCCGGCGAGCTGTCGACGACGCCCCACCAATCCCAGGTGCGGGTGGCGGGGTTGGTCACAAAGCTGCGCCGGCATACGACCCGGGCCGGCAAGGCGATGGCCTTTGCGACCATCGAGGACGTCCAGGGGCCGATCGAACTGGTCGTCTTTCCCAGCCTGTGGAACCGTCACCACGCCCTGCTGGAGCCGGAGAACGTCATCGTCGTCCAGGGTCGGCTGGATGCCGAGGGGGCCGACCCGAAAATCCTGGCCGACGAGATCACGACCGAATGGAGTACCGTTGACCCAATCGAAGATTTCCAGCCCAAACCGCCGCTGCGGCGAGAGGACGTCCTGATGCCGGCGGAGGAGGAAGAGGTGGAGGAGATGGAGGCAGCCTTTGTGCTTGAAAGCGAACCGGAACCCGGCGCCCCGGTTGTTGGGGAAGCTACTCCCGCGACCGCTGCGCCGGAGTTCAAAGCCGTGAACGGCGCCGAATCCCATTCAGCCGGGCGCCCACCCCCGCCGGAGGACCCCCCGGACTGGCACATGTTCGACATGTTCCCGCTCGACATCGAGGACCCGGATGAGCCGATCATCGCGGCGGGCGAGGCCGCCGGACGGGCAGTCCAGCCGGACCGCAGCCCGGACCCACGCCCCGAACGGACCCACACCGAGCGGGAACGGGCCGTCCCGGAACCCGTCCTGGCCGGACCGGCCGAGCCGGCGGCCTCGGATGCAAAGCCTGAACGCACCCGGGAAGCACCGCCAGAGCTGAAATCCTCCGACCCGAAAACTCAGGAACCGAAACCTCAAACCGGCCCGGCCCCGGCGGCCTTAACCGCGCCGATGGGCGAACCCGCGCCTTTGGGCGAACCCGCGCCGGTGCGCGAACCGCGACCGCTGCTGATCCTGCCCCCGGTCCCCGCCCCGACAGGCGATGAACGGGCCGCCCAGATGCTGACCGTCACCTTGAGGGCGAACGGGGACCGTCTGCGGGACGCCCTCAAGATCCAGCGCATCTTCGGGCTGTTGATCTCCGATCCGGGGATCGACCGGTTTGCTTTTTACGTATTCGAAGGGCCGAAATCGTACCTGGTCGAGTTCCCGAATTACACGACCCGGATTCACGAGGAACTGGTTGCGGCGCTGCGAGGGATCATGGGGGTGGAGTCGGTGCAGATAGAACCGATCATCTATCAATAAATTTTGAATAAGCAAAAGGCGGGCCGGTGCTTCGCGCCGGCCCGCCTTTTGTTTTTTCAAGACTATATCCAGTTGGGTTCTTCGTACGTCCCGAATTCCTCCCGCATCAAATCCACAATTTCACTCAAAGTCGCATACGTCCGCACGGCGTGCAGGATATGGGGCATCGTGTTCTCGGTCCCCCGGCAGACGATCCGCAGCCGGTCGAGCGCCTGGCCGGTGGCGCCGTTGTCGCGGGTTTTTCGGACTTCTGCCAACCGGTCGACCTGGCGGCTTAAGCCGTTCGGGTCCATCTCCAGGAGCGGGATGGTCACGGGGGTTTTATCGGCGTATTTGTTCACCCCGACGATGTGGCGGATCCCGCGGTCGAGCTCTCGTTGGTGGCGGTAGGCGGCGTCGGCGATCTCGGTCTGGAAAAAACCCCGCTCGATGGCGGGGAGCATCCCGCCGATCTCGTCGATCCGGCGGAAGTAATCGTAGGCCTGCTTTTCGATCTTGTCCGTCTGGGCTTCGACGAAAAAGGACCCTCCGAGCGGGTCGACGGTGTTTGTGACCCCAGATTCCTCGGCGATCACCTGCTGGGTCCGCAGCGCGACCGTGACGGCGTGCTCGGAAGGGAGCGCCAGGGCTTCGTCCATGCTATTGGTGTGCAGCGATTGCGTCCCACCCAGGACTGCGGCCAGGGCCTGGAGGGCGACCCGAACGACGTTGTTCTCGGGCTGCTGGGCGGTGAGGGAGACGCCGGCCGTCTGGGTGTGGAAGCGCATCAGCCAGGAGCGCTCGTTTTGGGCTTTGAAGGTCTCGCGCATCTCGCGCGCCCAGATCCGGCGGGCGGCCCTATACTTGGCGATCTCTTCGAAGAAGTCGTTGTGCGCGTTGAAGAAAAATGAAAGGCGGGGCGCGAAGTCGTCGATGTCCAGGCCGCGCTCGAGCGCCCAGCGGACATACTCGAGGCCGTCGGCGAGGGTGAAGGCCAGCTCCTGGGCGGCGGTCGATCCGGCTTCGCGGATGTGGTAGCCGGAGATCGAGATCGTGTTCCATTGCGGGAGGTGCTGCGTCCCGTATTCGATCGTGTCGGTCACCAGACGCATCGAGGGCTCGGGCGGAAAGATGAATTCCTTCTGGGCGATGTATTCTTTTAATATGTCGTTCTGGATCGTGCCGCGCAGCTGGTCCGGGCGGACGCCTTGCTTCTCGGCCGTGGCGATGTACATGGCCCAAATCACGGCCGCCGGGGAGTTGATCGTCATCGAGGTGGAGACTTTGTCCATCGGGATGCCGTCGAAAAGCAGCTCCATATCTTTCAGGGAAGACACCGCCACGCCGCATTTCCCGAACTCGCCGAGGGCTTCCGGGGCGTCGGTGTCGTAGCCCATCAGCGTGGCCAGGTCGAAGGCGACGGAAAGGCCGGTCTGGCCCTGGCCGAGCAGGTACTTGAAACGGGCGTTGGTCTCTTCGGCGGTCCCGAATCCGGCGAACATCCGCATCGTCCACAACCGGCCGCGGTGCAGCGTCGGGTGGATGCCGCGCGTGTAGGGGTATTCGCCCGGCATGCCCAGGTCGTCGTCGTAGTCCAGGTCGGCCACGTCGAGCGGGGTGTAGATGCGGTTGATCGGTTCGGAGGACTCGGTGATAAATTCATCCTTGCGCTCCGGGAACCGGCTCGTGCTCTGGTGGAGGGTCGTTTCCTCCCATTTTTCCTGGGATTGGCGAAGTTGGTCCAGTTTTTCTTTATCGTACATGGAAATCCTTATTCTGTTTTCAGGTAAAGGAAAAATGTAGGTCAACCGGGGGCTTCGCCCCCGGTTGACCTACATTTTTCCATTCTTTTTCTGCTGACCCAGATTATAAACGTTGCCGAGCGCCCACGCTTATGTTAGAATTCCACGTCCCCGCCCCATTCGTCTAGTGGCCCAGGACATAGCCCTCTCAAGGCTAAAACAGGGGTTCGAGTCCCCTATGGGGCATGATCATTAACGCCCATTCCGGGGCGTTTTTGATTCTGCAGGGCCGCGTTCTGATACCCAAAGCATGTCGAACCCGTCGAGACGGGACTCAACTCTATGCGCCCAATTGAAATCATCCTGGTCCTGAGCTTTCTCGCCTTCCTCTGGTTTGGTAACAATTACCGCACCAAACTGGGCTTTCTTCCAATCCTGGTCACCGCGGCGCAGTTTTTATTCGAAGGCTACCGCTGGCAGATGATCCCGCTGTACGTCCTGGCAGCGGCGCTCGGGGTGGTCCCCGCGGTCGCGACCCTGCGGCGACAGGCCCCACCGGCGGGCCGCAGACGCCTGGCGCCGGCAATCGGCGGCACGCTCCTCGTCCTTTTAGCCGCCGCAGTTCCCTACCTGCTTCCCATCCCCCGGCCCTTCCCGCCCACCGGTCCCTACCCGATCGGCACCCGCACCCTGCACCTGGTTGACGACGCCCGCACGGATCCGTACGCCCCGGAACCGAATGGGTCGCGCGAGATCCTGGTCCAGCTCTGGTACCCCGCCGTTCCGGTCGGCCGCACGCAGCGGGCGCCCTGGATGCCGGGCGCCGATGTGATCGCACCGGCGGTTTCCGAGTGGCTCCGGCTGCCGGGGTTTTTCCTGGATCACCTGATCTACGCCCGGACGGACTCGTATCTCGATATGCCGGTAGAGCAAAACGACGCAGGCTGGCCGGTGATCCTTTTCTCCCACGGGTACGGCGGGTTCCGGGCGCAGAACACGTTCCAGGTGCAGGAGCTCGCCAGCCGGGGATATGTCGTGGCGGCCATCGAGCATACCTATGCATCCGTGATGACCGTTTTCCCGGACGGGCGGGTCGCCGCACACAACCCGGATACGCTCCCGGACGACGTGAGCGATGCGGAATATGTAACGGCGGCCGGGCGGCTGCTGGTCCAGTGGTCCAGCGACCTCCATTTCACCCTCGCCACCTTCGATTCAATGAACGCCGATCCGGACAGCTGGCTGTCCGGCAGCCTGGATCTCTCGAAGCTGGGCGTGATGGGCCATTCCACCGGCGGGGGCGCGGCGATCCAGTTCTGCAGCGAAGAAGTGCGCTGCATGGCCGGCCTTGCCATGGACCCGTGGCTGCTGCCGGTGCGGGACGAGGTCCTGGAGACCGGGCTGGACCGGCCGCTCCTGGTCATGTTCAGCGAGACCTGGTCGTCCGATCTGAACACGGCCCGTTTTCGGACCCTGGCGGATGGGTTTCCCGGGAAGCTGTCCGTGTTCACGATCACCGGATCGGCGCATTACGATTTTTCCGATCTACCGCAAATCAGCCCGCTGTCTCCGTACCTGGGAGTCAAGGGGCCGATCGACGGGGATACGCTGTTCGCGATCGTCAATGCGTATTCGGTCGATTTCTTCGAGATGGTCCTGCGCGGCCGCGCGCCGGAGCTGGCATATTCGGGGAGCAGCCAGTATCCGGAGATTTCATTCCGGATGCCAGGCCGGTAGGGGCACCCTGCCACTCGAAATACGCGCAGGACCGATACCCTGCATCGGATCCTGCAGGAGGACGGCATTGCAAAAACCGGAAGACTTCATCAAAGCATACGAAACCGCCCTGGCGGCCCAGGATTGGGATCGGATCGCGCCGCTGATCCACGAGGATTGCGTCGCCACGTTCACCGAGGCCACCTTCCGGGGGAAATCCGAGGTGGAAGGGGCGTTCAAGAAGACGTTCGCCCTGATTCGAGATGAAGTCTACAGGTTGGAAGAAATCCAATGGCTCAAGGAGACGGACGATTTCGCCGTTCTGACCTACACGTTCCACTGGTCCGGTCTGATAGACGGGAAACCGGCCTCCGGATCCGGACGCGGGACGTCGGTTCTGGTGAGGGAGGGCGGGCGGTGGCTGCTGTTGGCGGAGCACCTTGGGCCGCCGCCGCGGTAGGCGTTCTATTTCTCCAACACATCCAGGACCCTCGTCATCGTAACGATCCGCTCGCTGGTCTGGCTGACCACGATGCTGGTGAGGGCTTGGAGGGCGTGGGGATGTTCAGCGCCGATCCGGTCGAGATCGTCCCGGTGGAGCACGTACACGGTCGTGTCCTCATCCGCGACGACGTGGGCGGTGCGCGGTTTCTTCAGATAAAAACCCAGCTCGCCAACGATCCGGCCGCCGCCCGTGGTCTCGAGCCGGACCGGCTCCTTCCCGTCCTCCTCCAGCTGGATCGATACCAGGCCGTGTTCGATCAGCATGATCTCATCCGGCGCATCGCCCGCGCGCATCAGATAGGCGCCGCGCGGGTAATCCCGGCGGGTCATGACGCTCAACAGAGCGTTAACGTCGTCCACGTCCGGGATGGTGTCTCGGAGCCGTTGGACGAGGCTGCGCTCTCGAGCCCGGATGCTGCTGTTGGTCAGGATCAGCTGGTCCTCACACCATTCCATCGAATGGTCCAGGTCCGGGAAGACCTTCAACCGTTCATCTCCCGTCATAAAACCGGCGGATTCGAACTGCGCTTTCACCTGGTCGTTCATCCCGGCAAGGATCATGTGAATTCTCCGCGACCGGGTGTCCTGGCGCATTTTTTCAAAGCTCAGTAAACCGGTTGCATCCAGACCCGAGACCAGGTCGAAATCCAGGATCAGGTAGTCGACGTTTTCCGCTGAGACCTCGTTTAGGTAGGCGTGGACCTGCTCGTACAGGTTATTGGCCGTCCCAAAAAAGATAAAGCCTTCGAGCTTGAAGATCGACACTTTCTGCCCGTGCATCTCCAGGAGCCGCGCGTCCTCGAGACCGCGATTGAACCTGCTGCGGAAGGTCTGCCCGGTGAGCACGTAGCGAACCACGTTGATCCGGCTGTAGTTGACCAGGAACAGGACAATGGTCAGGACCATCCCGATCCCGATCCCCCACAGGAAGTCGCTCAATGCGATCGTGACCAGGATCGCCATCACGATCAAGGCGTCGATCCGGGTAAATTTCGACCAGACCTCAACCACCCACTCGTAAAGCAGGCCCGCACCGATGTAAACCAGCAGCGCACCGAGCGCGATGCGCGGCAAGAACGAAAGCAGGTGCGTTCCCAGAACCAGCGCCGAGACTAGCAACAGGGCGACGGCGATCGGGGGCAATCTTTTCCCGCGGGTGATTTCATGGTTCAACGCGGAAAGGCTGATCGCAGAATAGCCGATCAGGCCGCCGCCGATCCCAACCAGGATATTGCCGACGCCGGAGGCGACCAGCTCACGGTTGAGGTCGAGATCCTTCCGGACCACCAGTTCCAGGCTGCCGGCATTCAGCAGCAGGGCCACCATCCCGATCAGGACGGCCGGCAGCACCGCCGGCAGGGCGGCTGTGATCGCCGGCCAGTGCACGTCCGAGAGGTCGATGGCTGCCAACGGCAGCTCCCACGCTGCCCGCGTCGGAAACGGACCCAGCAGCCAACCCTGTGCAAGAAGGGTATCGATCGATAGACCCGCCGCGGCGGTCACCGCATAGAACGCGAGGATGACCAACGCGAAACCGGCAACGAGGATGAAGGGGCTCTGCCATTTTCGCATCGCGGTGAACAGCAGCACACCGGAGATCAGGCCGGGGAGCCAGTACAGTAGATTTTCACCGGCGAACAGGGCGGACCCAGCGCCGGAGCCGAACATCACTCCGACGCCTCCCTGGACCAGCAGCCAGCCCGTGCCCGCTAGAAAGCCCCCAAGAACGGGATATGGGAGAAAACGGACCAGACCACCCAGCTTGAACAGACCCACCAGGAGAAAAGCCGCACCCGTCAGCAGGCTGGTCCCCAGAATGAAAGCGATGGTGGTCGAGAAGACTTCCGCATTGCCGGCCGAATCGGGAAGCGCTGCGATGACAACCGGAACGGCCAGGGCGAGGATTACGACCGGCGCGTCCTGGATTGTGGCGACCGCGCCGGAATAGGTCCCCAGGAAGTTGATCGTGACGAGCAGGATAGCCTGTCCCACGAGCGCCAGGGCGATTCCATAAGGCAGTAGATCGGAAATGGGTCCCTTGAAGACCAGGGCAGCAAGGGAAATCGCCAGGATCGCCTCGATCACGAACAGCAGCAGCGCCGCCCCGATGCTGCGCGGCAGGACGCGGATATTGAATTCATCCTGGATCCAGGCCAGGAATGGTGTCCACGGTTGGGGTTTCGCCAGTTCGATCGCTTCGGACATGGAAAGCCCGTTCAGGCGCCGGGAGACCGGACCTGAAGCCAAACGGTTCTATTTGCCAAAATTCTTAAGGCGATCTTATAAGGGGGCGGCTGCGGTGGAGCCGCAGCCGCCCCCCCCAAAAAAAATCGCCGCCCAATTTTCGGTTCGGTTCTTAATCCATGACCAGGATCCGGCTCAGCTCCTCCATGTCCGAGGAATCTTCCACCCAGATCGGCGCCCGTTCCGGATCATAGCGCGAACCGATCGGCATCGAGTAGTCGCCCCCGGAATCGTATGAACGTTCGCGCTTCAGCAGGGACCGGAAAGCCAATGCAGCCTCCGACGGCTGGCCATCGTAGATGCGCCCCGCAAAGATGTCGATCATCTGGTCGACGTAGCGGTTGTACACCAGCATGGCGAATGCAAACGGATGCTCCCAGAAGCCGTCCAGGGTGTCTTCCAGGACGTCGATGCCTTTTTCGACGTAAATTTCGTAATCCTCGAACGGATGGTCCGAATCCCGGCCCCTTCCATTCAGATACTCGCAGATCAACGGGGCCGCGATCTGCGCCTCCTTCATCGTCACGTAAAGGCCGAAGGAAAAGATCGGATCGATAAAACGGTGCGAATCGCCGAGGCAGAGAAAACCTTTGCCGGTGAAGCGCTTGACCTGGTATGAGTAATTCTTGATGGCCCGGCTCTCCTCCACCAGCCTGATCTCCGGGATGCGCCGGGTCAAATCGGGGTGGATCGTGTGCAGTTCGCGGGTCAGGAAATCGTGTTTCGATTCGCGCTGATCCATAAAATACGCCGCCGGGGTGACGACGCCGACGCTGACGACCTGCTCATCCAGCGGGATCCACCAGGCCCAGTGATATTTCTCTTTATAGAAAATCAGGGTGTTGTCCGGCTGCATATCCCGCGTCTCTCCGGCATCCCGAATCCCGCCTTCGATTTGGGAAAAGACGGCCAGCTGGCGGTCGTAGTTCCCCAGGTATTTCGGCCCGGTGACGCCTTTGACCGCCAGAAAAGTCGCCTGGCCGGAGGCGTCGATCAGCAGTTCGGATTCGATCCGCTGGGTGCCGCCGTCCGCCATCCGGACGATCACGCCTTTGACGGCATCGTCGTCGTCCACGATCGGCTCGACCGCCTGCCCCTCGACCAGGGTCGCTCCCCGGGCGATGGCTTCCTGCAGCATCATCTGATCGAAATCGCTGCGGCGCACCTGCCAGGTGGTCATGTCCATCAGGTTGTTCTGCGGATCACGCGCCATCACCGGCAAAAACCAGGGATTCTTCCCATAGACTTTGACACCGTGCTTGACCGGATAACGCCGTTTCAACATCTCCTCGGTCAACCCTAGGTCCCGAACGACCCCGCCGCACTCCCCGGTCATGGACTCGCCAATGTGGTAGCGCGGGAACGGGTCTTTTTCGATGATCACCGGCTTGATACCTTCGCGGATCAAGTACATCGCAGCGGCGGTGCCGCCGGGTCCTCCCCC
>DATKDL010000111.1:0-14316 GCA_035512695.1 Anaerolineales bacterium | reverse complement strand
TGGCGGTGAACGGATGAGCGAGCCGGGCCGGCACGGGTTTCACTCGTGCCGGCCCGGCTCGCTCATGCGTGCACCGCCATAACAATTAACAAAACCAGCACCTGCCCCAGCATCAGCAGCGTCCCAAACCGCCACCACAGCCCGACCGTTTGATCGATCCGCAGGCGGGTCATCAGGGTCTGGATCAGTGCCAGGAGGAAAACCAGCGCCAGCGTCTTGGCGAAATAGGCCAGCGGGCCGGCGACCCCACCCAGATAGAATGCGGCTACCAGCGACAGCCCGATGACGAGCTCGACGTTGCGCCCCAGGTGGAAAAGCGCCAGGCCACGCCCACTGTACTCCGTCAGGGCGCCGGCGACGATCTCCGTCTCCGCTTCGGGGGCGTCGAAGGGCGGCATCTCCAGCTTCCCGAGCAGACCGACCAGGGCGATGACGAGCCCGACCGGCTGGGTCAGGACCAGCCAGCGGGTCTCCGCATACATGGTGATCTCCCCGATCTGCCAGCTCCTCGCCGCGATCGCCGGCCCCAGCAGGGCCAGCATGAATGGCGCTTCGTACGAGAACATCTGCGTGAGCGCCCGCGTCGCCCCGATCACTGAAAACCGGCCCGGCGTGTTTGCCCCGGCCAGGCCGGTGCACAGAGTCAGCAGACTGAGCAGATAGACGGCCACGATCAAATCGCCGCGGAAGCTGTACATCGGGGCGAAACCCAGCAGGGGCACGTACAGCGCCGCCGTCAGCGCCCCGGTCAGCGCGACCACCGGCAGGACCATGAACAGGACCACATTGACCCCCTGGGGGACGATCTCCTCTTTGGCCAGCAGTTTGACCGCATCCGCCAGCGGCTGGAACCAGCGCGGCCCGATCCGGTTCTGCATGCGCGCGATCAGCTTGCGGTCGGCCCATTCGTAGGCCAACCCCTGCAAGAGCAGGCTCAGGCCGGCCGGAAAAAGGAGCAACGAGATCAAGGCGCTCATCGGTTCCTGTAATGGTCGATCGCAAACTGCCGCAGCTTGTCCCAGGTCCAATGATCGTGCTCGCCGTCCGGATAGTCCAGGATCACCCCGCGGTCGTTGCAGGAGAAGCAAGGGTCGACGCCCACCAGCAGCATCGGGATATCCGCCAGGTGGTGGCCCGGCGCCAGGGCCACGACCGAGGCCAGGTTGCACAATGTCGGCGTGCGGACCTTGATCCGCTCGGGCCGGTCGGTCCCGTTGCTCTTGATGAAATAGAACAGCTCGCCGCGCGGGGCCTCCACCCGGCTGATCGTCTCGCCGGCCGGGATCTTGCGCGGCATCCGCTGGACGGTCAGCGGTCCTTCCGGCAGGTCGCCCAGGATCGCCCGGATCAGCCGGTAGCTCTCGAAAAGCTCGTTAATGCGAACGATGAAGCGGGCCTCCAGATCGCCCGCCGTTTCCAGGATGATCTCGACCGGGTAGGCACCGTAGGCGGCGTAAGGGGCCTCGACCCGGACATCGCGCGGGACGCCCGCAGCCCGGGCGGTCGGACCGATCTCGCCCAACCGCAGCGACTGCTCCTTCGAGGTGACCCCGATCCCGCGCGTCCGCTGGACGAACATCGCATCGCTGCTCACCACGTTCAGGTAGTGCCGGGTGCGCTCTTCGAGGAAGTCCACCACCGCAAAGATCGCCTGGGCGCGGGGCTCGTCGACGTCGTATTTGACCCCGCCGAGCACGTTGACCGAGTAGTGCACCCGGTTACCGGAAAGGTTTTCCAGCGCGTCCATGACGGTTTCGCGGTCGCGCCAGGAGTACATGAACAGGGTGTCGAACCCGGCCTCGTGCGCCGCAACGCCCAGCCAGAGGAGGTGGCTGTGGACCCGCTCCAGCTCGGCCGTCAGGACCCGGATCGCCTGGGCGCGCGGCGGGACCTCCACCCCGGCCAGCCGTTCGACGCCCAGGCAGTACGCCATCGCGTGAATATGCGAGCAGATCCCGCAGATGCGCTCCAGCAGGTACAGGTTCTGAACCCAGTTGCGCGCTTCGGTCGCCTTTTCGATCCCGCGGTGGACGTAGCCGAGCCGCACGCTGGCCCCGGTCACGACCTCACCATCGACCGAGAATTGGAAATGCCCCGGCTCCTTCAAGGCCGGGTGCTGCGGGCCGATCGGGATGATGAATGTCTCGTTTGCGTCGTGCATGTTTGATTCTCCATCGGAAATCAGGATGCCGGGGGTCGGCGGTAAAACCGCCGCCCCCCCCGGCATCCTAATTTCCGGAATCCGAAATCTCGTAATCCTTGCGCAGGGGATATACGCCCTCGGGCCAGGCATCCGGCAGGAACAGGCGCGATGAGTCGGGAGCCCCTTCAACGGTGATCCCGAACATCTCGGCCAACTCCCGCTCGTAGAACCCGGCGGAAGGGATGACCTGGAACAGGCTGGGGACGACACCGCCAACCCGGGGGACGCGGACGCGCAGGGTCGTCACGGCCTCCCGGGCGCAGAAATGGTAAAGCACCTCAAATTCGCCCGCCTCCACGCCCAGGTCGAGCCCGGTCACGGCCGAAAGATAGCCCCAGCCCGAGTTGACCAGCACCCGCGCGCCGTCGAGCAGGTCGCCCGTTTCGATCTCCACATCCAGGCGGTGCGGCTCCGGGTGGTTGAATGACGGCGCGTGGATCTCCAGCAGGCTCTCGGCGATCATCAGGTCCTTTTCAACATCCATCTTTAATCTCTCTCCTTAATAGACGGTGAAAATGAGGTGCAAGTGCAGGCCGTGCCCGCCCTTGCACCTCATTTTCACCGTCTATTCCGTACCCCTGCCGGCCTCCGCTACTTGTAGACTATGAAGCAATTTAATGATCCCATCCGCGATCGCCTCCGGGCGCGGCGGGCAGCCGGGCACGTAGACGTCCACCGGGATCACCTCGTCGATATGCCCCACGATGTTGTAGCAGCCCTGGAAGACCCCGCCGGAAATCGCACACGATCCGATGGCGGCCACAAACTTGGGTTCGGGCATCTGTTCGTAGATCCGCAGCAGCCGGTCGCGAGACTGCAGCGTGACCGGACCGGTGCAGACCAGGATGTCGGCGTGGCGCGGGCTGCCCTGCAGCTTGACTCCGAACCGCTCGAGGTCAAAGCGCGGTGTCAGGGTGGCCAGGATCTCGATATCGCAGCCGTTGCAGGAGCCGGTGTTGTAGTGCAGCAGCCAGGGCGAATTGACGCGGGCCCAGGTCTTGACCCGGTCCAGAGCGGTTTGCCAGGCGGTATCCAGGTTCATCATCATCATTCACTCCAAAATCAGCGCCAGCAGGGCGAAGACCAGGCCGGCGAGGTAGAATCCGGCGATCCAGGACGAACCCCCCAGCGCGATCACCAGCGCGCCGAGATGCAGGACCGCGAAGAACAGGGTCGTCACAAAGAACGGCCGGTAGCCGGGCGCGGCCGGCGAGGTCGGCGGCGCTTCACCGCTGGCGTACAGCCCGGTCTTCATCTCGTTCGGCGCACTCTGTCCGGCCAGAAGGCGGCCCAGGCCGCTCAGGATTCCGACCAGGGCCAGGTAAAGGAAAAAGGCTACCGGTGGAGACAGAATGGCATTCATCGGAACATCTCCATCAGCGCCGCTCCGGCCGGCTCGACCAGTCCGCCGGCCAGCCCCGGCCAGATCCCCAGGACGGCAATCGCCAGTGCCAGCGCCAGGAGCGGTACCTGCATTGCACCCGGGACCGGGCTTCCGGCCTGCACGGCCGGCGAAGGAACGCCGCGGTATACGGCGCTCACCAGCGGCAGATAATAGACGAATGAAAGCATGCTGTTAAAACCTGCGAAATGGGCCATCCCGATCAGCCAGGCCTCCCGGCCGGCCACCCCCGCCGCGATGATCTGCCACTTCGACATGAACCCTGCCAGCGGCGGAAGCCCCGCCAGGCTCAAGACCGCCAGGCTGAACGTAATCGCCACCAGCGGGTAACGCCGGTAGGCGCCGTCCAGGTCATCGATGACCAGCGCTCGGAAAGACCCGCCCATCTGCAGCCTCAGGGCGTGGATCAGCGCCCCGGCCGCCAGGAAGGCCAGCCCCTTCATCAGCCCGTGGTTCAGCAGGTGGAACAATCCCCCCTGCGCCCCGGCCGCCTGCCCGGCCTCCAGGCTGAAACCCAACCCCATCAGGATGTATCCGAGATGGCTGACTGATGAATACGCCAGCAGCCGCTTAACCTCCCGTTGGACCAGGGCCAGCAGGTTCCCGGCCAGCATGTTCACCGCACCTAGCACGATCAGCAGGGCACCCCACGAGGGGACCACGCCGGCCGTCACCGCCAGGGCTCGCAGAAGGGCCACCAGGGCCGCTTCGATCACCACGCCCGACAGCATCGCGCTGATCCCGCTGGGCGCCTGTGAATGGGCGTCCGGGAGCCAGGTATGCAGTGGGACCAGGGCCGCCTTGACCCCGTACCCGGTGATGAAAAGACCGGCGGCGGCCAGCAGCGCCGGTTCGGGCGGGTGCAGGGCGATTTCGGCCAGGTCGAGCGTCCCCGTGTTCGCCAGAACGACGGCGATTCCAAGAAGGACAAAAACGGAGCCCGCCGCGCTCTGCACCAGGTACTTGACGCCGGCCTCGAGTGAGGCAGGCTGGTCACGGTGAAAAGCCACCAGCAGGTAGGAGGAGATCGTCATGGCCTCGAACCAGAGCCAGAGGTTGAACAGGTCGGCGGCGCAGCCCAGACCGACCATCGCCCCGACCATTGCCAGCAGCATGGCGAAATATTTCTCTTCCCCGTCTTCACCTTCCTCCGCCGGGCCGGAGAAGACCGTCACCAGGCCTCCCAGGCCGAGCGCGAGCGCCGCCAGCAGCAGCCCGATCCCGTCCATCTCCAGCGAAATCCCGCCGAGCCGGAAGACCGGGGGGCCGCTCTCTACGAACGCCCGCTGCGCGGCCGCAAACGGGATCCAGGCGCCGGCCAGCGCCAGCAGCGCGATCCAGCGCGCCGGCGTCAGGCGCCCGATCCGGAGACCCGGAACGACCCGGCCGAACAGGTAGGCGGCCGGAGCGGCCAGCAAGAGCAGGGCGAGCAATGAAAACAGGGGTGAATCGTTCATCGCATCCACCCGATTGCCAGCAGCAGCGCAATGAAACCTGCGACGATCCCGGCCATATTCCAGTTGAGCTGGCCGGTGTGCAGGAGGCTCAGCCCGCGGCCCGCCCGGACGGTCAGCCCGGCGAGCAAGCGCTCGGGTAGTGATATCACTTTGATCTCACCAGCATCGAGGACCGCCGCCAGCCGTTTGAACGGCCCGACGATCCACGCCGCATACAGATCGTCCAGCCGCCACGCCCGGGATAGAAATGCGAACAGGCCGCCCAGACGCACCTTTAGCGGATCCGGCCCTGCTTCCGGAGCGGACCGGTACAGCCGGCCCGCCAGCCAGCCTCCGGCCACGGCCAGCCCGGTCGCACCGATCGCGATGGGCAGGCTGAACGCCGGGTGCTCTCCATGACCGATGGCGTGCGACAACCACTCGCCGAGCGCCGCGGTCCCCGGGAGATTCAGCACACCGCCGAATACGGCCAGCAGGGCCAGGCCGATCAGCGGCGCCGTCATCACCCGCCCGCTCTCGGCGGCGTCCGCCGCCTCCGGGCTGCGGGGCGAACCGGTGAAGACCAGGAAAATTTGCCGGCCCATATAAAACGCCGTCAAAAAAGCCGCCGCACACAGGGTCCCAAAGACCAGCGGACCGTGCGCATACGCCGCGACCAGGATCTCGTCCTTCGAAAAGAACCCCGAAAGCGGAGGCAGCCCGGCCAACGCCAGCGCCCCGGCGGTGTAGACCGCAAAGGTCACCGGCATCCGCCTACGCAGACCGCCCATCGTGCGCATGTCCTGAGAGTGCCTTGTGCCTGGTTCCTGGTGCCCGGCACCGCCATGCTCGAGGCCGTGGATGACCGAACCGGCGGCGAGAAAGAGCAGCGCCTTGAAAAACGCGTGGGTGACGAGGTGGAAGATGGCGGCGGTGTACGCGCCCAGGCCGGCGGCGGCGACCATGAAACCAAGCTGGCTGATGGTCGAATAGGCCAGGACGCGCTTGATGTCGAACTGGGCGACGGCGGCCGTGGCGGCCAGCAGCGCCGTCGCCGCACCGGTTGCGACGGTCGCAGCCTGGGCCATGGGGGCGAGTTCGAACAGAACGTGCGAGCGGACGATCAGATAGACCCCCGCCGTCACCATCGTCGCGGCGTGGATCAGCGCCGAGACCGGCGTCGGACCGGCCATCGCATCCGGTAGCCAGACGAACAGGGGGATCTGGGCGCTCTTCCCGGCCGCCCCGACCAGCAGCGCCAGCGCGATCGCGACTGCGACCGGCGCGCCGGCGATCAATGCCGCCTCCGCACCCCCGAAGACGCCGTCGAAATCCAGCGTCCCGAAGGTCCGGTACATCAGGAACATGGCGATCAGCAGCCCCAGATCGCCGATCCGGTTGACCACGAATGCCTTGCGGCCGGCCGTCGCGTTCGCGGTCCCGCCCTCGCCGCGGTCGAACCAGAAACCGATCAGAAGATAAGAGCACAACCCGACCCCTTCCCAACCCACAAAAAGGACCGCGTAGTTGTCCGCCCCGACCAGGACCAGCATCGCAACCAGGAACAGGTTCAAATAGACAAAGAAACGCGCAAAACCCGGGTCGCCGTGCATGTACCCGATCGCGTAGATATGGATCAGGGTCCCCACCCCGGTCACGACCAGGGCCATCGTCACGGACAGGGTATCGACCCGGAAGGCCCAGGGGATCTCGAGCGCGCCGATCCGGATCCATTCGCCCAGCGACACCACAGCCCCTTCCGGATGGAGCCGCAGCAGCAGGAACTGCCAAACGGCCAATCCGAAGGCCGTCCCGGCAGCCAGGCTCCCGGCGATCCCTGCCCCCGGATCGCCAAGCCGGCGCCCGGCCAGCAGGTTGGCGAGCAAACCGGCGGCCGGGGCAAGGATGATGTACGGATAAAGAACGTCCACGCCGCCTCCACTAACCCCGCAGCCTGCCCAGCTCGCGGACATCCAGCGTCCCGGCGGTCTGCCGGACGCGGATCGCTAGCGCCAGCCCCACCACGGCGACGATCGTGTCGGTCATGACCACGGTGATCGCCAGGCTCTGACTCAGGTTCAGCTGCCCGCTCACCGTCCCGGCCCAGATCAGGGCCAGCAGGGCGGCTTTGATCAGGATCTGCAGCGCGATCACGATCTTGAGCAGATTGCGCACCACCAACAAACCGTATAGCCCGATCCCGATCAAACCCAGCACACCGGTGAAGAGAATGCTCATTTCAGACATATCCACACCAGGACCGTTCACCGTCCCTCCCGTCCCCGCTCGACCAGCAAACCCAGGATCCCCATCACCCCGGCAAAGATCAGACCGACCTGGACCAACGCGTCCAGACCGCGCACTTCCCAGAACAGCTCAGGGAGCGGCAGGCCGGCCGCCGGCGCTAACCACGGCTCCGGCGGGACGATGAGGATGGCTAGCGCAGCGATCGCCAGGACGGTCAGCGTCCAGGCGACAGGCGCCGGGACGGGTGAACGAGCCGCGATAGCATCTTCCCCCGTGATCGCGATCGCAAACACGAACAGCACCGTAACCAGCCCGGCACCGACACTGAGCTCGACCACGGCCGCCTCTGCGGCGCCGAGCCGGTACATTAGGACGGCCGTCACCAAGCTCAGCGCGGCCAGATACAGCGCAGAGGAGATCAGCCGGTTCGCCCGCACGGCCTGCAGGGCGCAGGCCAGGGCGCCGGCCAGCAGCAGAGCTGTCATCTCAAGCCTCGGCCACCCGCGCCTCGATCATCACCAGCCGGAAAAGATCCGACTCCGTGATGACCCCGACCAGCTGTCCCCCTTCGATCACGGGCAGCCCGCCGATCTTGTTCTCGTACATGATCTGGGCAGCATCGGCCATGCTGGCATTCTTGTGGATCGTGATCGGATGGCGGCTCATCACTTCGTCGACCGATTTGCCCGCCATCCGCCGGTTCTGCTCCGATAGCCGGTACAGGCCGATCGGAACGGCCGATCGGATATCGTTGATCGTCAGGATCCCGACCAGCCGGCCGTCCTCGACGACCGGAAGGCGCCGGATCTCGTAGCTCTGCATCACCCCGTAGGCGTCCAGAAGCGACGCCCACGGGGAGACGATGTAGGGATTGCGGGTCATCCAATCGACCACGAGGAGGTGTTCCATGTCAAACTCCTTGATCGTTGCTTTTGAGAAAAGCATTATCCATGGCTTAACCCAAATTATGTCCGAGCAGGTGCGGCGTAAATTTCTTCCTCCAACGCCTGTCCCAGCCGCGCAACCCCCTCCCGGATGCGCTCCGGGCCGGCGTAAGAGAAATTCAACCGCATCGTGTTGCGCCCGCCGCCGCAGGGATGGAAGGAAGTCCCGGGCACGAAGGCGACGCCGTGCTCGATGGCGCGCTTGAGCACGTCCTGGGCATCCATGTCCGGCGGCAGCGTCGCCCACAGGAAGAGACCGCCTTGCGGATGGGTCCAGTTGATCCCCGGCGGGGCGTATTCCTCGAGAGCAGACAGCATCACGTCCCGCCGCTCCTTGTACGTGCGGCGGATGACGTGAACGTGGCGATCCAGGAACCCGCCGCGCGCCGCCTCGTGGACCAGCATCTGGTTGAAAATCGCCGTGTGCAGGTCCATCCCCTGCTTGACCTGGACCAGTTTATCGATTACCTCCGGCGGCGCGATCACCCAGGCCAGCCGGAGCCCGGGAGCCAGGATCTTGCTGAACGTGCTCAGGTAGATCACGTTGCCCTGGTAGGTCCCGTTCCTGGCCGCGGACCGTTCGTCGTCCAGCACGACGACTGCCGGGAGATGCTCGCCTTCGTATCGCAGCTGGCCGTATGGGTCGTCCTCAACGATCGGGACCCCATAACGGTCGGCCAGCTCGACCAGACGGCGGCGGCGCTCTAACGAGAGCGTCACCCCCGACGGGTTCTGGAAGTTCGGTAAAACGTAAATAAACTTCGGCCCGGAGCGCAGCGCCTCTTCGAGCGCGTCCATCACCATCCCGTCCTCGTCCACCGGGACCGGGAGGTACTCGGCCTCGTAGGCGTTCCAGGCCTGCAGGGCCCCCAGGTAGGTGGGGGACTCGACCAGGATCCGGTCTCCAGGGTTGATAAAAAGCTTTCCCATCAGGTCGAGCGCCTGCTGAGAGCCAGAGGTGATCAGGACGTTGTCGGGGGAAATGGAAAACCCGTAGCGCTCGGTGTGGCGGGCGATCATCCGGCGCAGCGGAGAAAAGCCTTCCGTGGGGCCGTACTGGAGCGCCCGCGCGCCTTGTTCCCGTAAGACCCGGGCGCTCGCCTCGGCGATCTCGGCCACCGGAAACATTTCCGGAGCCGGCAGGCCGCCGGCGAAAGAGATCAGGTCAGGTTTATCAGTCAGTTTAAGCAGCTCGCGGATTGCTGAACCGGTCATTCGCTGCTGCCTTTGGGCGTACCGGTGTTCCCAGGGTGTGTGCATGCCGTCTCCTTTCGTTCGGAGCAGATGCACTCATCATATTGCGATACCCGCACTCCGTTTAGTGACAAGTGCCCTTGATTCTCCATGACGGAAATCCCTTGTTAGCGGTCGAAAGAGGCAGAGAGCCGGCTAGGGGAACGGCCTCTTTCGACCTTCAACTGCATGGGGTATCATTGGCGGCATGCCCGAGCAGCGCAGCAACGAAGCCTGGTTGGCCGATCTACGGGGGCCTGACTCGGCCTTCGCGATCGAAGACTTGCGCGAGATCGTCCTGCGCGGTCTGCGCGCGGCGCTCGCCGCCCGCATCCGGCGCGATCTGGACTTCGTGGTGGAGGATTTCGTCCAGGAGGCCTTGCTCAAGATCCTTGACAACGTCGATTCCTTCCGCGGCGAGAGCAAGTTCACGACCTGGGCGCTCAAGATCGCCATCCACGTCGCCTACTCCGAGCTGCGCCGGCGGCGCTGGCAGGACGTCTCCCTCCAGGAACTGATGACCGGCCAGGATGGGGAGGAGTTCACCCCTGCATTCCTGACCGATCCCGAGCCCGGCCCGGAAAGCGCCGCCGCCCGGACCTCCATGCTCGACTTCGTTGAGAAGATGATCGACGAAGAGCTGACCGAGCGGCAGCGGATCGCCGTGATCGCCATCATGTTCAACGGCATGCCGATCTCCGAAGTCGCCCGCCGAATGGACACCAACCGCAACGCCCTCTACAAACTCGTCCACGACGCCCGCAAGCGGCTGCAAAAACGGATGGTCGAGAACGGGATCAGCGCGGAGGAAGTTTTGGCGGCTTTTGAATCCTGATTTCCAGGAAAATTGGGGGCCGGCGGATCGGGGCCGGCAAAGCCGGCCCCCAATTTTCCGACATGGTTTTCCGTAAGACGGACCAAGCTGGTCTCGTCTGAAAAAGAGATGGTGGATGACGAATGCTGACCCCTGAGAAACTAAAAAAAATCCTCCGGATGATCGCCGAAACTCGGGACGTGGAACTCGACTGCGACGGCTGTTTCGCCGAGATGAACCACTTCGTGGACCTGCTCATCGAGGGGAAACACCCCGACGAGGCCATGCCGCTCGTTCGGCGCCATCTCGATATCTGCGGGGAGTGTCACGAGGAGTTCGAGGCGCTGTTTGCCGCGATCCAGGCAATCATTTGATCATCATGGGGCGCGCGGCCGCGGCACCCCTTGTGGGTGCCGCGGCCGTGCGCCTCGTGGTGAATGCTTTTTCTTCCCACGGTTATAATTCCCCGCATGCCTGACGAAATAGATGAAACCCGGCCGAATCGGACGGACGAACCGCCGCCCGAGGAGACTCAGGCCGTCCAATCGCCCGCCGGACCCGCCCAAAAGGGAAGCGGACGCGCCCCAAAGGGACGTGGCCGGAGGATTCTATTGCTGCTCGCGGGCTGGCTGGTCCTGATCCTGATCGCCGTGGGCGCGGGATATACGGGCTACCAGAACGGGATCGTCCTGCGCGAAGGCACCCGGGTCGCCGAAAACCGGTCGGAGATCGACAACCAGTTCAACCTGGGGATCGACGACCTCAACGCCCAGGCCTGCGACCGCGCCCGGCAGCGGTTTGAACACGTCCTCGAACTGGACCCCAATCACGAAGGCGCGATCGAGGGCCTGGCTCGGGCAATCACCTGCATGAACGCCACCGCCACCCCCACTCCGATCACCCCGACGCCGACGCCGACCCTGACCCCGACACCCGACACCCGCAGCCGGGAGGAGAAGTTCGACCAGGCACGCGCCGCCATGGTCGCCGGCGATTGGGACCTGGCGATCCGGACCCTCTTCGCCCTGCGGAAAGACGAGCCCGAGTTCATGGCGGTCGATGTCGATTCGATGCTCTACGTCGCCTTCCGCAACCGGGGGGTCGCCAAGCTTCTCGCCTCCGCTGAGCTCGAGAGCGGTCTGTACGATCTGTCGCAGGCGGAGCTGTTCGGTCCGCTCGACTCGGAGGCCAACGGCTACCGCAACTGGGCGCGCCTGTACCTGATTGGAGCAAGCTTCTATTCCGTCGCGGACTGGGCCCAGGCGGCCTTCTACCTTGGCCAGGTGGCGCCGTTCGCCCCCAACCTGCGCAACGGGTCGAGCGGGACCGCCATGAACTGGTACCTGGATGCGCTGGAGAAATACATCACCCAGCTCGACGATGCCGGCGAATGGTGCACGGCCGTCGGCCAGCTGGAGATCTTTATGCAGTTTGCGGTGCAGCCGGAGCAGTACGACCAGCAGCTGACCCGCTATCGCAACCGCTGTGAAGAGGACGAGAACGGGTAGCCCCGGGCTTCGCATCGATGGCTGTCCCCACCTGGGCGCTTTCACTTTCGTACTGGCTGCACATGCTGGCCACCGTCGTCTGGCTCGGCGGGCTGGCCGCCGCCGGCCTGGTCACGCTCCCGCTGATCGCCCGACTGGACGATGACGCTTCCCGGCTGGACCTGCTCCACAAGGCCCAGAAAAAACTAGACCCGCTCGGCTGGCTCTCGCTGGCCGTCCTGATCGCAACCGGCCTGGTCCAGATGAGCGCCAGCGACCGGTACCAGGGTCTGCTGGCCTTCGGGAACGCCTGGTCGCAGTCGATCTTGCTCAAGCACATAGTCTTTTTGGGGATGGTCGGTTTGAGCGCCTACCTGACCTGGGCGGCGCTCCCCGAACTGGGCCGGGCCGTGCTGCGGACGACGCGCGGCCGCGCTGAGCCGGGCGAAATCGACGCCCTTTTCCGCAAGCACCGTCTGATCCTGTGGGGGAACCTGGTTTTGGGCGCCGTCGTCCTCGTATTCACAGCGCTGGCGCGGGTGAATGCGTAGAGACGCCACGGTGGGGCGTCTCTACGGCCTTGGCCCCGTGTAAAACACCCTCGGCTCCTCCGGGTAATAATGAAAGATCGCCCGCCCGGGAAAATAATCGGCCAGGGTCGCGTGGATCCCGCGCGGGGCGCCCCACATAAAAATGAACGGCGAGGTCAGGAACGGGTCCTGCAGGTCGAGCAACGCCCCGTACCCGGTCCAGTGATCGGCGTGGACGATGACGACGGCCGGCGCCAGGCTCCCCTCGGCCGCTTCGAACGGCGCGAGGGCGGCGCCGGAAATCCCGTAAAGCGCACGCATCGAATCGAGCCGGACCGGCAGGTACATGGCCAGGTTGACCGCCAGCAGCGCCGCAAAGAGGCCCGCCGCCAACAGCGGCCGCAGCCTCGCCGCCCCCTGCCTCGCTGAATCCCGCTCCCCCGGCCGCAGCGGCCAGCCCGCCAGCAGGCACAGCCCCGCCGCGCTCAGCAGCGCCAGGCTGAACAACCCCTCGTACTGGTAGCGCGGCCCGTAGGTCCATGAACCGACCCAGTAGGCGCCGTAGAAAACGAGCAGGACCGGGGCGACGCTCCCCGCCAGCAGCGTCCGCCCGTCCCGCCGCACAGCCCAGACCCCGAACGGCAGCAGGATCCAGCTGAATCCCGGCCAGCCGAACAGGTCGTGCCAACCGACGCGCAGGCTGTATGCGGTATTGATCCACGCCAGGTTCAGGTTGTGGCCCTGGTCTGTGACCCCGAAACCGGGACCGAACCCGGCCCGGTCGTACGGCCACCAGAGCGTGTACAGGTTGAAGAACGGGTCCCCGGCCGCCGCGGCCTGCCACAGCAGGTGCAAACTCCCGATCAGCGCCCCGATCAGCGCAACACCGGCAAACCGCCGGCGCAGCGCCCCCGGCCCCCGCACGAACAGGACGATCGCCTGGACCACGAACGGCAGCGCCGCACCGGCCGCCGTGAATGGCCGCGTCACCGCCAGGGCACCGATCGCCCCGCCCGCAGCCAACACCGGGATCCAGCCGGGCAGCCGCCCTGCCTCCGGCGATCCGGCCCCCTCCCGCGGCCCGACCACGTCCCACCACGCCAGCACAAAGGCCAGCGCCAGGACCAGCCCCAAAGCGTGCGAAAGCAGCGAACCGGAGATCATCAGGAAAAAGGGAGATGTCGCCGTCAGGACGGCGGCGATCAACCCGGCCGGCCGGCCGAGCAACCGCCGCCCTAGCACATACGTCAGCCAGACCGCCAGCCCACCCAAAAGCGGGTTGACCCAGGCCCGCAGCCCCAACCGGATCCCGACCGAGAGCAGCGCCGGCCAGCCGAGCGGGTACTTCCCAAACCGCAGCCCCTCGTGATCGACCACGAACGGGACCAGGAACCGGTTCTCCAGCGGCGGGGTCGGCGCGGTGACGGCCCCCGCAGCCATCGCCCGCGCCTGCCAGACGTAAGCGATTTCGTCCTCGATGTGAGGGATACGGTCGTAGATCCGATCCGCGACCAGGTAGGCGGCCAGTACCGCGGCCAGGCTCAGCGCCAGGGCGATGAGCTCGGAGAAGTCGATACCCGGCAGGGTAAAGCCCTGCCGGGTATCGACTTCTCCGGCTTTTATCGACCCATCCATTCGTAATTCAGGCGGAGATATCCGCCAGCGCGGCCAGCGCGGCGTCGTGCAAATGCCCGTTGGAGGCCAGCACGCCGCGGTTGCGGCGCAGGGTGCGGCCGGCGGTGAAATCCAGCGGCCGGCCGTTCAGATCGGTGATCCGCCCCCCGGCCTCCTCGACGACGAGCGACCCGGCCGCCTGGTCCCAGACCTTTTCCTCGTAATCCGGCTGCCGGGAAGACAGCAGCCGCACCAGCAGGTCCCCTTTTCCGGCGGCCAGCAGGGCGTACTTGGCCTGGCTGTCCAGCCCGACCGGCGGGGCCGCCACGCCCAGCGCCTCGACCAGCTCGCCGATCTTCCCGGTGTTCGTGTGCGCCGTTTCAAACGAGCGCAGCAGCCGCGCCTG
>DATKDL010000110.1:0-11766 GCA_035512695.1 Anaerolineales bacterium | reverse complement strand
AACAGGTGGAACCTGCACTTTATGAGAACCTCCGATGAAACCCGCCGGCTGTTCGGGTTTGCGATTTTCACCGCGCTGGTCACGACGATCCCTTACCTGATCGCGTTCGCCCGGTCAGGAGAGGAGTGGGTCTTCACCGGTTTCCTTTTCGCCGTCGAGGACGGAAACTCCTATATCGCAAAAATGCTTTCCGGGACCCACGGCGCCTGGGCCTTCCGGTCGCCCTATTCGACAACTCCGCAGACCGGGCTGCTCGGTGTGTATCTGCCGTACATCCTGCTGGGCAAACTGGCCGGTGGGGCGGAGGTGCATCTGCAGCTCGTCGTCATCTTCCACCTGTTCCGGATTGCGGCCGTCTTCCTGTATGTGTACGCGGTTTACGATTTCATGTCCGTGTTCGTCAGGGACCCGGCCGGCCGATTTCTGGGGACCGCGCTGGGTGCGCTCGGGGGCGGGCTCGGTTGGCTGCTGGTCCTGGCCGGACAGGGGAGCCTCTTCGGCGAGCTGCCGCTCGATTTTTATTCCCCGGAGGCGTTCGGTTTCCTGGCGCTGTTCGGGCTGCCGCACCTGGCGGCCGGCCGGGCGCTGACTCTCTGGGGTTTTGCGACCCTGCTCGCCCCGGGCGGCGAACCTGGAATCCGGCGAGGTTTGCGAGCCGGGCTGCTCTGGCTGGCGGCCGGTTTTTTCAACCCGTTGTCCCCCGCAATCGCCCTGCTGGTCTCCGGACTCTATTTCATCTTCGTCCTCGTCCGGCCGGCCGGGGAGACCAGGACTCGGGTGATCGCGATGTTTACCTCGGCAGCGCTGCTGCCCCTGCTGATGGTTATTTACCATGCGGCCGCTTCGCAGCTCGACCCGTTTTTCCGAGCCTGGAGCGCGCAGAACACGATTCACTCCCCTCATCCATTGCATTACCTGGCCGGGTACGCGATCTATTTGCCCTGGGCGATCAAGGGCGCGCGGCGGCTGCTTGTGTCTGGGGCCGTCCGGGCGCGGCTGCCGGTCATCTGGGTCCTCGTTTTCCCAATCCTGGTCTACTTGCCGGTCAATCTGCAGCGCAGGCTTTCTGAGGGTGTATTCATTGCGCTGCTGGCGCTGGTCGTGTGCGGGTTCGAGCGTGAACCGGACCGGGCTCGATCGATGAGAAAGTCGGTTCCGCTGATCGCAGCAGCCATCCCGACCACCCTGCTTCTGCTGGCCGGGGCGGGGCAGGTAGCCTGGTATCCGGCCGAACCGGCCTTCCGGCCCTCGGTCGAAGCGGCGGCGGTGGAAATCCTGGCTGCGCACGCCCCAATCGACTCGATCGTCCTTGCGCCGGTCGGCACGGGCAACGCGCTGCCGGCTTTTGCCCCTTTGCGCGTCGTCATCGGTCACGGCCCGGAGACGATCGGTTTCGACAGGCTGCGGCCGGAGGTGGACGCCTTTTTCGAGAACCGGCTTTCCAACGCCTCGGCCCGCGCACTGCTGGTGGAACAAGGGGTGGATTATATCTTCTGGCAGGAGCCTGAACAGCCGGTTTATCCCGACCTGGATTTGCAATACGAGGGGGATGGGTTTCGCATCTACACGGTACCGCCGCCACCATAAGGCGCATCCATCTTGACGCATCGATGAGCGTCGATTAGAATTGCATCGATGAACATCAATATGAAGCTCGATCCGGTCGAGTTTGCGAAAGCGCTTTCCGATCCAACGCGGCAGAAGATCATGGACTCGGTCTGCTGCAGCTGGCTCAACGTCGGCGAGATCGTGGACGTCGTCGGGGTCAGCCAACCGACGGTCTCGCACCACCTGGCGATCCTGCGCGACGCCGGTCTCGTCCACATTCGCCACGAAGGCAAGCATACCTTCTACACCCTCAACCAGCAGCGCGTCGTCTCTTGCTGCGGACAGATTATGCGGGTATTTGCGCCGGAATTGGTGGAACAGGGGTTATGATGACTGCAAAGATCACCCCCGATGAGATCCTTACCGCCGTCCAGGCGCATTATGCGGTGCGGGCGGTGCAGGGGGATTCGTGCTGCGGCGACGACTGCGGGTGCGGTCCCGAGGCCGCGTTTTATTCCGACAGCGAGATGCTGGCGTTGCCGGAGGACGTTGCGGCATTCTCGCTGGGCTGCGGCAATGCCGTCGGAGGGGCCAGTCTTCAGCCGGGTGAGACCGTGCTGGACCTCGGCTCCGGCGGCGGGTTGGAATGCTTCATCGCGGCGCGGGAGGTGGGGGAGACCGGTCGCGTGATCGGTATCGATATGACCCCGGAAATGCTGGTCCGGGCCCGCGCGGCTGCGGATCGGATGGGGCTCGCCAACGTGGAATTCAGGGAAGGCTACATCGAGGCGCTCCCGGTCGATTCGCAGACCGTCGACGTCATCATCTCCAACTGCGTGATCAATCTCTCTCCGGATAAAAACGCCGTCCTTGCCGAGATGCACCGCGTCCTGAAACCGGGCGGCCGGCTGGCAATCTCGGATGTCGTCGCCGGCCGCGAGGTGCCCGGCGAAGCCCGGGAGGATATGCGGTTGTGGAGCAGCTGCGCCTCCGGAGCCCTCCCCATCGATGATTGGGAGCGCGGCTTGCTCGCCCTCGGTTTTGAAAACATCCACATCACCGCCCGCGCCGAAGACGACACCTGGAGCGCAGCCGTCCCTGAGGCGGAGCTGTTTTCGGCGCTGATCACGGCAATAAAAAGTGAATGAGCGAATGGGCGAATGGGCGAATGAGCTTTTCGCCCATTCGCCCATTCGCCCATTCGTTCATTCACCCATTCGCCCATTCGCCCCCTCGCCCATTCGTCCATGTCCTGCTGCCAATCCCCCCAATGCCGCGGTATCGAAGAGGTATTCGATACAAAACTGGCTGAAAACGAACTGGAAAAGTATCGCCGCGGCGGTCCCTGGAAGGAGACGCGCCGCCTGCTGGAGGCTGTCCGGGCACAGAAAATCGAGCTCCGGTCGCTGCTCGACATTGGCGGCGGGGTCGGGGCGATCCAGCACGAACTCGCGGGCGAATTGGATGCGATCGTCAATGTGGACGCCTCCCCGGCTTATTCGCAGACCGCCCGATCCGAGGCGGAGCGCCGCGGCTACGCCGGACGGGCGCAGTACCACGTCGGAGACTTCGTCCGGCTCTCCGAAAATCTTCCGGTCGCCGATCTGGTAACGTTGGACCGGGTCATCTGCTGTTACGACGATATGCCGGCGCTGGTCGACGCGGCAGTCCGCAAGGCAGGACGCATCATCGGGCTGGTTTATCCCGTCGACCGGCTTATTTTCAGGGCCGGCATCGCCGTGATCAACTTTTTTCAGCGAATCCTCCGCCGGCCATTCCGCATGTTCATCCATGACTCGGCCCGGGTCGATGCCCGGATCCGGGAGGCCGGTTTCCAACCGCGCTTCGCCCGCAAAGGACTCTTCTGGCAGGTGACCGTCTATGCAAAATGAATTTCAGTCGATCGGTGTGCTGGCCATCGTCCAGGTCCAGGCTCGACCCCTAAATACCGGTGGTCCTAAAAATCCGCGTTATGACCCGGCACACATTGTCGTTGTCCCTGAGATCCGGCTTTCGAATCGCGGCGTAATCGGGATCGCCGCGGACGGGACTCGGATCGTCGATGCCCACCACACCGATCACCCGGAATCCCGCTTCGGCGGGTCGAACGGGATTTCCATCGGGTTTACCGGGCACTACGACCGGATGCGAACCCGGTTCAGCGAAGACCTGTTCGACGGCGTCGCGGGGGAGAACCTGATCGTCTCTGGCCCCCTGGCGCCGGGTCCCGATGACCTGCGCGGCCGGCTGGTTTTCGAAAACCCGGACGGCAGCCGGTTCGAGTTCCGGCTATTCAAGCATATGGCGCCGTGCAGCGAGTTCAGCCAATATGTAAACGGCTCTTCCGGATCGCTTCCGGCTGAAGTGCTGAAGGAGACTCTGCAGTTCCTCGAAGGAGGCACGCGCGGCTTCGCCCTCGAATTGGTCGGCGCTGAGGAGGCCTGGCTGACCGCTGGGGCGCGCTTGCTGCGGGGGTAATGCCAGGGGCCTGGACGGTCACCTCGACGTGCCTGATCACAACCCGGCCATCCTCGTCGCCGGCGGCGTGACGATCGATACGCTGCGTCTCCCCGGAGAAACCGAACGGCGCATTTCACCGGGCGGCGCCGGGCTGTACACGGCCCTGGCTGTCCGGGCGGCCGGCGGGCGGGTCCGCCTGTTCGCCCAACGCCCGGATCCAATGCCGGACCTGCTCTCCGCTTACGATCGACTCCTGGATTGGTCCGGTCCGACGATCCCGCTCGAGCGCCTGCCGCGCCTGGACATCATCCATCACGGCGGCGGAAGAGCCGAGCTGGCCGGCAGGTCTATGAAAACACGGATGCGGTCAGACAGCTGATGGCGATTTCGGATTTTTTCTTCATGAACGAGAACGAAGCACGCGGGCTGTTCGGCAGCCCGGACGCGGTCGCCGCAAATTCCGGCCAGGTCGTCTTCGTTACCCTGGGGGAGCGCGGCGCGTTTACCGTCCGTGGGGATGGCGTGGTCCTGCGAGCGCCGGCACTCCCCGCGGCGGAATTCGACCCCACCGGCGCCGGGGACAGCTTCTGCGGTGCGGCGCTGGCGGTATTGGTCCGCGGAGGGGGGCTCGACGAGGCTTTGGAAGCAGGCACCGCCCTCGCCGCCAGGACGATCGAGGGGCTGGGTCCGTCAAATCTATTGCCGTGAGGCGCTAAGGCGGAAAAATCGGGTTTCGAACGCGCGGCATGGCGGAGCCATTATCTTCGCGGTATGGTGGTCACGTTCTGCCGCAGGCGGATAAAGCTGTCCGGTGGGTGGCAGCCTTTGCGGACGCTCAGGTTCGGGAAGATCAGGGTCCGCGGACCGACCAGGCAGCAGGGGTTCAGCACGGCGTTGCAGCCGGTCTGGACACCATCACCGAGGATCGCCCCGAGCTTGGCCAATCCGGTATCGATCGTTTCCCCTTCGTGGATGAATTTTATCGTCGGCCGTTTCCCCGTCGCCGGGTCCTTCTCACTCGTGATCTCCAGGTTGCTCAGCCGGGTCCCGGCGCCAAGGTTGACGCCGGTTCCGAGGATGCTGTCCCCGACGTAGTTGAAATGCGGGGCGTGCGCCCCGGGCAGAAAGATACTGTTTTTGACTTCTCCGGCATGGCCGAACACCGCTTTGTCCAGCATGATCACGTTCTCCCGGACGTAGGCCCCATGCCGAACCACTGCGCCTGGACCGATGTAGGCCGGGCCAACGATATAAGCTCCCGGCTCCACTACGGCGTCCGCGGCGATGTAGACCGGCGCATCGCCGATCCAGGCGCCCTTCGAGACGTCGCCCAGGATCCTCCGCCGATCGCCGACGAGGCGAGCCAGGTGGGCTTCGATGTGGAAGAGGGGTTCCCAGGCTGTTCGGCAGCCGGCGAACATGGCGGCAGCACCCGGATCTTTCAGGTCAAAAAAAGCGGAGGGAGCGAGCGCATCGAGAGTCATACCGGAATCTTATCATGGCTTCTTTTCGATCCCGAGGATGCGGCGAAAACGGAGCTCCGTGGAAAGCAGGTCGATATCACGATCCGCGGTCAAACCGACGGCCGGAGCCGCCTCGGCTTCCCCCTCCTGGATGGGCCAGGCCCAAAAACTTGCCAGCCAGCTGCGCCAGTCCCGCTGCTCCCAAAGCGCCCGCCGCCGGGCGCCCAGGAGCAGCCGTTGAAGAAACGGTTCGGCAAAGTCGTCGAAATTCGGGTTGAGCGCCATCTCGGCCAGGAACGGCGACGGGCGGTCCAGGCCGGATGTAACCAGCAGGCCGCGCCCGGCCCTCGTCACACCCACGTACGCCACCCGGCGTTCGTCCGCTTCGTCCAGGGCCGTCCCCCCACCACCGCTGAGATTGAAGTAAACGACGAAGGGGAACTCTTTGCCTTTCGACCTGTGGATCGTCATCAGGGTGGCCTTTCCCGGCGCAGGGTCCGGCGGCGGATCTTCCGGCGCATCGCCCGCCGTGCGGGCGGTCGTAAACGGGATCCCGGCGGTGTACAAAGCCTTTTCAAGCCGCTTTGCGTCTTCGTTGACCCGAAACAGCAGGCCGAAATCGCTCCAGTCGAGGCCGTCCACCGTCTCCATCCATGCCTGCATCCAGGCTGCAGCAGCCCCGGCCTGCGCGGCGGCGGTCGGTTCCAGGATGATGTCGACCCGGCCCCATCCAGACGCTGCCGCCGGGCGAATGTCCTTTTCGACCCGGGCGGGGTTGTTCTCGATCAGCCAGCGGCCATGCCGGACAATTTTGACCCCGGAACGGTAGTTCGTCGCCAGGACGACGGATTCAGCCTGCGGGTACATGCGCTCGAACTTCAGGATATGCCGCTCCTCGGCGTCGCGCCAGGCGTAGATGAGCTGGTCGTCGTCCCCGACGACGAACAGGTTGTCCTGCGGCAGCGCCAGGATGCGGACCAGCAGCATCTGGGCGGCGTTGAGATCCTGAAACTCGTCCACCAGGATGAAGTCGAAGCGGGACTGCCAGCGCAGGCGCAGCGCGGGGTCTTCCACCAGGCCGCGCAGGGCGAAGTAGATCATGTCGCTGAAGGTCAGCAGGCCGCGCGCTCGCTGACCGCTGATCCAGGCGCTGAACGCCTCCGACAGTTCGTACGTCGTATCCCAATGGGCGATCGCCATTTTTGTGTACGGGGTCAGCCGGGATTTGGACCGGGTGAGAACGTCCAGCGCACGGGCTTCCAGCCGCCGGGCCTCCCCGGGATGGTCCGGCATCGGAAGGCGCGCCCGGATTTCTGATTCCGCCAGTTTGCGAGCCCGCGCTTCGGAGGCCGGATCGTACCGCCCGAGGCCGATTTCCCTGGTGATCTCGTAACCGAGGGAGTGGAAAGTCCGGGTCTGGACACCGCCCGTGGCGAGCGATTCCAGACGATCCGCCATCTCGGCGGCGGCTTTGGTGTTGAACGCCAATGCCAGGATCTTCCCGGCCGGGATACCCCCGGCGATCATCCGGGAGATGCGGGCCGTCAATGTGCGGGTCTTCCCCGATCCGGCCGGGGCGAGGACTCGAATCGGCCCTTCGAGGTGGTGGGCAGCGCGTTCTTGAAACGGGTCCAGGGAAAGTCCCGCGCCCGGCGGCGGGATGAAATCGTAAGCCTGCGGGAGACTGACCGGGGCCGAGGCGACCATCGTTTCCCAGACCCGGTCCAGGTCCGTATGCAGGTCCGGACCATCGGAAAAACCGGAAAAAGCAGGAGAATGCCGAGGCTCAGCCGCGCCGGTCTCCTGCTTTTCAGCGCTCTTTTGGTGACTCACGTTATCTGCGCGTTGTGAACAAGCTTTGGGTCTCCTCATCCAGGACGGCGGCGACGATCAGGTCGTGGTGATTAGGCAGGAGCGTTGCGGGAAGTTTGTCGATCGAAAACCATTCGACCCCGATCTGGTTCCGATCCGGCTTTTCAGGGAGGCTCGGCTGGGCCTCGTCCCGGATCGTGCACAGGAAATAGAGGGTCAGCTTGTGGAGGCGGCCGAATTTGCGTTTGTGCTTTTTAGGGTCGTATTCTCCGACGAGGAGCAGCCGGCCGATCTTGACGTCCAGGTTGGTCTCCTCGGCGACCTCGCGCCGAAGGCCTTTGCGGATCGATTCTCCCCTTTTGATCCCGCCGCCCGGAAAGTTGTAATGGCCGTTCTCGCCATCGCGATACTTGACCAGGAGGACCCGGTCTTCGTGAAGGATGATGGCTTTGGCGCCGACGCGGATGGGGGCCATGGTTGCTCTCCAGGCTTTATCAAAGGCAATGCCCGCCGCGCGGGCGGGCACCAGAGGTGGCAAGGGTGGGACTTGAACCCACAACCAACGGCTTATGAGTCCGCTGCTCTTCCGATTGAGCTACCTTGCCGGTCAAGAGGGGAATAATACTATAAAAGCGTGAAGCGTTGAAGGGCGGCCGGCGAAAGAGTCGCCGGCCGCCCTTTAACGCTTCACTTTTTTCTATAAAGACGTTCAAAATATCGTCACCCTGGTCCCAAAACCGGTCTTGTAGACGTCCTGCAGGTCGTGCTGCGGGGTCATCCAGCGGAAGAGCCATTTGGCTTCCTCGATCTTCAGATTCACGCAGCCGCGGCTCATCTGGACGCCGAAATTGTTGTGCCAATAGGCGCCGTGGATGGCGTAGCCGCGCACGTCGAAGAAGGCCGTCCAGGGGACGCCGACCAGGACGTAGTCCTCCAGGTTGTCCGTCAACCGGGCCTCGCCCATGTGCTTGGAGGGATACTTGCTGGCGATGTTGAATTCGCCGCGCGGCGTCTCGGTCGGGAGTCCGTTGGTGATGATCGTCGACTTGATCCCGGTGGAGACCCGGGTGAAAAGGACCGGCTCGCCGGATTCGAACGCCGTCAGGGTCTGCTTGTCGATATCGACCTCGATACGCTTTTCTCCGGGTGGGACATCCGGCGAGATCGGGGCAAGTTCCTCCGCCGGGATCAGCCGGACATGGATGGCGGGGACGTAGTATCGTTCGCTGTTGAGCTCATCCAGGAGTTCGTACCAGGGCGTCCGGTCCGGCCCTTCGACCAGGTCCATGATCCAATGGGTCGTCTGGTAGTACAGCCGGTAGACCTGCCGCCAGCCGTCGAACCTGGAGTAGGACTGCGTATCGCTGTACGGGACCGAAATCTCGCCGAGCCAGCCGCCTTCCGGGATCGCCTCGACGACCGGCTGCCGCCGGACGTGGACGATCTGGATGTTGGCGCTGTGGACGTAGCCGCCCCAGATCTTGTACCAGTGCGGGTTCCAGGCCGGCCCGGTGGGCGGCGTCAGCTCGTCGAAAATCGGCACGAGCCGGTCACGAAACAGCTGCCGGACGATCCGGGAGGCATCGTTTGCCTGGCTGAACACGCTGACCTGTGTCGTCGTCACCCGCCCAAGCGTCGGACGCTCGAAAGGAGTCTCCTCCTCCGGAGGGAACACCGGCGCCAAAGCCGACCCGGCCAGGCCCAACGAGCCCAATTTCAGAAATTCTCTGCGTGAAAACTCCGCATTCATGTGGGTATTTTAGCGGAAAGAGATGAAGGGAGGGTAAGACGTGACGGTTTATTACGGGAACGGCGTCAGCTGCAATGTGATGGTGAGGAAGCCGTTCTCGCGCAGGATGGCGGATTGGATGCCGGCGTAGCGGGTGATGGAGTCGATCACCGCGGGAAGGCCGCCCGGGGAGTCGTTTTGCCAGAAAAAGATCATGATCGCCGGTCCCTGCGAGGTGATCAGGACGACGTCCTTCCCCAGGTTCACGCCCACCCAGGTGAAGGCCGGCAGGTTGCCGACCGGCGGAAATTCGGCGGTCTCGTAGCCCCGGCTCAAATAGTAGGTCTGGGTGGCAAGGCCGGCGGCGACGGCGTCGCGGAAATCGGGTGTGCGATAGATGATCATCGTCAGCATCGCGGTCGATGCCCCGCTGCGCCATCGGAGCCCAAGGCAATCGACGATGCACTGGCTTCCATCGCGGCGGAGATCGGCGGTGAAGTCCTCCGGCGGATCCGACCAGAGACCCGGGTCGAACGAATCCAGATCCGCCGTGTCGATCCCATTACCGGCCAAGGCGGGCAGCGGCGGGGTCGCGGTCGGGGTATGGGACGGTGTCGGGGTCAGCGTATTGGTCGGGGTGGGGGACGGGCATGGATGCGGCGTCCAGGTGACCGATGGGGTTGGGGTAGGTGTGATCGTCGGGGTGGGTGTGATGGTGGGCGTGTTCGTCGTGCCGGTGGTAGGGGAAGCGGTGGGCGAAGCGTCCGGGTCCGGCGTGGTCGTCGCCGTGGCGGTCGCCGTGGAAGTCGCGGTCCCGGTGGTCGTGGCGGTCGGTGTGGCGCTGACCAGCGGGGTCTCGGTGGCGGTCGGTGTCGGCGTGAGGGTGGGACAGTCGGTCGGGAGAAACGAGAGCGGTGTGCGAGTGGGGAACAGGGTCGCCGTCGGCGGGTTGGTCGGAGTCAGGGATGCTGTGGCCGAAAATGTTGCGGTTGGAAAGGACGACTCCACGGGCGTCGCCGGTGTTTGGGTCCGACCCCCTTCCGTGGGGGTCGCCGATCCCGGCGGGAGCCTCCCGCAGCCGACCAGCAGGAGCAGGCTGCTCAGGGATAACAGTTTGAAGAGCATGATAGAGATTATAAAACCGAAGAGCGAATGGGCGAGCAAGCGAATGGGCGAATGGGCGAATGGGCGGAAGCTCGCTAATTCGCCCATTCGCCCATTCAAACTACCCCCGATGTCGCCAACCGCTTGATCTCCTCCGGCCCCAGGCCGAGCCATTGGACCAGGACCTCGGCGGTGTGCTGGCCGAGCAGGGGCGGAGGGGAGTGGATCTCCCCTGGGGTCTCGCTCAGCTTGATCGGGATGCCGGTCAGCCGGATCGGACCGGCCAGGGGATGGTCGATTTCGATGACCATGTCGCGGGCGTGGGTCTGGGGATGTTCGAGGACCTCCCGGACGCTGTGGATCGGCCCGGCCGGGATGCCACCCGGGCGCAGCAGGTCGACCCATTCCGACGTGGTGCGAGAGGCCATCATCGGTTCCATCACCTCCAACAGGGCGGCCCGGTGAGCGACCCGGTCGGCGTTGGTCGCGAAGCGCGGGTCTTCGGCGAGGTCCGGGACGCCGGCGGCGGTGCAGAACCGGCGCCAGATCGCCTCGTTGCCGCAGCCCAGGTTGACGTAGCCGTCGCTGGATTGGAAGGTCTCGTACGGGGCGATCGACGGGTGACGGTTACCCATCCGCTTCGGGCTTTCCCCGGTCGCAAAATAGATCCCGGCCTGGTACGTCAGGAGCGAGACCTGGCAGTCGAGCAGGCCGATATCGATCTTCTGACCTTCCCCGGTCTTTCCCCGCGCCAGTAAAGCGAGCAGGATCCCCGAGAACGCGTTCATCCCGGCGACGATATCGGCCTGCGAGGTGCCGACCTTCATCGGCGGGCCGTCCGGTTCGCCGGTCAGGTCGGCGATCCCGCCTTCACCCTGGACGACGAGGTCGTAGCCGGGGAACCCGGCGCTGGGACCGGTGTGCCCGTAACCGGAGATCGAGCAGTAGACCAGGCGCGGGTTGCGCGCCCGGGCGGCCTCGTAACCGAAGCCCAGCTTTTCAAGCGTCCCCGGACGGAAGTTCTCGACCAGGACATCGGCCCGATCGATCATCTCACCCAGGATTTCCTTCCCTTTGGGGTGTTTCATATCCAGGGTCATGCTGCGCTTGTTGCGGTTAACGGACAGATAATAGGTGCTCTCTCCGTTGATGAACGGCGGTCCGTAGCCGCGCGTGTCATCGCCGGCGCCCTGGCGCTCGATTTTGACCACATCGGCGCCCATATCGGCCATCAGCATGGTGCAATAAGGGCCGGCGAGGACGCGGCTCAGGTCGAGGACCTTGAGGTCGGAGAGGGGTTTGGTCATGCGGTTGCCTCCGTTTTTTGGCTGGAATGATCAAGTCAGGCCTCAATTCTAGCTGAATTCAATCCGTGTTCCATTTCAACCTCCGCCGGAATATTCCCTCGCAAAAACGCGTAGCTAAATTGCAAAATCCGTGTTAATTAAGTTGAGTCAATTGCAGTTCGCCACGGTACTTGCCGAAAAAATGCCCCAGAGACCAGGCCAGTCTTTCCCAGAAGTGTTCGCCCGTCCCGGAATTTTTCCTTTTATTCCTTTCCCCGCAGATCCTGACCCGTGCATTCGCTCCAACGAATGCGAAAATTATGGAGAGGCGAAGTTGGGGGATGGTGGCGGCGGGCGCAGCCCG
>DATKDL010000109.1:0-19063 GCA_035512695.1 Anaerolineales bacterium | reverse complement strand
GAATTTGGGGGCGGCTGCAGCTCCACCCGCAGCCGCCCCCAAATTCGCCGCCCCAATCTTCGGATAAGCTCGTATCCCCCGATGGTAACGTAGGATCGCAGACCAAAAGGAGTAAAATCGTTAAGATTTATTAAGGTTAGGGAGATTCAGAGACCCGATTTGAAATCCAATTCGAGTTGCACGATCTCTGAATTTGATTAACATAACGAGAAATGAAACGATTTTCATTATCCGCTTCGTTTGAGGAGGAACCATGCGTCGAGGTAGATTATTAATCCTGCTGGGCCTGATCCTGATTTTCGGCCTGCTCGCCGTGTATTTTGCGCTGCCGATCTTGTTTCCCGCACAACAGCCGGTTGATACGGGGCAGCCACAGCAGCCGGTTGCGACCGATCTGACGGATGTCGTCATCGTGCAGCAGGCGATCTTGCGCGGTGAGGAAATCTCCGAAGGCAAGGTGGCGATCGTCCAGATCCCACGCGAGCGCGCCTTTGCGGGGATGTTTACAGCCCTGGACCAGGTGATCGGCATGAAGTCGTTATTCGACCTCGAACAAGGCGCATTCCTGACCGAATCGATGGTGTCCGATCAGGCCGTCGAACTGGCCGGCAGCGAGGCTTCGCTCTATATCCAGGATGGCATGGTGGGGGTTTCGATCCCGATCAACCGGCTTTCATCGGTCTCATACGGGCTGCGGCCCGGCGATCGGGTCAACGTCATTGTCAGCCTGCTGTTTGTAGACCTCGACACGCAGTTCCAGTCCGCGCTGCCGAACTACTCGTCCGCCGTGATCGCGCCCGGACCGGCGATCGTCGTCTCGTTTTCCGAGGAGTCGACAGACGGATCGGCCGAGTCGGTCAGTGTCACGACCAACGAACTGCTGCAGACGCTGACCGCCCAAATCGTCGCCGGTGGGGCCGTCTCACCGATCGGACGGCTGGATCTCGACCCGACGCTTGGCCAGCCTTTTTACATCGTCCCGTCCGAGACGCAGCGGCCGCGCTCCGTCAGCCAGACCCTGATCCAGAACGCGATGGTACTCCAGGTCGGTACGTTCAAGCTCGAGGCAGAGGTGGAAGCGGAAGCCGCTGCGGCGGAGGCCGAAGCCGCCGCCGCACAGGACCCGGCCGCCGAGGAGGGGGAAGAAGCTGCACCGGTGGCGCCCGTCATCGTCCCGCCGGATGTGATCACCCTCGTCGTCTCGTATCAGGATGCGGTGACCCTCAACTACCTGGTTCTCAACGGCGCCAGGCTTTCACTGGCGATGCGCCCCTCCGAAGACACGACGATCGCGGAGACGGAAGCGGTGACCCTGCAGTTCCTACTCGACCAGTACAACATGTTCGTCCCGGCGCGACAGCCCTACGGACTGGAGCCCAGGATCGACCAATTGCTATTCCCGACTTTGCCGAACGACGCCGCGACTCCCTAGCGTAGAACGATAGCCGGAGGCTGGGTTGTGGCGGGTCCGAACGGGCTTCCACCCCAGCCTCCGGTCGTTTAAACTATGTTTCTCAGCCGTCATTCACGGTGCGGCCCGGGTCATGCGATATACTAAAGAACCTTTCCGAAAATTGAGGTGGCGAATTTGGGGGCGACTACGGCGGAGCCGCAGCCACCCCCAAAATTCGCCCATTTGGAGCACGCCGGATGGCGGATGAGAAAATCAAGGTCCTGATCGTCGACGACATTGCGGAAACGCGCGAGAACATCCGCAAGCTGCTCCAGTTCGAATCGGATGTCGTCGTCGTCGGTACAGCCCGGACGGGGCAGGAGGCGATCGATCTCTCGACCGATCTTGAACCGCATGTCGTCCTGATGGACATCAACATGCCGGATATGGATGGGATCCTGGCGACCGAGCTGATCCGGCAGAAGGCGCCCTCGGTCCAGATCGTGATCCTTTCCGTGCAGGGGGATCCAAACTATATGCGCCGGGCGATGCTTGCCGGGGCGCGCGATTTTCTCACCAAGCCGCCGACGATCGACGAACTGATTTCGGCGATCCGCAGGGCCGGTGTGATGTCGCTCGAAGAACGCGCCAAAGTCGATGCCCGCACGGCCACTGTTGATGCGACGGGTGGGTCTGCATCCGGCGCCGGTCGGCCCGGGGTCGACGGTCGCGTCATCGTCGTTTACAGCCCGAAAGGGGGGACCGGCTGCACCATGCTGGCCGCCAACCTCGCCGTGAGTTTGCAGTCCGACGACTGCCAGGTCCTGGTGGTCGATGGAAACCTCCAGTTCGGGAACGTATCCATCTTTTTCAACGAATCCAGCAAGAACCATATCGGTGACCTGGCTCCCCGCGTAAATGAGCTGGATCAAGATGTGGTCGCCGAGGTGCTGATCGAGCACGTTGAATCCGGTGTAAAAATCCTCGCCGCCCCGCCGCGACCCGAGTTCGCTGAAGAGATCACGGGAGAGCAGTTTCAGCAGCTGCTCCGCTATATGCGCGGCCAGTTCGACTACGTGATCGTGGACGCGACTTCGGCGCTGACCGAATACACCCTCGCGGCCCTCGATGCCGCCGACCTGGTCCTGTTGGTTTCCACGCAGGACATCCCCTCCATTGCAGGGACAAAAATGTTCCTGGACCTGGCTCAAGCCCTCGGGATCCCCTCCCCGAACCTGGTTTTTGTGATGAACCGCTACGACAAGCGGATTAATATCACCCCGGAGCGGATCGGAGAGAGCTTCAAGAAAAAAATCGACGTCGTGGTCCCGCTCGACAGCCGGACGGTCATCCCATCCGTCAACCGCGGAATACCCTTCATGATTGATAGTAAAATTAACGCGCTGCCGATCGGCCGCGCGCTACAGGCCCTGGCAGAGCTGGTTATCGAAAAGGCGCCGTGAAAGGAGATGAGCCATGTCCTCTTTACTCAGACGAATCGAACAAGGTAAAGGCGGGGGCCAGGGTGCCGGCAAGGGTGAGGACGAGTCCCGGCTTTCGGCGCTGAAAACCCGCCGAACCCCCCCTCCGGGGGTCAGTTCCCAGCGGGAGACGTATTTCGATTTGAAGACCCGCGTCCAGAACCGCCTGCTGGCCGAACTCGACCCGGGGATGGACGTCACCCGGGTCGGGGAGGTCCGCCGGACGATCCAGGACCTGTTTGAACAGATCCTGGCGGAGGAAAAGATCGTCCTGACGCGGGCCGAACGGCATCGCCTTTTCGAACAGATCTCGGCTGAGATCCTCGGCTTCGGACCGCTCCAGACCCTGCTGGAGGACGACACCATCACAGAGGTCATGGTCAACGGCGCCAAGAACATCTACATCGAGCGGGAAGGCAAAATCGAGCGCGTTCCCGTCGCCTTCGAGAGCGACGACCACGTTATGCGGATCATCGACCGGATCGTTGCGCCGCTCGGCCGCCGGATCGACGAGTCCAGCCCGTATGTGGACGCCCGGCTCCCGGACGGCTCCCGGGTCAACTCCGTCATCCCCCCGATCTCGCTCGTCGGCCCGACGATCACAATCCGGAAGTTCTCAAAGGTTCCGATTTCACTCGAGCAGCTGGTCGAGTTCGGGACGATCACGCCGGAGGCGATCCAATTTCTGAAGGCCTGCGTCGAGGCCCGCCTGAACATCGTCATTTCCGGGGGTACCGGTTCGGGCAAGACGACGCTTTTGAACGTGGTATCCGGTTTCATCCCACACGACGAGCGCATCGTTACGATCGAGAACGCAGCCGAACTCCAGCTCCGCCAGGAGCACGTCGTCACGCTCGAGTCCCGCCCGCCCAACATCGAAGGGCGCGGGGAAGTGACCATCCGGCAGCTGGTGATCAACTCCTTGCGGATGCGTCCCGATCGGATCATCGTCGGCGAGGTTCGCGACGATGCAGCCCTGGATATGCTCCAGGCGATGAACACCGGCCACGACGGGTCGATGACGACCCTGCACTCCAACAGCCCGCGCGATACGTTGTCCCGCCTCGAGACCATGACGATGATGGCGGGGATGGAGCTGCCGATCCGTGCGATTCGAGAGCAGGTCTCCTCGGCGATCGATCTGATGGTCCACAAAGACCGGATGCGCGACGGCACCCGCAAGGTGGTCGCCATCACCGAGGTGACCGGGATGGAGGGGAGCGTGATCACGACCACCGACATCTTTGCGTTCGAACAGACCGGGTATGAGAACGGCCGGGTGATCGGCGAACTCCGTCCGACCGGTTTGCGACCGAAGTTCATGGAACGGATCGAGGGTGCCGGCATCCACCTGCCGCCGTCGATCTTCGGGCTGGGGCGCAAAGCCTCGGCGAGGAGGTAGCGCTGCGATGTCGCCAATTTTAGTCATCGGGCTTTCGCTGGCAGGCCTGCTCATGGTCATCGGGCTCATATTCACGGTCTCCGGGGAGCGGTCGCTGGTGGATGAGCGTCTCGAACGCTATACGGAGGATGAACTGGCCGAACAGTCGGCGATCCGCGAATCGGGCTCCGCGCTGACGGACTGGGTCAATACCCGTGTTGAATCGTCTTCTTACGGAGAAAAGATCTCCCGGGAGCTTGCCCGGGCGGATATGAAGTTCAAGCCGGGCGAATGGATTTTCATCGTCATCGGGGTCACCCTGCTGATGGGTGTGATCGGCTGGTTCTACGGCGGGGGTGGGGCCCCGGGCAACGGGATCTGGTTTGCCGCGGTCGGTGTCCTGGCGGGTCCACTCCTGCCGCGCGCCTATGTCAAACGCCAGCAGCGGCAGCGCCTGGTGAAGTTCAACGACCAGCTTCCGGATATGCTCAGCCTGATGGTCAACGGACTGCGGGCCGGGTATTCGCAGATGCAGGCGCTTGAATCGGTCAGCAAGGAGCTACCGAGCCCGATCTCCGACGAGTTCCGGAGGGTGGTCCGGGAAATCCAACTGGGTATCCCGGTTTACCAGGCGCTCGACAATCTGCTGCGTCGAATCCCCAGCCCCGATCTCGATTTCATCATCACGGCGATCAATATCCAGCGGGAATCGGGCGGCAACCTGGCGGAAATCCTGGACATCATTGGATACACGATCCGTGAGCGGATCCGGATTACACGCGAGATCCAGGTTCTCGTGTCGCAGGTGCTCTATTCAGGGCGGGTCCTTGCGTTCATGCCGATCGGGCTGGCGTTTGTCCTGTGGGGTGTGAACCGCGAATACATGGGCCAGTTTTTTGCGGAAGGCAACCTGGTGTGCGGGATTCCGATGCTGATTTGCGGCGGTTTGATGATCGCGGCAGGCTACTACGTAATGACCCGTATCGCAAAGATCGAGGTGTGAGATGGATATCGCATTAATCATCGCCATCGTCATAGGGCTGATTGTGATCGGAGCAGTTTTTCTGATCGTGATCGGGCTGCGTTACTCCAGGGACACCGATCCCCTGGAAGATCGCCTGGCAGAGTACGCCTCGCGTGGAGAGACGGCGAGTCTCGAAGAGATCGAACTTTCCCAAACGTTTTCCGAGCGGGTCATTTTCCCGCTCGCCCGCGGCTTCGGGGAGGTCGCGCTGCGGTTCACTCCGCAGAACGCAGTCGAAAATACCCGGCGGCGGTTGGAGCAGGCGGGCAACCCGCGCGGCCTGGACCCGACGATCTTTTGGGCGCTGCGGTTCCTGGGTCTTGGAGCGGGGATCCTGATGGCGGGCATTTCTTTTGTCGCCCCCGAGGGCAGCTTTCTCAAAGGGTCGACGGCTTTGTTCATCGCCGTCTTCGTCTCGGTCCTCGGGTTCTTTCTTCCCGAACTCTGGTTGCGGAGCATCATCGAGCGGCGCCGGAAGCAAATCTTAAAGGCTCTCCCGGATGCATTGGACCTGTTGACGATCTGCGTCGAAGCCGGGCTCGGGTTCGATATGGCCATGGACCGGGTCCAATCCAAGTGGGAAAATGAACTGTCCTTGATTTTTGCCCGCGTCCTGCGTGAAATGCAGCTCGGCAAACTGCGGCGCGATGCATTGAAGGATATGGCCTCCCGTGTCAACCTGACCGAGCTGAGCAGCTTCGTCGCCGCCGTCGTTCAGAGCGAACAGCTTGGGGTGAGCATGTCCAACGTCCTGCGGGTTCAATCGGATGCGATGCGGGTCAAACGCCGGCAGCTGGCCGAAGAGGAAGCCCAGAAAGCGCCGATCAAAATGCTGTTTCCAATGGCATTCCTGATCTTCCCTTCGCTCCTGATTATCCTGCTGGGACCGGCGGCCCTGATCCTGATGACCTCCGCACTGGGCGGGATCCTGTTCTAGGATCGTGCGGGCAAGCCTTTACGACTGGACCCGCCCGGCGCTCGAGCTGATCGCCCCGCCGGTCTGCGCCGGATGCGGATTGACCGGTACGATCTGGTGCCGGGCATGCCTCGAACAGACCGCCATCCTGTCGGGCGATCTCTGTCCGATCTGCGGAGGGCAGCTCTCCGCCGCCGGCTGTCGACAGTGCGATGCGTTTGAAGCCGTCTTCCTCCAGGCCAGTTCGTTTGCCGAGTACCGGACGCCATTTAGAAATCTCGTCATCCGGTTGAAATATACCCCCGACCGCGCCCTCGGCGACGTGGCGGCCGGGATCGCTGTTGGCGCAGTCGCCGCTTTTGCGGGCGCCGTCGAGTTGGCCGTGCCCGTGCCCCTCAGTCCAAAACGTTTTCAGCGAAGAGGATATAATCAGGTCGATCTATTCGGCCGGCCCCTGGCCGCCCGGCTGGGAATCGAGTACCGGACGGACGCGCTGCAGCGCGTGAAAGAGACCCGCTCGCAGGTCGGGTTGACACCCGACCAGCGGACGGAGAACCTGCGGGCTGCGTTTACCGCTGACCGAGGTGCGGTCTCCGGTCTGAACCTTCTCCTGCTGGATGACGTGTTTACCAGCGGGGCGACGGGGAACATGTGCGCCCGGGCGCTTTACGAAGCCGGGGCCGAGTCGGTGCGGGTGTTCACCCTGGCGAGGGCGATACCCGGGAAGGACGATTAAAAATTACAGATCACCACGGAGATGCGGTAGGGGCGCGCCCTTGTGGCCGCCCGAGTTCGCGCAGCGGGCGGCCACAAGGGCGCGCCCCCACCGCGTTTCTGTGATGAGAATTTGAGGAGCGCAAAAATGTCCGAAGTGTCGATTCACAGCCGCAATATGGAAGTCTCCGATCGGCTGAACGACTACGTCACAAAGAAAGCCGGCCGGCTGGATCGCTATCTGCCGGGGATCGACGAAGCGCGCGTCGATCTGGCCTTCGTCAAAACCGCTCGCAGCGTGAATGACCGGCAGGTCGCCCAAATCACGGTGCGGGGCAAGAAATTCGTCCTGAGAGCCGAGGAGCGCGCCGAGGACATCTTCGCCGCCTTCGACATGGCGCTGGACAAAATGCAGCGCCAGATGGAGCGCTATAAGGGAAAGCAGCTGCGCAGCCGGACCCGGGGAGACGGTAAAACACTCGGAGAGATGATCGCAGAAGAGGAAGCCCCCGAACCGGCTGCCGAGAGCGACGCCCCGGTGATCGCACGGCGCAAGAAATTCGCGCTGACGCCGATGGATGAAATCGAAGCCATCGAGCACATGCAGCTGCTCGGTCACGAAGACTTTTTCATCTTCTACAATTTCAATACCGAATCGGTCAACGTCATCTACCGCCGCAGAGACGGGAGCTACGGCCTGATCGAGCCGGAGCTCGGCTGATAGGAGGATTAGCGAGCATCAAATCCGCCCGGGAGCTGTGCCCCCGGGCGGGCCTGATGCTCGCTTCGCTTATGGGTCCGATCACGCTGGATCTTCAATTCAGGAACACCCCGGGGATCATCGCCGCATACCTGATCCGGCACGACGAGGGGGCGATCCTGATCGAATCAGGCCCGGGCTCGACGATCCCTGCCCTGGTGGCCGGCCTGGCCGCCCACGGCTGTGCGCCCGAGGATGTCTCCGACCTGTTTGTGACCCATATCCACCTGGACCACGCCGGCGCCGCCGGGTGGCTGGCCGGGCACGGGACCAGGGTCCATGTCCATCCGCGCGGGCTGCCGCACCTGGCCGATCCGAGCCGCCTGCTCGCCAGCGCCGGACAGATCTACGGTGATGAGATGGATACCCTCTGGGGGGAGATGGTCCCGGTTCCGGCAGAAAAGCTCATCGCGGTCGCCGACGGCGCCGTGACCCGGATCTCCGGGTTGGAAATCCGGGCGCTGGAGACACCCGGGCACGCCACACACCACCATGCCTACCTCATCGAAGGGACCTGTTTCACCGGAGATGTCGGAGGGATCCGCCTGGCGGGACGCCCGCACATCGTGCTGCCCATGCCGCCGCCGGAGTTCCATCTCGAGAGCTGGATCGCAAGCTGCGAGCGGTTGCGGACGGCAGGGGCCGAACGCGTGGCGCCGACTCACTTCGGGATCTACCCGGATGCTGCGCTGCATTTCGAGATCCTGGCGGAGACCCTGGCCGACACGGAGACCTGGCTGGAAACGACGATGCCGGGCATCGGAGAAGGGGAGCTCGAAGCGGGCGTCGCCGGATGGCTTGAACGCCGGGCGCTCGCGGCCGGTCTTTCGCCCGGCGACCATGCCCGGTATGAGACCGCCAACCCGTCCGCAACCTCGGCCTGGGGGATTGCACGTTATTGGAGAAAATTCAGATGAAAATCATCTCGATCCACAACGCCGCGGAGTCGATGACCGGGACGTCGGTCGAGTTCAGCGAGGTGCTGCGCTTTCCGGCGATGAGCGCCGGCGTGTACCATCTGCCGCGCCGCGCCGACGACCCGCAGGATCCGCATATGGACGATGAGGTTTACTACGTCCTGTCGGGCCGAGGCAAGCTGGAATCCGGCGGTGAAACCGCCGAAATCGGACCCGGGGACCTGATCCATGTACCGGCTCATGAGCCGCACAAATTTGTGGAGATCGAACAGGCTTTGACCCTCCTCGTCGTGTTCGCACCGGCAGAGCGTGGTGGCTAGCGTCGTCGTCATCGGAGGCGGGGTTTTCGGTCTGACGGCGGCGCTCGAAATGCGCCGCCGGGGCTGGGAAGTCACGGTGCTCGACCAGGGCCCGATCCCGCACCCGGACGCCTCATCGACCGATATCAGCAAGGTCCTGCGGATGGATTACGGCGCCGACGGGTTTTATATGGACCTGATGCGGAGGGCCTTCGAGGGATGGGACGAGTGGAACGCGGGCTGGGGGGAAACCCTCTACCGGGAGACCGGTGTCCTGATGCTTTCCCGTGCTGAGATGGCTCCCGGCGGTTATGAACACGAGAGCTTTCGCCTGCTCCAGGAGCGGGGCCTCGCGGTGGAACGGATGGACTCGGTAGAAATCCGCAGGCGCTTCCCCGCCTGGAATGCGGACCGGTACGTCGACGGCTATTTCAACCCGCGCGGCGGCTGGGCTGCCAGCGGCCGGGTGGTGGCGCGGCTGGCGTCGGAGATCCGGGAGGCAGGAGGTGCGCTCCTGGAAAGCGCCGGGTTTGCCGGTTTTATCAAGGAGGGTGGTCGGGTGACCGGCGTCCGGACAGAAAGAGGCGACCGAATTTTCGGCGATCACGTCGTCCTCGCCGCCGGCGCCTGGACTCCGTTCCTGCACCCCCCGCTGCAGGCGGTCATGTGGCCAACGGCCCAGGACGTCTTCCACTTCCAGGTTGACGACGTCGAGATGTACCGCCCGCCGCGCTTCCCGGTATACACCGCGGATGTCTCCAACACCGGCTGGTACGGTTTTCCGGCGAAATTGGACGGGACGCTCAAGGTCGCCAATCACGGCCCTGGGCGGCGGATCGACCCATCCGGGCCGCGGCAGGTGGCCGACCGCTCGCTGCCGAACTACCGGGCTTTTTTCGAGGACACCTTTCCGGGCCTGGCCGGTGCACCCAGGACCTTCGAAAGGGTCTGCTTCTACGCCGACACCTTCGACGGCGATTTCTGGATCGACCGCGACCCGGAAAACCCCGGGCTGGTCGTCGCCTCGGGCGGCAGCGGGCACGCGTTCAAGTTTGCGCCGGTCCTGGGGGCGATCACGGCGGACGCGGTGGAGGGGGTTCCGAACCCGGATGCATCCCGGTTCGGATGGCGCAAAGCCGGGCAGCTCAGGACCGAAGACGCCCGGAACGCATGACCGTCCTGTAAAAACGCGAACTGGCTAATCCTGCACGCGCTGGAACAGGACCGGTCCGTACGGGTTCGATGTGAGGGAGAGGTTGTCGCCCTGGCAAATGTACGACCCGGTGTGCGGGTCGTCGCTGTCTTCCGTGACGACGGCGAGAAACCAGCTGGGGTCGACGGCGATGACGATCACTTCATCTCCACCGGAGGCCGCGGTGAGGACCGAGTCTAGCGGAATGCCGGTCGATACGTAATCCCGGTTCGTGCCCGTGATCGTCTGGCCGTCCGCCGTGTAGTCGGACGATCCTTCCGCAACCAGAGCCATCTCCATATCTACCTGGAGATTCGCATCCGGAGCGAACAGGACATTGATCATGTAAACTTCCGATGATACGGCCATCTTTCCGGCGTCATCGAACGAGAGAAACAGGCCGCCCGTAATCTCGGGCACCGTGAAAAAATCGACCTCACCGCTCTGGTTGAGCGCCGTCGTCAGGTACTGCGCCATGCTGTCGTTGTCGACCTCCCAGAGGCCGATCAGGCAAGGATCCTGGCCGGCCTCCCCACTGCCGCTGCCCGGGTCTCCGCTGCCGGGGTCTCCGGATCCGGGGTCACCCGATCCGCCCGATCCGCCCGATCCGCCCGAACCACCGCCCCCCGAGGGGGTGGCGGTCGGCGTAGCGGTCGGACCGTTCTCCGGATCACTCTCCGGGACGGAATCAGGGGCCGCAGTCGCTTCCGTGGTGGGGGTTTCGCCGGCAGCGCCCTGGTTCGATCCTGGCGCTCCCTGGCTCGTGCCCGGAAGATTGCAGGCCGCCATCGTGGTCAGCGCGAGCAAGGCCACGAAAACCAGACAGATTTTTCTGAGATGCATGAGGTTTTCTCCTTTCTTGACAGGTTGGGCGATCATCTCTCCCCGATTTTATCTGCATCGGAACATCCTGGATACCCGGGAGATCCGCCAAAAGAAACGGCGTCGTCTCGTTGTGTTATATTCAACCGCCAAGGAGCGTATCATGGGCAAAGTCTCGGTTAAATGGGTCGAATCACAATTGATGATCGGGGTCGATTCGCAGGGCCACACGCTGGCGATCGGGAGCTGGCCGGAGCGGGATCCGGAATGGGCGGCGATGAAAGCTTCCGATCTCTTGATGCTGGCGGCTGCGGCCTGTTCGGCTTACGACGTGGTCATGATCCTGCGCAAGCAAAAGGCGGACCTGGTCGACTTTGAAGTGGATGTCACGGGAGAGCAGGAACCCGAGCCGCCGAACCGCTTTACGAAGATCCACATGCTCTACAGATTCAAAGGCGATCTCGATGAGGGCAAAGTCCGCAAGGCGATCGCCCTGTCCGAAGACAAATACTGCTCGATCATCTGCACCCTGCGGCCGGCGGTCGAGTTCTCGAACAGCATCGAGATCTCGGTGGTTTGAAAAAATGAACGGCGGTCCAGGGCGGAGCCCTGGACCGCCGTTCATTTTTTCAATGGCTGGATAAGCCGCTTGTGCGCCACCCGCATGCACGTGTCCATCACGACGTCGAGGCCGGCCTCGCGGGCGCGCTCCGAGGCGGTGTTGCTGACCACCCCCTCCTGCATCCAGATCGTCTTTGCGCCGACCGCGATCGCATCCTCGACGATCCCGGGCGCTTCTTCGCCGGGTCGGAAGATCTGGACGATATCGATCGGCTCGGGGACGGACCGCAGGTCCGGATAGGATTTTTCACCCAGGATCGTGTCGATGCGCGGGTTGACGGGGATGATGCGATAGCCCTGCTGCTGCAGATACCGCGGCACCGAAAAACCGGGCCGGTGCTCCTGCCGCGACAGCCCGACGACGGCGATGGTTTTTGAATTTTCGAGGATATCCCGAACCTGGTCGTCGCTCATCTTGGCGTAGCCTTCCACCGGCGGTGGCGAGGCGCCCTGGGAAAACTCGAACCCGATCGGCAGGATGACGGAGAAGGTCGTCAACCCGGGTTTTGAATAGACCCGGATGTCGCCGCGGTGCTTCTGGATGACGATGTTGTAGCTGATGTTTAGACCCAGACCGGTGCCCTTTCCGGGCGGCTTGGTGGTGAAGAACGGATCGAAGATCTTTTTTTGTATGACGCCGGGTATCCCGGACCCGTTGTCCGAAATTTCCACCGTGATGAAATCGCCTTCCCAGGCCGTCCGGATCGTGATCACCGGATCCGGGACGCCCTCGAGGGCGTCCACGGCATTGTCGATCAGGTTCGTCCAGACCTGGTTCAACTCGCTCCCGTAAGCCTGGATCTTCGGCAGGAACTCGGCAAATTCGCGCCGGACGCTGATCCCCTTTTTTAGCTTGCTGCGCAGGATGACGAGGGTGTTTTCCAGGCCTTCGTGAATATCGACGGTTTGCACCGGGGCCTGGTCGAGATACGAGTAGGATTTGAGCGCTTTGACGATTTCCGAGATCCGCCCGGCGCCCTGGTCGATTTCGTGGAGCAGGTTGTAGACCGTGTAGGTTTGCCCGAGCCATTCGATGACGGCCGGGAGCGCATCGGCTTGAAACGCATTTCCGAGTTCTTCGAGTTTCTCGAAGCTGAAATCAAGATCGACCAGGGTGGGTGCGAGCTCCCAGGCCCTGGCGATCCCGTGCCCGTCCAGCCAATCTTCGAGCTCCGTTTCCCGGTCGCTGCGGGCGAGGGAGTCGAGTTCCTGCGGTTTTGCCGAACCTTCGACAGCCTCCCGGGAAAGCTCGGAGAGCGCTGCGACCTGCCCGGGGTTGAACGATAGGGCATTCAAAGCCGTGGTCGCCGCCTGGAACGCATCGACCGCTTCTTTGAGCTGGCCGGCGCCGCGCTTCACGGCGGCTGCGGGATTGTTCAGTTCGTGGGCGACACCGGCGGTCAGGGTGCCGAGCTGCGCCATCTTCTCGCTCTGCTGGGTCAGTGAGTTCGTTGCCCGCAGCCGGGCGGTGACGGTCGCCAGCATCGCCCGGGCAGCGGTCGGGCTGATGTCCAGCAGGTGGTTGAAATGGGCTTTATCGATCGCGAGAGTCACCACGTCGGTGCGCGCCCGCACGGATGCGTTGCGCGGCACATCCTCGATCAGGGACATCTCGCCGATCACCTCTCCGACGTCCCGGATGGCGAGCAGCACCTCCCGCCCGCTCGACTGCTTGATGATCTCGACCGAGCCCTCCTCGATGACGTAGGCCCGGTCGCCTGCATCGCCCTCATTGAACAGCAGATCCCCCGGATTGAACCGCTCCTGCTCGACCATTTCGCAGAGCCGTTCGAAATCATCCTCCGGAAGACTCTCAAACAGCGGGACTTTTTTTAGAAAGCTGTACGTTTCGGCCATCGCCTCAGATCTCTTTCAGATACTGGTGGACGAACCGGACGCAGATGGCGCCCTCTCCGACCGCATTGGCAACCCGCCTCGTGGCGTCGGCGCGGATATCTCCGGCTGCGAAGATGCCCGGGACGCTGGTCTCCAGCAGGAAGGGATCGCGCTTGCGAGTCCATCCTTTTGGCTTCTTCCCGTTCCGGATCAATTCCGGCCCGGTCAGGACAAACCCGGCCTGGTTGAGCTCGACGACCCCGGACAGGAATTCGGCGTGCGCCACGGCGCCGATGAAAATGAACAGCGCGGCGGCATCCTCGGTGACCGTTTCACCCGTGTCCGCATCCTGGTACGTGATCCCCTCCAGCCGATCCGACCCGTGCACCTCGACCACCTCTTTGCGGTTCAGGACGCGGATATTCGGCGTGGCTGCGATCTGGTCGACCAGGTATTGCGACATCCCGGTCTCCAGCGAGGCGGACCGCACCAGCATCGTCACCATGCTCCCGAACCGGGAAAAGTGCATGGCTCCCTGCCCGGCCGAATTGGCGCCTCCGACGACGAACATCGGGCGGTCTTTGAAATTGGCTGCCTCGGTCAGGGTGGCGCCGTAATAAACCCCGGCGCCGGTCAAACCCTTGACGCCCGGCGCCGAGAGTTCTTTAACCGTGACCCCGGTTGCAACGACGAGCGACTTGCAGCCGATCTCGTTTCCGTTCTGCAGCCGGACGTACCGGTAGGGGTCCTCTGCCCGTACCCCGACGACCTCCTGTGCGGTCAGAATCTCGGCTCCCAGCCGAATGGCCTGCGTCGTTGCCCGGTGGGCCAGGTCTGAGCCGCTGAGCCCCTTCGGGAACCCGAGATAGTTTTCGATGCGCGAGCTGGTCCCGGCCTGCCCGCCGGTCGCTTCTTTCTCGATCATCAGGGTCTTGAGACCTTCCGAAGCTCCGTACACGGCCGCGCCCAGCCCGGCGGGGCCGCCGCCGGCGATGATCAGGTCGTACATCGGCAGACTCGCCTCGGTCTGCAGGCCGACCTTGCGGGCCAGGTCGATGTTTTCCGGGTTGACCAGCGTCTCTCCATCGGGAAAAAAGATGACCGGGAGACCGGGCCGATCCCGGTTGATGGCCTCGGTCAGCGCCAGGGTTTCCGTGTCCAGTTCGACGTCCAGCCACTGGTATGGGATCCGGTTACGGGCCAGAAAATCCTTCACGTTATGGCTGGTGGCCGACCAGAGCGTGCCGGCGACGCGGATCCCGTCGTACGGGACGGGGACGGTTGCAAACCAGTCCTCGATCAGGTCGTCCAGGATCGGGAACAGCTTCTCTTCCGGCGGGTCCCACGGTTTCATCAGATAGTGGTCCAGCCCGATGGTATTGATGCTCTGGATCGCAGCTTCGGTATCCGCATACGCCGTGAGGAGCACTTTGCGCGCCTCCGGGTAGAGCTTGCGCGCCTGGTCCAGGAAATCGGTGCCGCTCATCCCGGGCATGCGCTGGTCCGAGACCAGCAGGGCCACCTGTTCGTTGCGTTCTTTCAACTGCCTGAGCGTCTCGAGCGCTTCCTGACCGGAGCCGGCCCGCACGATGCGGTACGCTCCCTGGAAATGCCCTCGGAGGTCGCGATTGATTGCGGCCAAAACCTGCGGTTCGTCGTCGACGGTCAAAATGATGGGTTTTGCCATTGGGTTATTATAAGGGGAGTTGAGGGTCTATCCGAGATTGGATGTGGCGAAATTGGGGAGGGGCGGCAGGGAGGCTGCCGCCCCTCCCCAATTTCGACGTGGCAAATGATGAAAACCTGGACACGTTCTCTTCTGCTCTTACTCCTGTTAACCGGCTGCGAACCGGCGAGCATCGGTTCGGAAACGCCGGCATCGCCATTCGCGCCGACCGCGACCGCGCCGGTCCCGACCCGGACCTCGCCCCCCCTGCCGACTCCGACGGAAGCGCCCCCATCGCCCACCGTCCCCCCGATAGCCGAAATCGACTCGCCGTCGGGTGTGCTGACCGTCTGCTCCCCGCTGGCCGGGCTCACCCGATCCGGTCTGGAGGACGTCATCACCAACCCGTATTTCCCGCCGCCGTTCGGATCGGACGACCCGCACCAGGGGATCGACCTGGCCCAATTCCTTTCCGGCACGCGGGTCGCGGTGGGAGGCGCCGTGGTCCAGGCGGCCCTGGGGGGGACCGTGGCGCTGATCGTCCCAAACCGGTTCCCGTACGGCAACGCCGTCATGCTGGAGACCCCGCTCGAGGACCTGGCCGGCGCAGACCTGGATCTACCGGCGCCGGGCGGGGATATCCCGATCCACTCGACGCTGACCTGCCCCGGCGAAACGGAAATCGCGACCGACCCGCAGCGCCGCTCGCTCTACCTGCTCTATGCGCATCTGCAAGACCCGCCAACGCTCGCAATCGGTGAATCCGTCTCCTGCGGCAGCCCACTTGGCCTGGTCGGCGACAGCGGGAACGCCCTCAACCCACACCTGCACCTCGAAGTCCGGATCGGCCCATCCGGCGCGGTATTTCCGGGAATGAGCCACTACAGCGCCGCCGCGACACCGGCCGAAATGGATTCCTACTGCGCCTGGCGCGTGGGCGGCCTTTTCCGCCCGGTGGACCCGCTGACGATCCTGGACCTGGCGGAGTGGTGAGGGAAAGACGAATGGGCGAATGGGTGAATGGGCGAAGAAAAGCTTTTTCGCCCATTCGCCCATTCACCCATTCACCCATTCATCTTTTCTTTACCACTCCGTCAGCTTCCAAATCTCAGGCTGCAGATCCCCGGCGTCGGTACCGATTTCGGCGAAGATTTCGACGGCCAGCTTGAGCTGCTCCATCGCGGCTGCCTGGTCCCCGGTGGCATGCAGGCGGTCCGCCAGGTGGTTGCGGAGGGCGGCCTCGCGGTGGCGGTCGCCGAGCCGGATGCAGTCCGCCAGTGCGGCGTGGGTCAGGCGGACCGATCCGTCGTAATCGCCTTCGTCCGCGCGGACCAGCGCCAGGTTATTGGTCGCGGCGATGCGCGCCGGGAGGCTGTCACCGGCCGAGTCCAGGGCCTTTTCCAGGTGTTTGCGCGCCGTTTTCCCCGCGCCTTTTTTGCGGGAAAGGATCCCGAGGATGTTCAGCGCCTGGCTTTCGACCAACCGGTTTCCGGTCCGAACGGCGGACCGCAGCCCGGTGCGGGCGAGCTTTTCGCTTGCGGGGAGATCGCCGACCTGTGCAGCCGTCCGGCTCCAGTCGATGTGGATCAGGGCGTGGATCTCGCTGTCTTTGTGCTCCTCCGATAGCATTTCTACGGCGGATCGGAAGTGGCTTCCGGCGAGGTCGTAATCGCCGCGCCGGTGGTGGACGATCGCCAGCTTGCGCTCCCGGAAGGGCAGCCGGCCGGCCGGCCCGAGGGCGGCGCTGCGTTCGTAGGCGCGGACGGCTGCCCGGTACTCGCCGCGTAGGGTCAGCAGGTCGCCGAGCGCCTCCTGGATCTCGTCCGGCTCTTCGGCCCCGAGCGCCAGCGCAGTTTCGAAGTGCTGCAGGGCCTCCTGGTTTGCGAACACCGAACGGGCATGGTCGCCTGCCTGCCGGTAATAGACGGCCGCTTCCCGCTCCATCCCGGTCAGGTGGAGATGGTGCGCGATGCGCCCGGCCCGGTCCGGGTCGGATACCCCCGGGGCCATGAGGGCCTCCGCGACGCGCCGGTGCAGAAGCCGCCGCCGGGCGAGGCTGGTCTGTTCGTAGACGATCTGGTGGATCGTCTGGTGGGTGAAATCGTAGCGCGGGCGGATCCGGCCCTGCGGTCCGGTGGGGCGGGGGTCATCCCCGGCCTTTTCGATCAGGAGCCCGCGCGCAAGCAGGTCTTCCAGGGCGCGGATCGTTTCCTCTTCGCCGCGTCCGCTGGCGATTTTGAGCGTTTCGAAATCAAAGGAGCGGCCGATCACGGCTGCCGTTGCGATCAGCTGCCGGGATGTTTCCTCCAGGGAGGACAGCCGGGATTTCTGGATCTCGCGCACCCCGCTCGGGATCGCCTGGTCTGCATCGAAGCCTGCCGTCAGATATTCGACGACGTAGAACGGCAGCCCTTCGGTGCGTTCGAACAGGTCTTTTCGGACCCGGGTGGATGCATTCGTGAAATGGGAGGCCAGTTCGTCCACCTCGTCACGCGACATGCGATCGAGGCGGATCACGGATCCCGTGCCGGAGCGGATCCCTTCGGAGGACAGGCGCCGGAGCGGGTGGTCGGTCGGGATGTTTTCGGTTCGCCAGGAGACGAGCAGGACCGCGTGGAGCGGGTCGAGGCGGCGGATCAGGTAGGCGAGCAGATCGATGGTGGCCGAATCGGCCCATTGGAGGTCATCCAGGACGAGGAGCGCCGGGGAGGCGGGGCTGCTGCTGGCGATGAGGGCCTGGCGGACGGCTTCGAACAACCGGCTTTGGGCGACGTTGGGGTCTTCGCCGGACGGAAGGCCGGGTAGGTGTGTGGGAGGGTGGCCGATTTCCGGCAGGAGGCGGGCGAGTTCCGCTCGCCAGACGGCGGGGAGCAGCACGCGCAGGTTTGGGGAGCCGGGCTGGTTGAGGGCGGTGCGCAGGGCGGACTGGATCGGGGCGTAGGCCAGGTTTTTCTCGCCTTCGTAGCACTGGGCGATAAAAGTCGCCGCACCCAACCCCTGCGCATAGCCAATAAATTCGTTCAGCGTGCGCGTTTTTCCGATCCCGATCTCCCCTTCGAGCACGACAAACCGGCCGGACCGTTGGGCGGCCTTATATTCCGCGGTCAATCGTTCCAGGACCGGCCGGCGGCCGATAAAAGGGACGGTCGCCTCCGGGTAAATCCGGGGACCTTCGACCTGCGGCAGAGGTCCGGCCGGGTGGGGGGCAGCCCCTTCGAACCGGTTCTCGAGGATGTCCTCATACAGGCGGGTCGTCTCTTCGAGCGGGCTCACGCCGAGCTCCTGGTCCAGGATCCGGAGGCATTCCCGGTACTGCCGCAACGCGCGCGAGCGATCGCGCTGGCGGGCGTAGATCCGCATCATGGCGCGATGCGCCGGTTCGTGAAGGCTGTCCAGCGAGAGCCAGCGCCTGGCGTGCAGGAGGGCAGCATCCAGCTCCCCGCGGTTTTCCAGACCCGCCGAGAGCAGTTCGAGGAAGGTGGACAGCTGCCTCCGCAGGCGCTCGCTCTCGTAGAACTGCCAGTCATCGAATGGTGCGCTGTCTCGCAGGGAGAATCCCTCCAGGAAATCGCCCCTGTAGAGCGCGATGGCGGCTGCGAGTGGCGCAAAACAGCGGTCGCAGACCGAGCGCGGTTCGTGTCCGTGCGCTGCGATCTGGTCGGCTGTTTGCTCGAACGCGCACACGTCCACCCAGAGTGAAAACGACGGATTCAGTGCGACCGTCTCCCGGGTCGCGTTCAGGGCTTCCGGTCCGAGGGCGTTGTTGAGGGGGGTCAGCGTCCTGCGCAGCGCGGCGCGGGCGCGGGACTGCGTCAGCTCTGGCCAGAGCAGGGCGGTCAGGCTGTCGCGCTGGTATTCCTGCTCGCTGAGCCCCAGGTACGTCAGCAGCGCCAGCGCCTTGCGCGTATCGGGCCGGACCGTTTTCCCGTTGACGACCAGCTGCGGAGAGCCCAGGATCAACAGCCTTGGGCCCTGGTCTTCTTCGATTCCCATTTTTCACCAGGAGGGCAATATTCGGGGGCGGGGGCGCCGGGCGAATTC
>DATKDL010000108.1:0-16415 GCA_035512695.1 Anaerolineales bacterium | reverse complement strand
GGAGATACCGCCGGCCTGGAGGCCGGTGAGGGTTTCGGCTTCGCGCTGGGTCGGCAGGGCGACCTTTTTCTCGCCGGCAGCCTCGGCGACGGCCTTGAGGTCGACCTCGGCCGGTCCGGGGACGACGGCCAGGAGCGGTTTACCTTTTCCGGGGCGGGTGACGACGATGGTTTTGAAGACCTGTTCGGGGGGAACGGCGAGCGCGGCGGCGGTTTCGACGGCACTGCGTTTGCGGTCGTCGGGGAGGGGGATGGCGGTGTATCGGATTCCCCGGGCGTCGAGGAGGCGGGTGACGTTGTTGCGCATAGCCAATATTCCGATTTATCCCTGCTTATCGCTCGAAGAAATAGATAGCGAGGTCCGGGTTAATCTTCCGAGCCAATTGCGGCATCCGTTAAATCCAGGGCGATGGCGAACGCCGTCGCCAACCCGTCTGCTGTTTCAACCGGTTCCAGCAGCAGCCGGTCCCCGCCGTTCTGGTAGATGAAATCTCCGGAGTTGCGCGTGTTCTGCGTGCCGCGGGCGGCGTAGGGCGGCTGGGTGAAGACCTGCTCGCTTCACCTGCGGCCGGCGAGCCGCCGCAAGGTGGATTGGGGCCTGGCCTGGTCCGCTTCGGCGATCAGGCCGCGCAGTTCGAAGATCTGGTCCCGGATCGCGGCGGCGGTTTCGAACTCGAGGTTCATCGCCGCTTGCTTCATCTTCTCCTCCAGGTCCCCGATCAGACTCTCCAGCTCGTCGACCGGAAGCTGGTCAGCCCCATCGACGCGGTAATCGGCGGCGCTCTCGGCCACGGCGTAGACCGCCACCCGGTCCGACAGGTCGCGGATCTCTTTGCTGATCCCGACCGGAGTGATCCCGTGAGACTGGTTGTGGTCCAGCTGGATCTGCCGGCGGCGGTTGGTCTCGTCGATCGCGCGGCGCATCGAATCGGTGACCTTGTCGGCGTACATGATCACCTCACCATGGATGTGGCGGGCGGCCCGGCCGATGGTCTGGATCAGGGCCGTCTCGGAGCGCAGAAAGCCTTCCTTGTCGGCGTCCAGGATGGCGACCAGGGAGACCTCCGGCAGGTCGAGCCCCTCCCGCAGCAGGTTGATCCCGACCACGACGTCGAAGACACCCATGCGCAGGTCACGGAGGATCCCGATCCGCTCCAGGGTGTGGATCTCGGAGTGCAGGTAGTGGACCTTGACGCCCATTTCCATCAAATAATCGGCCAACCGCTCGGACATGCGCTTGGTCAGCGTGGTGACCAGGACCCGTTCGCCGCGCATCGTGCGCTGGTTGATCTCGCCCAAGAGGTCATCGACCTGGCCGGTGATCGGGCGGATGCTGACCTGCGGATCGACCAGCCCGGTTGGGCGGATGATCTGCTGGACGACCTGATCGGCCTTTTCCATTTCGTACGGCCCGGGGGTGGCCGTGGTGTAGACGACCCAGCCCATGCGGGCTTCGAACTCGTCGAAGCGCAGCGGGCGGTTGTCGACCGCGGAGGGGAGGCGGAACCCGTACTCGACCAACGTGTTCTTGCGGGAGCGGTCGCCGTTGAACATCCCCCGGACCTGCGGGACTGTCATATGCGATTCGTCGATGATGAGTAAATAATCGGATGGGAGGTAGTCGATCAGGGTCCAGGGCGGGGTGCCTTCGGCGCGCTGGTCCATGTGGCGGGAGTAGTTCTCGATCCCGGAGCAGGTGCCGGTTTCGCGCAGCATTTCGAGGTCGTAGCGGGTGCGCTGTTCGATCCGCTGGGCTTCGAGGTACATCTCGTTTTCCTTGAAGAATTTGAGACGCGCTTCGAGCTCCATCTCGATGTCGTTGATGGCGGCGGCGAGGTTCTCCTCGTCGGTGATGAAGTGCTTGGCCGGGAAAAGGTTGATCTTGCTGTGTTCGGCCAGGATCTCGCCCGTCATCGGGTTGAGCTCGAGGATGCGCTCGACCGTATCGCCGAAAAAGGTGATCCGGTAGATTTTGTCGTCCTCGTAGGCTGGGGCCAGTTCGAGCGTGTCCCCGCGGACTCGGAAATTTCCGGGGCGCAGTTCGACGTCGTTGCGTTGGTAGTGGCTTTCGACCAGCTGCCGCAGCAGGGCGTTGCGCCGGTAGATCCGCCCGACCTCGAGCGGGATCACGCCTTTGTAGTAGGCCTCGGGGCTGGCGAGGCCGTAGATGCAGGATACGGAAGCGACGATGATGACGTCCTTCCGGGACATCAGGGAAGCGGTGGCAGCGAGGCGCAGACGGTCGATCTCTTCGTTGATGTCGGTCTCTTTTTCGATGTAGAGATCGCGCTTGGGTACGTAGGCCTCCGGCTGGTAGTAGTCATAGTATGAAATAAAGTACTCGACTGCATTGTTGGGGAAGAAGTCCTTGAACTCGGCGTAGAGCTGGGCCGCCAGGGTCTTGTTGTGCGCCATGACCAGCGCCGGCATCTGGACTTCAGCGATCAGGGACGCCATCGTATAGGTCTTCCCGGTGGCGGTGGCGCCGAGGAGGACCTGGTGTTTGTAGCCGGATTTGACGCCTGAGACGAGCTGCTTGATGGCCTCGGGCTGGTCGCCGGTAGGTTGGAAAGGGGCCTGGAGGATGAAGTCGGTCATGGGGAGATTTTACCATTTTAGCAGAACGGATGTTTTATAAGGAAGGCGATAGGATCGGCAAAAGGCGCGAAACGGCTATCTGCCAAGCAGGTCCAGCAGCACCTCCGGCCGGTCCGTCATGATCCCATCCACCCCCATTTCAATCAGCCTCTGCATCTTGTCCGGGTCGTTTATCGTCCAGGCGTGGATTTCCAGGTTGCGCCGGTGGGCGGCGTTCACGAAACTTTGGGTGATCACCGGGATCCCCCCGCTCTCGATCGGGACCTGGTGGGCGTGGTAGGGAGGGGTGAAGGGATTTGCCAGAAACAGGAAGTTCAGGATCACAAATTGCCGGACTTCCTCGGTCGCCGCCGCGGTCGCGATTTCCGGGCAGCGTGTACGGAAATCGGCGATGGAAGCGTCGTTGGACGAGGGAATGATCACGCGGTTTTCCATGCCGGATTGGCGGACCAGGCTGCACAGGGTTTCCGGCAGTCCCGGCGATGCCCCCTTGATCTCGACGATCATTGGCCAATCGGGGAGGCGCTGGAAGACCTCTTCGAGGGTCGGGATGGTGATGCCGGTCCCACGGTAGGGAAAAGTCTGGCCGCCGTCCTGAGTCCAATCATAGGCGGCATCGAGGGCTTTGAGCTCGGCCAGGGTTTTCTCCGCGACCGGGCCGGTCCCGTCGGTCGTGTCGTCGACTGTATCGTCGTGGATCAGGATGATGTGCCCGTCGGCGCTGAGGTGGACGTTCATCTCGAGGACGTCGACGCCGAGGGCGGCAGCGTTTTCGAGAAAGAGCAGGGTGTCGCCCGGCCAGGGGCTGGTCCCGGCGTCATCGGCGTGGGCGATGACGAGGGGGCGGGAGGATACCAGGGTGAACCAGGAGGTGTTCGGAGCGGGTTGGGCGAGAAGGCGGAGGGCGAGCGCGGTGAAGAGGTAGAGAGCGGCGCCGGAAAGGATAAGGCGCACGATCTTTCGGAGAAAAGCGTATTGGCCAGGTTCAGGTTTTTTTACTTCCAAAAGCGAAACCATAATTTAGACAGGTGCTATCATAAAGGATAAGCTGTTCGAAGGAGGGTGAACCATGCGGAAAACATGGAAAAGAAACTTCAACTGCGTAACTCCTATGTTTATACCACGATCGATTTCGTCCGCCTGGTGGCCGATTTCATCGAGGCCTACCGCCCGGCCCTTGAAGCGCTGGCCGATAAGCCGTGAACGCGCTCACCGCCCAGCAGCTGCTCTTCCTCCACGCCCGCCTGGCGGCCGAGACCGGCGGTTCGGCCGCGCTGCGCGACGTCGGCGTGCTCCGGTCCGCCTGGGCGCGGCCGCTTTTCGACCTGGACCGCTACGCCCTGTGTACCCCAACCCCTTCCTGAAAGCCGCCGCGCTGATGGTCTCCCTGATCGATGCCGAGCCGTTCGCCGCCGGCAACCGCCGGCTTGGGTTCGCCGCGGCCGTCATTTTCCTCCAGCTCAACGGGATCCGCGTCCGGACGAGCCCGGAGGACGCGGTTCGCGTTACACTTGGAGTCGAAAGCGGAGAGCTGACCGTCGCCGCGGTCGCGGATTGGTTGGTGATGGCGGCGTGAAAGATAAAATAGGGAAATAAGCCCCCGGGCGGGCAAAGCCCGCCCGGGGGCTTATTTCTCGGAAAAATGAGGAACCATGCGCAAACCCATCATCGCCGGAAACTGGAAAATGCACAAAACCACTGCCGAAGCCCGTCAGCTGGTCTACGAAACTCGCACCGATCTCGCGGCGCTGACCGCCGTCGATGTCGTCCTCTGCCCGCCGTTCACCGCCCTGGCCGAAGTGGCCGGACTGGTCGCAGACACGCCGATCCGCATCGGGGCGCAGAATGCCCATTGGGAGCCCGACGGCGCATACACCGGCGAGATCTCCGCGGGGATGCTCGCCGAATTCTGCGACTACGTCATCCTGGGCCACTCCGAGCGGCGGGCGATGTTCGGGGAGACCGACGAGGGGGTCAACCGGAAGGTCCACGCCGCGCTCGGCGCCGGGCTGATCCCGATCGTCTGCGTCGGGGAGACCTTTGAGGAGAACCAGGCCGACCGGACCGGGGAGGTCGTCGTCCGGCAGGTGCGCGCCGCGCTGGCTGGGCTGGACGCGGATACCGTCGCCGGGCTGGTTGTCGCTTACGAACCGGTCTGGGCGATCGGGACGGGTTTGGCCGCCGAACCGGACGGTGCGGCGGCCGTGATCCGGGATTTCATACGCGGTCCGGTCGGTGAGGCGTTTGGATCCGGGGCGGCTGAGACCCTGAGGGTCCAGTACGGCGGTTCGGTCAAGCCCGACAACGCCGGCGCGTTCTTTTCGATGGACGACATCGACGGAGCCCTGGTCGGTGGGGCGAGCCTGAAGGCGGCGGACTTTATTGGTATCGTTCGTGCGGCGATGTAAATTCCAGAAAAACGATGGGGTTGACCGGGCGGACCCCGGTCAACCCCATCGTTTTTCCGTTTTGTCATGAGCCTGTTCTGGCTGCTTGCCACACTGCTCCCCCTGCTTTTCCTTCAGCGGCGGCTGCACCGGGAGATCGTCTCGGTTTTTTTTCTACTTACTCGCCAGCTCAACGCTGCGCTGGCGATCTTTTCGATCATCTTTTTCCCCGGCGTCCTGCTGCACGAACTGAGTCACTGGGTCATGGCCCGCGTATTGGGCGTACGGACCGGGAAGGTCTCGCTGATCCCGGAGCGGACGGCGGAAGGCGCGCTGCGGATGGGCTTTGTCGAGACCCAGCGCTCGGACCTGCTGCGGGAGACGATGATCGGGGCGGCCCCGCTGCTGGCGGGCGGTGTCTTCGTCGGTTTTGCCGGGTTTGCGCGGTTGGGGCTGGACCGGGTCTGGGCGGATGTCGTCACGCCGGGCGGGCTGACCCCGGCAGGCGGACTTGCGGCGGTCTACGACAGCCCCGATTTCTGGTTGTGGTTCTACCTGATCTTTGTGGTCAGCAGCATGATGCTCCCTTCGGAATCGGACCGCCGCGCCTGGCTTCCCGTGGCCGGGTTCGGGGGGATCCTCTTGCTGGTCGCCCTGGTGGCCGGGGCTGGGGACTGGATGGCGGCCCACCTGGCTCCATCCATCGACCGGGCTATCTCCGCCGCGGCGATCGTGTTCGTAATCAGCTCGCTGGTGCATTTGCTGCTGCTGGTTCCGACCCTCATGCTGCGGCGAGTGCTGAACCGGGTGACGGGGTTGCGTGTAGTTTGAGGTTTGAACACCATCGTCCACAACATCACAACCGGAACATCATCGCGGCCGAAGCGCCGTGGCCCAGGAAAAAGGTGATCGTACCGAGGTCCTGAAGAAAGATCAGCGTTAGAACCTATCCTGTTCCGAACTGGCGGTCCCCGGCGTCGCCGAGGCCCGGCACGATGAAACCGATATCGTTGAGGTGGCTGTCCACGGTGCCGACGTAGATGTCGACATCCGGGTGTGCCTCCTGCAGGGCGGCGATGCCCTCCGGGGCGGCCAGGATCCCGAGGTATTTGATCCGGCCTGCGCCCCAGCGTTTCAGGATATCGACCGTCGCCGTCGCCGAGCCGCCGGTTGCCAACATCGGGTCCAGCACGATGCAGACATCCACCGTGGGGGCGACCGGGAGTTTGTTGTAATACTCGACCGGCCGCAGGCTTTCTTCGTCCCGGTACAGACCAATGTGCCAGACCTCGGCGTTCGGGATCAGCCCCCAGACCCCCTCGACCATCCCCAGCCCGGCCCGCAGGATCGGCACCAGCCCGACCCGCACGTCCAACTCGTGTCCGGCGGCCGATCCCATCGGGGTTTCGACCTCCTTGGCCCGCATTGCCAGGTCGGCGGTGGCTTCATAGGTCAACAGGGTCGAGATCTCACGGATCAGCTCGCGGAATTTCTTCGGCTTCGTTTCGACGGAGCGGAGCTTGGTCAGTTTGTGGGCGACGAGAGGGTGGGTGGACGGGTACACGTTGGCCATTTGGATCGCTCCTGACTCTTCATGTTTGTAAAAGTTGCAGATCAAACCAGGCGCTGCCCTGCTTTGAACTGTAATTTTTGCAAACCCATTATAATCTTTCCGATGACCGATTCACCTGAAAAAATCACACGCCCCGCCGAGCAGCCCGAGGACCGCGTCGACTACGCCCTACGCCCGGTGCGGCTCAAGGAAATGATCGGGCAGGACCAGGTCAAGGAAAACCTCGAAATCCTGGTCAAGGCCGCCAGGAAGCGCAAAGAGTCGTTGGACCACGTCATGTTTTATGGCCCTCCTGGGCTCGGCAAGACGACGCTGGCACATGTCCTTGCCAACGAGATGGGGGTCAACATCAAGGTCACGGCCGGGCCGGTGATCGAGCGGCAGGGCGACCTGGCCGCGATCCTGACCAACCTGCGCCAGAACGACATCCTGTTCATCGACGAGGTCCACCGGCTGGGGCGGGCGGTCGAGGAGGTCCTCTACCCGGCGATGGAGGATTATGCGCTGGACATCGTGATCGGGAAAGGGCCGTCGGCGCGCTCGATCCGGCTCAAGCTGCCGCGCTTTACCGTCATCGGGGCCACGACCCGGCTGGCCCTGGTCACCGCCCCGCTGCGAGCCAGGTTCGGTGCCGTCTACCGGTTGGACTATTATGACCAGAAAGCGATGGATGAGATCGTCATCCGGGCGGCGGCGCTGTTGGGCGTGCAAACCGAAGTGGGCGGGGTGCGCGAGATCGCTCGCCGCTCGCGCGGAACGCCGCGGGTCGCCCTGCGGCTGCTCCGGCGAGTCCGCGACTACGCCGAGGTGCGCGCGGATGGGGTCATCTCGATCGAAATCGCCCGCCAGGCCCTCGACCTGATGGAGGTCGACCAGCTCGGCCTGGACGAAATCGACCGCCGTGTCCTGGCGACGATCATCGACAACTACAACGGCGGCCCGGTCGGTCTGAGCACGATCTCGGCCTCCGTCAGCGAGGAGCGCGACACGATCATGGATGTCGTCGAACCCTACCTGCTCCAGCTCGGCTTCCTCGAGCGCACCTCCCAGGGCCGCGTCGCGACCCAGCATGCTTATGAACATTTGGGGAGAAAAACGCCGCCGGGGAGGCAGAATAAGCTTTTGTAGGAGCGAACCAGAACATGTCCCTCTACACCATCGCTAGATTTTTCTTGATCGCCGGCGTCGTCCTCATCGCCGTCGCGGGGGTCCTGTTCCTGGCGGCCCGGTTCGGTTTGCCGATTGGGCGGTTGCCGGGGGACATCGTCATCCGGCGTGGCGGGGGGACGCTGTATTTCCCGATTACGACGTCGATCCTTGTCTCTGTCGCGCTGACGGTTTTGGTGAACCTGATCGTCCGGTTTCTGAATCGTTAAAACAGAACGCGGATTTTCGGATTGAACCGGATCGGCGTGGATTCTGCCTGTAAACCTGTAAGACCAAAAGAAAAATCCGCGCCGATCCGGTTCAATCCGAAAATCCGCGTTCTGTTTTTTTTCCATGAAAACAACCGATTTTGACTATCATCTTCCCCCCGCCCTCATCGCCCAGCACCCGGTCACACCGCGCGATTCGTCCCGGCTTCTGGTTTACGAGCGGTCCACCGGTGCGGTCACGCATGCCGTGTTCCGGGAGATCGGGGCGTTCCTGGCACCCGGCGATCTCCTTGTCCGCAACCGGACGCGGGTGATCCGGGCTCGGTTGGCGGGGGTTAAGGAGGACGGCGGCGGGAAGATCGAGCTGCTGCTGCTCAAGCGCCTGGACGAATGCCGCTGGGAGGTGCTGGTGGGGGGCAAGGGACTCCGGCCTGGGCGGCGGTTTGCGATCGTGAACGGTGGAGAGCGGGTGACCGGTGGGGTGGTTGTGGCGGACCTGGGGGATGTGCGGCGGGTCGTCGTTTTCGATGCGCCCGTGGAGGGGGTTCTGGAGCGGATCGGCGGGGTTCCGCTGCCGCCGTACATTCAGGAGCGGTTGGACGATCCGGAGCGCTATCAGACCGTCTATGCGGAGGAGTCCGGATCCGCTGCCGCCCCGACGGCGGGGCTGCATTTCACGCGGGGGCTCCTGGAGCAGCTCCAGGCAGAAGGATTGCGCATAGCCAATTCAACCCTGCACGTTGGCCTGGACACCTTCGCCCCGGTGCGAGAAGACGATCCGGCCGAACACAAGATCCATACCGAGTGGTGCCGGCTGCCGCCGGAGACGGCGGAGGCGATCCGGACGACCCGAGCGGCCCGGAACCGGGTCGTCTGCGTCGGGACGACCAGCGTTCGGACCGTCGAAAGCGCCACCACAGATGCCGGACCCGGCGAGACCGTCCGGGCCTTCGAAGGACCGACGGATCTGTACATCCTGCCCGGATATGAATTCCGGGCGGTAGACGCCATGATCACCAATTTCCACCTGCCGAAATCGACCCTGCTGATGCTGGTGAGCGCGTTCGCCGGGCGAGAGCAGGTTCTCGAGCTTTACGAACTGGCGATCCGTGAGGGGTATCGGTTCTATTCGTTTGGGGATGCGATGCTGATTTTATAGGCAAAATGAAGCTGCGGCCGGGCTGCACCCCGCCGCAGCTTCATTTTGCCCAGTCATGAATCGCGGGAATACCGCCGGCCGACTTCGCCATCCGCACCGCCCGCAGCACCGCCTCCGCCACGATCTCCGCTGCAAAGGCGCCGAGCGCTGAGACTTCGATCGGTGTCGATCCGGCCGGGTGATCTCCGGTCGCCAGCGAAAATATCGTGTCCCCGTCCATCATCGTGTGCGCCGGGCGGATCGTGCGGGCCAGGCCGTTGTGCGCCATCTGGGCGACTTTGGCGGCGCCTTCCTTGTCCAGCGTGGCGTTCGTGGCGACGACGCCGATGACGGTATTGCCGGTAGGCCCTTCTCCGGTCTCTCCCAGCCGTTCGCGCAGCAGGTCGAGCGAGCCGGCAAAGGTCCCGGGTTCACCGCCCCTGGGGCCGGCGATCGTCGCCCCGGTCTCGGGATCGAAGACCTCCCCGACCGCGTTGACCGCCACCAGCGCTCCGACCACCAACCCGCCGCCGAGATCGATCGCGGCGGTCCCAACCCCGGATTTGATCGCGAACTCGATCCCGCGCAATTTCCCGACCGTGGCACCCATCCCAGCGCCCACGCAGCCTTCAGCTACCGGACCGTCGGAGGCCGCCTCGCAGGCCGCGTAACCCATCGCCGCATCCGGGCGTATATCGCCGCGGCCGATCCCCAGATCGAACAGGATCGCCGCCGGGACGATCGGCACCCGGTGCGGCCCGACCGGGAACCCCACCCCCCGCTCCTCCAAATAACGCATGGTGCCTCCGGCCGCATCCAGCCCGAAGGCCGACCCGCCGGAGAGGACGACGGCGTGCACCTCCCGGACCAGGTGCACCGGCCGCAGGGCGTTCGTCTCCCGCGTCCCCGGCGCCCCGCCGCGCTGGTCCATCCCCCCGACGGCGCCCGCCGCGCACAGGACGACGGTGCAGCCGGTGAGCGCGGCCTCGTCCTGGGCGTGGCCGACGAGGAGACCGGGGATGTCGGTGATGGCGTTGTGCATGGTTAAATTATATCCGGCGAAAATGGCCTGCCCAAAGTGGCGGAGCCACCGTGGGCAGGCCATTTTCGCCTTATAATTTTCCTGGAGGAACCCATGCGAACCGTAGACATCATCGAAAAGAAACGCGACGGTCTTGAGCTCACCAAAGCGGAAATCGAATACTTCATCGACGGTTTCACCCGCGGCGAGATCCCGGACTACCAGGCCGCCGCCTGGGCGATGGCCGTCCTGCTCAAGGGGATGACGGCGCACGAGACAACCGACCTGACCCTCGCCATGGTCGCCTCCGGCGAGACGCTCGACCTCTCGGGCGTGGTCGATTTCGCCGTCGACAAGCACTCCACCGGCGGGGTGGGGGACAAGACCTCGCTCGTCGTCGCGCCGCTGGTGTCGGCTTGCGGGCTGCCGGTCGGGAAGATGTCCGGCCGTGGGCTGGGTTACAGCGGCGGGACGCTCGACAAGCTCGAATCGATCCCCGGATACCGCTGCGACCTGACGACCTCCGAGTTCCTCAAGCAGCTCAAAGAAACCGGCATCGTCCTGACCGGCCAATCTGCGGAACTGGCGCCGGCCGATGGGAAGCTCTATGCCCTGAGAGACGTGACCGGGACCGTCCCATCGATCCCACTGATCGCCTCCTCCGTGATGAGCAAGAAGATCGCCGCCGGTGCGCAGGCCATCGTCCTGGATGTCAAGGCCGGGAGCGGGGCTTTCATGGCGACCCTGGAGGATGCCCGCGAGCTGGCCGGCCTGATGGTGGCGATCGGGGAGCTGGCCGGCCGAGAGACCGTCGCACTGCTGTCCCAGATGGACCAGCCGCTCGGTCACGCGGTCGGGAACGCGCTGGAAGTGCGCGAAGCGATCGCGACCCTCAACGGCGGCGGTCCGGCCGACTTCCGGGAGCACTGCCTGGCTGTGGCCGAAAGGATGCTGGTGCTCGGGAAGCAGGTCCCCGATCTCCCCGCAGCCCGCGAGCTGGCCGAAGCCGCCCTTACCGACGGCCGGGCGCTCCGGCGCTTCAAGGACCTGGCGGCCGCCCAGGGCGGCGACACCGCCCCGATCGACGATCCGGACCTGCTCCCGACTGCCCGACGTATCGAAACCGTCGCCGCACCGCGCGGCGGATACCTGGAGCGGATCGACGCCCGGACGATCGGCGAGGCCGCCGTCGCCCTCGGGGCGGGGCGGGCAAAGAAAGGCGATCCGATCGACCTGGCGGTCGGTTTTGAGATCCCCCACAAGGTCGGAGACCGGGTCGAGAAAGGTGTGCCGCTGTTCACCGTCCACGCCAACGATGCGGAAAAGCTGGAAGAAGCAAAATCTGCCGCGCTCGGCGCCTTTGCCTGGCGGGACGAACCCGTCGAACCGCTGCCCTTGTTCTACGGCGTGATCCCCGAATGAGCGTTTATCTGCACGACATCCCGCTTGACGAGGCCCAAGCGCGGATCGAGCGTGCGCTGGCGGAGGCCGGGTTAGATGGCGTGCTCGGTGAAGAGACGATCCCGCTGGATGAGACCGCCGGCGGGAGGACGTTGGCGCATCCCGTCTGGGCGCGGATTTCATCCCCCCATTACAACGCGGCCGCGATGGACGGTTTTGCAGTCTCGGCGCGCGATACCGCCGGAGCATCACCCGCCGCCGAGGTGCGGCTGGCGCTGGGGGAGCGCTGCGCCTACGTCGACACCGGTGACCCGCTCCCGGATTGGGCCGACGCCGTTGTCCCGATCGAGGAGACCGAGCCCAAGTATCCGGACCCGGCCGGGCCGCACGACCCCCGCCGCCCGGCCGCGATCGCAATCCGAGCCGCGCTGGCTCCCTGGAAACACGTCCGCGCGATGGGCGAGGACATGGTCGCGACCGAGCTGGTCCTTCCGCAGGGGCATGTCTTACGGCCGGTCGACCTGGGCGCCTGCGCCGGCAGCGGGCAGACGTCTCTGACCGTCGCCCGCCGGCCAATGGTTGCCCTCCTGCCGACCGGGAGCGAGCTCAAACCGGTCGGAGCGCCGGTGGGTGTTGGGGATATCATCGAGTACAACTCGATCGTCCTGGCTTCCCAGGTTTCAGGTTGGGGCGGCGCACCGCGGCGGTATCCGGTCTCGCCCGACGAACTGCCGGTCCTCAAAGCGGCGGTCGCGGCCGCCGCGCGTGAAGCGGACCTGGTGCTGCTGCTGTCCGGTTCGTCCGCCGGGGCGGAGGATTTCTCGGCGCAGGTCATCTCGGCGCTGGGAGAGCTGCTCTTCCACGGAGTGGCCGTGCGGCCGGGGCACCCGGTCATCTTTGGGATGGTCCGGGCCGGCGATCGGAACGTCCCCATTGTCGGCGTACCGGGCTACCCGGTCTCCGCTGCGCTGACCGGGGAGATCTTTATCGAACCGCTTTTGAGCCGCTGGCTGGGGCGCCGGCCGTTCGAACCGCAGACGTTGGAGGTCGAGATGAGCCGTAAGATCACCTCCCCGCCGGGCGACGACGATTACGTACGGGTCGTCATCGGCCGGGTCGGGGACCGGACCCTGGCGGCGCCGATTTCGAGAGGGGCCGGCGTGATCTCGTCGCTGGTCCGGGCGGACGGGATCGTCGTCGCGCCGCGCGGGATCCAGGGTCTGTCCGCCGGGGAGCGGGTCCCGGCGCGGCTCTACCGATCGCCGGACGAGATCGCCCGGACGATCCTGGCGACCGGGTCGCACGACGTGGCGCTGGACCTGGCCGCCCAACACCTGGCCTCCTCCGGCCGCCGGCTGGTTTCGGCCAACGTCGGGAGCCTGGGCGGGCTGCTGGCGCTGCGGCGGGGGGAGGCGCACCTGGCCGGGTCGCACCTGATCGATCCGGAGTCGGGAGAATACAACCTGCCGTACGTCCGGCGTTATCTGCCCGAGACTCCGGTCGTCATCCTGGCGTTTGCGGGACGGGAACAGGGGCTGCTGGTGCAACCGGGGAACCCGAAAGGGTTCGTCGGGCTGGAGGACCTGCTCCGGAAAGATGTCGTCTACGTCAACCGGCAGCGCGGAGCCGGGACGCGGGTCCTGCTGGATCACGAACTCGCCAAAACAGGGCTCGCACCGGACATGATCGCCGGATACGATCAGGAGGAGTTCACCCACCTTGGCGTCGCGGCGGCAGTCGCCTCGGGACGGGCGGATTGCGGCCTGGGGATCCCGGCAGCGGCGCAGGCGGTCGGGCTGGATTTCGTCCCCCTGTTCCAGGAGCGGTACGATCTGATCGTCCCGAAGGCGCATTATAATAGTGACCTGTTGGCCCCGCTCGTGGCATTATTGCAGGACCCGCAGTTCCAAACCGCAGTTTCCGGTTTGCCCGGATATGACGTTCGGCGAATGGGAACGGTGGTCGCTGAAGCGGGTTAAAAGTTTTGGAAATATGACCTACGCACTGATCATCGACGATGTCGAAGAGGTAACCGTCAACCTGAGCCGGATGCTCGAACTCCTGGGGGTCGAGTGCAAGGCCGCTTTCAGCGTCCGGGAGGCGATGCTGCACCTGCTGGACAGACCCCCGGATATCATTTTCCTGGACATCGTAATGCCCGGGTTCGACGGTTTCGAGGTGCTGGCCTATCTGAGACGTGAGCCGCGCCTGGAAAACGTCCCGGTCTGCGTTGTCTCGACGGAAAGCCAGGAGGAGACGGTCAAAAAAGCCCGCAAGCTCGGCGTGGCAGATTATATCGTCAAGCCTGCGGGCATCGAGGAGTTGGAGGCGGCGCTCAGGTCGGTCAAGCTGCTGCCGCGCAGGAGGATCGTTTGATGATCGCTGAAGGTTCCCCCGCCCCCGAATTTGCCCTCCAGGATGATACCGGCGAGGTCCGGAAACTTTCCGAATTTCTCGGACGGCCGGTCGTCCTTTTTTTCTATCCGAAAGACGACACATCCGGCTGAACGATCGAGGCTCGCGGGTTCCGCGAGGACTTTGAAAGGTTCGAACGGCTCGGTGTGGTCGTGCTCGGGATGAGCGCGGACACGGTTGAATCGCACAGGAAGTTCAAGGCGAAGAACGGGTTCCAATTTCCGCTGCTCGCAGACCCCGAAAAGGGCGTCCTGCAGGCCTACGGCGTCTGGGGGGAGAAGAAGCTGTACGGTAAGACCTATAAAGGCATCCATCGGACCACCTATGTGATCGGCCCGGATGGGAATGTCATGAAGGTATTTGAAAAGGTGAGTCCGGAAGGACACAGCCAGGAGGTGCTCGGTTTTTTTGAAAAACGCGGATAAGCGTCCTCCAAAATTTCTGAGTATAATGATGACTTGTTCGGGAAAAATGGAGGGAAGCGAAACTGGAGGGCCGGTGTGCCGGGCGGCACCCGGCACACCGGCCCTCCAGTTTCGCCCCGCCAACTTTTTATGAATTGACCAAGACAGACAGGTGAACCTGGCACCATCCGGCTCACCTGTCATTTTGTTGGAGCAGCAATCAATGAAACAGTTACGACATTTCCTGATCACGGCCGTCCTCATCGCCGCCCTGACCGCGGGGATCGGCATCCTGTTGGAGATGGTGATTGACCGGATGCCGCTCGGGGCCAGCCTTCAAGCCGGGCATATCGAATCGCTCCTCGTCATGCATTTCTGGGCGATCGCATTCTTGTTTGCTCTGATCGTCGGGTTCATGCTGTACAGCATCTTCGCCTTCAGGCAGAAAAAGGGCGAGCTGGAGGATGGCGATCATCTCGAAGGACACACCCCGCTCGAGCTGGTCTGGACCATCGTCCCCACCGGGGTCGTGATCTGGTTTGCGTTTGTCGGCGGTCAGTCCCTGACGGCAATGGAAACCGTCGACCGGGATGCGCTGCGGGTCAACGTGACCGCCCGGCAGTGGTCCTGGACTTTTGATTACCCGGAGTATGGAGTCTCGTCCGACGTGCTGGTGCTGCCGGTCGACTCGCAGACCCTGCTGCGGCTCCGTTCCACCGACGTCGTCCACTCCTTCTGGGTCCCGGAATTCGGACCCAAGCAGGACCTGCTGCCCGGCGGCGAGGTCCGTGAACTGCGGATCGATCCGACACTCGAAGGCGAATATACCCTGGCCTGCGCCGAGCTGTGCGGCCGGCAGCACGCCACGATGCTGGCAAGCGTCCAGGTCATGTCGAGGGCCGAATTCGATGCCTGGATCGAAATGAAGGTGGCCGAGGATCCCTGTGCCATCGGGGACCCCGCCGGCTGCGGGCAGAAACTGGCCCAGGAGTCCGGCTGCCTGGCCTGCCACAGCGTGGACGGCACGGCGCTGATTGGCCCGACCTGGTTGGGTGTTTTCGGGTCTGAGGAGGTCATGATCGACGGCGAGGTGGTCGTAGTGGATGTGGACTACCTGATCGAATCGATCCGGGAGCCCGAGGTGCGGATCGTGACCGGCTTCGAAAACGTGATGCCGTCCACCATCTCGGATCATCTTTCCGATGAGGACGTGCTGGCGATCATCGCGTTCATCGAGAGTTTGGAATAATCGGCAAAACGGAAGCCTCCGGGGGCTGAACCAGCCCCCCGGAAGCTTCCGTTTTACCGCTCAATTTACTGCTGGAGGCGTTTGAATGGGCTTCTTCAAGACGAGCATGTGGCGGGGACTGGCCAGCCAGGTCGTCTGGCATATCCTGGGGATGGGCTTTGTCTTCCTGATCCGGATGATCATGGGGCTGGAGGTGTTCGCCCCTTCGAGCACGGCCCGCTTCGGGTTCGGGCTGGTGTCCCCGGCGGCCGAGGCGGCCTGGGTGTTCGGCGGGGTGGTGGGGGCTGCGGCGTTCATGAAAGGCACCGGTGTGCTGGATGATTGGATCAAGTGGGCGCGCGGGATTTCCACTCCCGAGCACCACGACGACCCGCCCGGCTGGCAGAAATATTTCAACCTTTCGCTCGACCACAAAGTGATCGGGATCCAGTACGGGTACACGTCGGTCGCCGTCATCATCCTTGCCGGGATCTTCGCCCTCACCTTCCGCACCGAGCTGTTGACCCCGGCGGCGGACATCCTGAAGGTCAACGGCAGCCAGACCAGCGACATCCTCGATTTCTTCAACACGATGGTCAGCCTGCATGGGATGCTGATGATCGCCGGGATGCTGCTGGGCGTCGGGGCGATGATCAACTACCTGGTCCCGCTGATGATCGGCGCCCGGGATATGGCCTTCCCCCGTCTCAACGCCTTCGCCTACTGGATCAACATCCCCGGCGCGGTCCTGGTGGTGGCGACCCTGTTCCTGGGCGGGGTCGATGCAGGTTGGACGGCGTACCCGCCGCTCAGCTCCAGCCTGGAGAAGCTGGGTTTCCAGACTTTTTTCCTCGGGGTGTACCTGATCGGTTTCA
>DATKDL010000107.1:0-3600 GCA_035512695.1 Anaerolineales bacterium | reverse complement strand
GGCGGGTTGCACCCGCCCATGCACCCCCCAAAAATCGCCAGTCACCAAATTTCCGGATAGGTTCTTAATACGGAAGGCAGCCAATTAATCTTTATCAGGCAACCTTGGGGTATATTTATCAAACAAAAATTTCCGCGCCATCCGCGTTGCATCCTTTCTCCGATTAAAGTGCGCAACCTCCGCCTCCCCCTCCTCGTCCTCCTCCTCATCCTCACCTGCGCCTGTTTGTTGGGCGTGACGGTATGGGCCGGGGCGATCCCCCGCCGGGCCGAGATCCTGTTCGGCCCGGCTGACCCGGGTCTGTCCGCGTTCGACCGCTTCACCCTGGCCTGGTCGCTGGCTGAGAACGTCGACGAGCTGACCCTGCCGGTCGACCCCGGCGGAGAACCGGTCGAGTTCACGATCGATGAGGGCGAACCGGCCGAGCGCGTGATCGAACGGCTGGCCGCCGAAGGACTGGTGCGGAACACTGCCGTCTTCCGCGACTACCTGGTCTACACCGGCGCCGACACCCGCCTGGTCCCCGGGACGTACACGCTCAGCCCGGGCGCGTCCGCCCTGGACATCGCCGCCGAGATCCAGAACATCGCCGGGACCGGGGTCACCTTCCGAATATTGCCAGGCTGGCGGATGGAGGAGATCGCCGCCGCGCTGCCGAGCTCGGGGATCGCCGTGGACGAGACCGCTTTTCTGGCGGTCGCCCGCCGGCCGCCGTCCGGGGGGATCTCCGCCTTCTGGCCCGCCGGCGTTTCCCACGAAGGGCTGCTGCTCCCGGATGTCTACTCGCTCCCCCGCAGCCTGACCGCCGAATCGCTGATCGGGATCCTGGCCGAAAACTTCCGCTCCCATCTGACCACCGATCTGCAGACCGGGTTCGCCGCACAGGGGCTGAGCGTCTTTGAGGCCGTCACGCTGGCCTCGATCGTGGAGCGCGAGGCCGTCGTGAAAGCCGAGATGCCCCAGATCGCCGCGGTGTTCCTCAACCGCCTGGCGATCGGGATGAAACTCGACGCCGACCCGACCGTCCAGTATGCCCTCGGCTACTCGACCGCCTGGGGCTGGTGGAAAGCCCCGCTTGCCCTCAGCGATCTCCAGGTGACCCACACCTACAACACCTACCAGGTCCCCGCCCTTCCCCCGGGCCCGATCGCCAACCCGAGCGTCGCGGCCCTGGAGGCCGTCGCCTTTCCGGAACCGTCCGACTTCTATTACTTCCGCGCCGCCTGCGACGGGTCGGGGAGGCATGTGTATGCGGTGACGTTCGAGGAACACCAGGCCAATGCGTGCGAATAGGATTCCTCCCATGCCCACCCCCCTCCCCGTCTCCGACTCCCTCAAAGTCTATGACGACATCGTCCAGACCATCGGCCGCACCCCGCTGGTGCGGATCGGCAAGCTCGGGCGCGAGCTGGAGTGCTTGCTGTACGCCAAGGTCGAGTCCTTCAACCCGGGCGGGTCGGTCAAGGACCGGATCGGGCTGAACATCATCGATGAGGCGGAAAATTCCGGTCAGCTCCGGCCCGGCGGCACCGTGGTCGAGGCGACCTCCGGGAACACCGGGGTCGGGCTGGCGATCATCTGCGCGCTGCGCGGCTACAAGTCCGTCTTCGTCATGCCGGACAAGATGAGCCAGGAGAAGATCCTGCTCCTGCGGGCCTACGGCGGAAAGGTCGTCATCACCCCGACGGCCGTGGAGCCGGACGACCCGCGCTCGTACTACGAGGTCGCCCGGCGCCTGGCCCGCGAAACCCCCAACGCGATCCTGGCCAACCAGTACCACAACCCCGAGAACCCGCGCTCGCACTACCTGACCACCGGCCCCGAGATCTGGGAGCAGACCGAGGGGCGCGTCACCGACGTCGTGATCGCGATGGGCACCGGCGGGACCATCACGGGCGTGGCGCAGTTTTTAAAGGAAAAGAACCCGGCGATCCGCATCGTCGGGGTCGACCCGGTCGGGTCGATTCTCCTGGACGCCTGGCAGAACGGCGGAGAGATCCCGGAGGGGGCCGTGGCCGAGTCGTATAAGGTGGAAGGCTTCGGGGAGGACTTCATCCCCAGCACGCTCGATCTCACGTGCGTCGACGAGGTCCTGCAGGTGACCGACAAGGATTGTTTCCTGTGGTCCCGGCGGTTGGTGCGGGAGGAGGGCATCTTCACCGGCGGCTCCGGGGGGGCGGCGGTCGCTGCGGCGGTCCGCTACTGCCGCGGGCTGCCGGCGGACCGGGTGGTCGTCGTCCTGCTGCCGGACACCGGTTCGCGCTATTTGACCAAGCATTTCGATGACAAGTGGATGCGCGAGAACGGCTTCCTGGAGGCCGCCTGGAGCGAGATCGCCCTGCGCGAGCTCGTCGCCGGACAGAAGCTGATCACGGTCCGGGAGGAAGACGGCGTCCACAGCGTGATCCAGCTCATGAAACACCACGATATCTCGCAGGTCCCCGTCATCGGGGAGGACGGCGAGCTGGCCGGCCTGGTGACCGAGATCTCGCTGCTCAACCACATGCTCGAGGTCGATCACGAGCACTCGGCCGACGAGACGATCGCCGGGATGGTCCGGCCGGTCTCGGCCGCATATCCGGGCGACACCTTGCTCGAAGCGGTGCTGGACGAGATCGTCCACGGGCAGGTCGTCCTGGTGACCGAGGGCGACCTGCCGGCCGGGATCCTGACCAAGATCGATGTGCTGGACTATATCTCTCAATCCCTTTGAGATATGAAAAAATGGGGGGCCGGGCGGCTCGTCCGCCCGGCCCCCCATTTTTTCATTAACCATGGATCAAAAATACCCCGTCCTGGCGGTCCTGCCGCTGCACAGCCTGGTCATCCACGAGCACCACGATGACTCGCGCACCGGCCCGCTGATCGAGCAGATCCGGAACAGCCCTTTCTTCATCAACCCCGTCATCGTCACCCCGCTGCACGACCACACCGCCCGCTACATGGTCCTCGACGGCGCCAACCGGACCACGGCGACCCGCCGGATGGGTTTCGACCACATCCTGGCGCAGGTCGTCGAAGCGGATGAGCTGGGCGTCGAGACGCAGACGTGGAACCACGTCGTCTGGGATGTCCCGGTCGATGAATTCTGGGAGCGGATCGAGGCGATCGATGGGCTGGCGTACATGGAGAGCACGGCCGAACGGGCGAACGAGACCGTCCTCGAGCGCAACGGCCTGGCCGCCGTCCACCTGGCGGACGGGCGGGTGTTCGAGGTGCTGGCGCCGGCGATCAACCGCGTCTCCCGGAACGCCTTCCTCAACAGCCTGGTCGACACCTACAAAGCCAGCGGCCGGATGGACCGCACCCCGCACCGCTCGGTCGAGCCGCTTCATAAGCTCTACCCCTCGCTGACCGGGCTGGTCTTCATGCCCAAGCTGCGCGTCCGGCACCTCAGCTACCTGGTCAGCCAGGGCCACTTCCTCCCCGCCGGCGTGACCCGCTTCAGCGTCTCCCCGCGCGCCCTGCGCGTAAACTTTCCGATGGAGATCCTGCAGTCAGACATGACGCTCGAAGAGAAGAACGATGCGTTGGAGCGGTTCATCAAAGAACGCATCGATCAAAAGGGCGTGCGGTATTATGCCGAATCGACGGTTCTTT
>DATKDL010000106.1:0-1775 GCA_035512695.1 Anaerolineales bacterium | reverse complement strand
GTGTAGCGTTTCGTCTCGGCAGGCCAATTGGCTTCGCCCCGCTGCGATCCTCCGATCCCGGCGTTGTAGCCCGCCAGGGCTTTGTAGACGTCCCCGTCATGTGCTTCCAGGGACCGGGTGAGGTAAGACAGGCCGCGGTAGGCGTTCGTGTCCGGGTCCGTGGCGCGTTCGCCGGCGGCGAAATGATAGGGCATGACCTGGAACAGACCGGTCGCGCCGGCAGAGGAGACGACGTCCGGATGCCCGCAGGATTCGATCTGCATCACCGTGGCAGCCAGGTTCGGGTCGACGTCCCACTCGGCCGCCCACTCGACGATCCGGTCCTCCCAGTATCGGACCGATGGGCTGAAAAACGCGGCGATTGCCGGCGGTGCGGACGGCGGCTCGAGCGGCGCGGCAGGCTGCGCCTGGATCTCCGCGGCGGGGGCGCCGGCAACCGCCAGTGCGCTCGCATCGAAGTCGATGAGCTGGCGCTGCGCAAACCGGATCATGAAATAACCCATCAGCAGGCTGATGACGACGGCCGCCAGGGGCGGCAGCGTATACAGCGAAATCCCGCCATCCCCGCCGGCCGGCCCGCCGAATTCGTCCTCCCAGTAATAGTCAAAATAATCTTCTTCTCGCATGGGAAGATTATTATAGAACATATGTGCTAAATAATCAAGGAAAACCAATTGGGAGAAATTTGGGATATGGACGCCCGGCCCGGTTCCGCCGGGTCGGGCGCTCGCATCCTGCCCGCACCCCCCGCACCGCTGCGCGCGAGGCGGAGCAAGAATCGGCGGATCAACGGGGATAGAACCGGACGGAATGCGAGACGAACTGCCCTTTCTCGTAGATGAACCGGGCCGAGAAAAACTCCGGACGGGCGAGCCACGGGAGGAAAATCCGGTCGCCTTCCCACAGGTTCAAATCGAGCAGATCCCTGTCCGGGATCCAGGCCAGCTCGCCCTCGGGAGATTCGGCCAGCTCCCCGCCGAACGCCGTCACAATGAAGACGAAGACGTACCAATCCGAGTCGTGGCTGAACAGCGGGAAGGTGATCACCCCGCACAGGTCCAGGCGTTCGGCCCGCAGCCCGCTCTCCTCGAACACTTCCCGCGCTGCGCAGTCCTCCGGCGTCTCTCCGGGGAGGAACTTCCCGCCCAGGCCGTTCCATTTCCCCTTATGGACGTCGTTCTCCTTTTTATTACGGTGCAGCATCAGCGTGCGGTCGCCGCGTTTGATATAGCACAGCGTCGCCAGGATCGGGGGGTTACGCATGGAGACCGAGCCTCCCCTCGATGGCCGGTCTCTCGACCCGCCTGTCGACCATGCGCAGATCGAGGACCGGTTCGTCCGCCGGGAGGACCTGCCAGGGTCGCCCACGGATCCGGTTCAGCGCGGACGCGATTTCGAAAAAGCTCAGATGCCGGTTGCCGTCGACCAGGTAGATCCCCGGAGCGGCTTCGTCCCGGAGCCTGTACAGCACGGCGGCGGTGTCTTCCAGAAAGCTGCAGGCCGGGTACCAGCGGGTCCCGGCGTGGACGGCGCCGTCCTCCCGAGCGCGGGTGTGCAGGAAATCGACCATGTTGTTTGAGCCTGGATCCGTTCCGATCTGCCAGCCGATCCGGGCGATCACGGCTCCCGGATCGGCCGCCCGGACCCGCTCTTCGCAGGCGAGCTTGTACAATGCGTAATCACTCGTACCGTCCGGTTCGGTTTCCGGTGTGATCGGGCCGGTCTCCCGGTCGGCGTAGACCGAAACACTGCTGGTGTACAGGCAGGCGATCCCG
>DATKDL010000105.1:0-4651 GCA_035512695.1 Anaerolineales bacterium | reverse complement strand
TGGACCTTGATGTAGGCGCGGGTCCGCAGCCGGGCGCCGGGGAGCGGTTCCCGGGCGACGGGTTCGAGGTCGAAGACCTCTTCCAGCAATCCCAGCACTTGCGGGACCAGCCGGTCCTTGTCCGCGTTGGACACCACCCGGCCGACCCCCGGCAGCGCCGCGGCCCCGCGCGGGTCGAAGGTGGCCCAACAACCGGTGGCGATCACTTCCCCGGCCCCCTCCCGGGCGGCCCGGCGCAGCAGCTTACGCGATTCGGCCCCGGCCTGCACCGTCACGGCGCAGGTATTGATCACGGCCAGGTCGGCCTCCCCGGCCGCCGCCACGAGCTCGTGCCCCAGCCCGCGGAAACCCCGCCCGAGCGTCTCGATCTCGCTCTGGTTGAGGCGGCAGCCGATGGAATCTAGATAAACGCGCATTGGGAGGAGTATAGTGCCTGGTGCTTGGTGCCTTGTGCTTGGTGTTTGGTGCTTGGTACCTGGTACCAAGCACCAAACACCAAGCACTAATCCCTGTCTACGGCGCCCTTACAACAAAGTTATCGAAGAGCACGTCCGTCCCCGGCGAATCGAAGGTCCCCGCGATCAGGCCGACGTCGCCGGAGGTGAAGGTCGAGTCGGTGACTTCCTTGAGCAGGTTTCCGTTGGCGTACAGGCGCAGGGTGTTCCCGGCGCAGTCGGCGCGGATGCGGTTGGTGGCATCGCCGCCGAACACGGCGTCGGTCGGCTCCATGAAGTCCGAGCCGATATAGGTGTAGTCGCCGTTGACCGATTTCCCGATGGCGTAGAACCCGTCGCTGGCGACGATGAAGAAGTAGAAGTTTTGCGCATCGACGTAGCGGCAGATGACGCCGAAATCGTTGTCGTCCGGTCCCCCGATCTTGCGGGCGTCGACTTCGATCACGACGTCGCTGAAGTTGACGTTGGGGTTGGCCCAGTAGTCGTACTGCACCTGGTCCACCCGCAGGCGGAAGCCGCCCTGGTCGTAGTCGGACATGCCGGTTTCGTCTTCGAAGTTGTCTTCCCAGCCGCAGGATTCGTCCGAGAAGTCGTCCTGGAAGAGGTTGCCGTCATCCGGCGTGCAGCCGCCGCCTGCACCGGGCAGACCGGGGATGCCGCAGGCGAGCGCAGCGAGGGCGATGGCGGCGACGGAAAGGGTGATTCGTAGGTTTTTGGTCATGAGAATCTCCGTGGTAAATTCGTTCAGCTGAACGGGGTGTGCCGGTGAAGGCGGGAAGTATTTTAGCACACGGGCATGGGCTGTCCGTATCCCTATCCCGGGGGACTTTTGTGGGGGGCGACGAGGTCGCCCGGTTATAAGGCGCCTTGCGCACCGGGCGACCAGCCAGATCGCCCTTACGGCAGGTATATTTCCAGGATCTCCTGCGCCTGGGCGGCCGCGGCCGTCCCGGGCGCCAGCCGGACGGCAAGTTCCAGCTGCCGAAAGGCGTTCTCGTCCTCGCCGCGGGCCAGGTAGACCATCCCCAGGTGCAGCCGGGCTGGGGCGTAGCCGGGGTTGGCGTCGAGCGCCCGGAACAGGAAGCGCATTCCGCTGACCGTATCGCCGCCGAGATAATAAGCATAGCCCAACAGGTCCAGCGCGACCGGATCCTTCCCGTCCGCCAGGACGGCCTTGCGGGCCGCGGGGATGCCGATCTCGTCGATTCGGATCTCGTTGTAGATCGAGAACATGGCCAACAGGTGCAGGTAGGTCGGATCGTCCGGCGCGAGCTCGACGGCCCGCAGATAATGGTCGAGTGCCGCGTTAACGTCCCCCAGGGCGGCGTAAGCCTGGGCGATCTCGGCGGCCACGGCAGCGGCGGAGCCGCCGGCGCCCGGGGCGATCTCCGCCGCTTTTTCCAGGTAGGGCAGGGCCTCTCCGGCCCGGCCGGTCTCCCTCAATTGCAGCGCATAGAGCAGGTTGGCGGTGAACGAATCCGGGTCGAGCGCCAGGGCGGTCTCGAACTGCTCTGTCCCGTCGTGCCCCAACCGTTCGCGGGCCGTGCCCAGGAACGCCCAGGCGTCCGGGTACTGCGGGTTGGCCAGCAGGGCCTGGCGGAAGGCCTCGGCGGCCAGGGTCCACTCGTCCAGCCCGGCCAGGGCGCGGCCGGCGTTGAACAGGACGACGGCGGCGGCGAAGTCCTCGCCGCCGTTTACGTCCTCGATCGGGGCCAGGCTTTGTTCGAGCAGTTCGACGGCCGCGGCCAGCGATGCGTCCAGCTCGGCGGCCTGCAGCAGGGACGCCAGGGCGGCGTCCGGCTGGCGGGCGGCGAGCAGCAGCCCGAGCTGGTAGTGAACGGCGGCGTCCCCGGGCTGCAGTTCGGCCAGAACCCGCAGGTCATCGATCGCGGCGGCGTAATCGCCGAGCGCCTGGTGCGCCTCCAGCAGCCGCAGCCGGACGGCGACCGGGCCGGCGCCCAGCTCGGCGGCCAGCGCCCAGCTCGCGGCGGCGGCGGTCCAGTCGCCGAGCAGGCGCTGCGCGTCCCCGTAAGCCAGGTGGCCGGCGGGCGTGATCGCCCCGTGCGCCCGGGCCTGGTCGAGAAAGGCGGCCGCCGTTTCGGGGTCCCCGGCCGCCAGTGCAGAACGCCCGGCGGCCTCCCACAGCGATGCCCGCCAGGGCTGCCCTCGCAGCACTTCCACCAGGTGCCCCGCGGCAGCCTCGGAGCGCCCGTTCTCCAGCGCCGTCCGCGCCCCGCCCAGCGCCCGGTCGAGCGCCTGCGGGCGGGGCGTGACCCCGAGGGCGATCGCGATGAGGAGGGGCAGGACGATCAGGATGGGCACGGCAGAAGTTCCGCCGTACCCGCCGGAGGTGGTTTTACGGTCCATTGGTATAATTGTACGAGACGATGAAAAAATGGGGGTGCGTCTCTCCCGGTGGGGCGGCGATCCCGCACCCCCATTTTTTCCGGTTCCACGGAGGAAAAACAGAATGGATTTTTCACTGAGCGGCGAGCACCGCATGGTGCAGGAGATGGTCCGCGACTTCGTCCGGAAAGAGGTCGGCCCCGTTATCAAGGAGTACGACCGCAAACAGGAGATGGCCCCGTTCATCCTGCCGCGCATGGGCGAGGTGGGGATCCTGGGGATCAACATCCCGGTCAAATACGGCGGGCAGGGCTTCGACTACATCGCCCTCGGGCTGGTCTGCGAAGAACTGGAAGCGATGGACAGCACCTTGCGGGTGATCATGTCTGTCCACATGGGGCTCAACTCGATGGCTCTCTTGCAGTGGGGGACGGAAGAGCAGAAACAGCGCTTCCTGGTCCCGCAGGCGAAGGGCGAGCAGTACGCCTGCTTCGGGCTGACCGAGCCGGGCGCCGGTTCGGACGTGGCCGGGATGGCTTCCACCGCAAGGAAGGACGGGGACGATTACGTCCTCAACGGCGAGAAGATGTGGATCTCGCTGGCGACCAAGGCGCACAACGCCCTCGTCGTCGCCCGGACACACGAGGCGGACGACCCGCACGAAGAGCTGACCGCCTTCATCGTCGAGCTCGACCGGGACGGGATCAAGACCGGCGACATCCACGGCAAGCTGGGGGTCCGGGCCGGGTCAACCGGCTGGATCTCGATGACGGACGTCCGCGTCCCGGTTGAGAACCGGCTCGGGGAGGAGGGCGAGGGCTTCAAGATCGCCATGTCCTGCCTCGACAACGGCCGCTACACGGTGGCGGCCGGAGCGACCGGCCTGATCCGGGCCAGCCTGGACGCCAGCGTCCGGTACTGCCACGCCCGGTCGGCCTTCGGGCGCGAGATCGGGAAGTTTCAGCTGGTCCAGCAAAAGATCGCCTACATGGTCCGCGATTACGAGATGGCCCGGCTGCTCTATCTCAAGGCGGGCTGGCTCAAGAACCAGGGGAAGCGGAACACGAAAGAGACATCGCTTGCGAAGTGGTTTGCCACCGACGCTTCGGTCAAGGCCGCCGACCAGGCCATCCAGATCCACGGCGCCTACGGTTTCAGCGATGAATACGACGTCGAGCGCTACTGGCGAAACTCCCGCGGCGCCACGATTTACGAAGGCACCAGCGAGATCCACCAGCTGATGCAGGCGGGGTATGCGTTGGAATACCGCAAAGACGGGGCGCTGCGGTGTGAGCTGCCGGCGTATGAAGAATCAGAGTGGAACGAATAGGCGAATGGGCGAATGGGCGAATTCGCCCATTCGCCCATTCGCCCATTCGCAGTTAGGAGGAACCATTGAAAATCGCAGTATGCGTCAAACAAGTCCCCGACACGGCCGCCAGGGTCGTCGCCGTGGATGGGAAGGTGAATTGGGGGGATGCACCGCTGGTGATCAATCCCTGGGATGAATACGCCGTCGAGACGGCGCTGACGTTGAGCGACGACGTCACGGCGCTGACGCTGGCCGAGGAAGGACCCAACGAGGCGCTCAAGCACGCCCTGGCGATGGGCTGCGCGGAGGCCGTCCTCGTCACCGGCCCCGACCAGGCCGGGGCGGACACCCAGGCGGCGGCGCAACTGCTGGCGGCGGCGGTCCGGAAGCTTGGCGACGTCGACCTGGTCGTTTTCGGCCGGCAGGCCGTCGATGGGGACAGCGGGATCACGGCGGCGCAGACGGCCCGGGTCCTGGGCTGGCCGGTCCTATCGCTGTGCGCGGCGGTGGACGTCGACGGGGAGACCCTGAAGGTCGA
>DATKDL010000104.1:0-24455 GCA_035512695.1 Anaerolineales bacterium | reverse complement strand
GTCCTAATTTTCGGGGGCGGGCGGTTGGGGGGGCGGCTGCGGCGGAGCCACAGCCGCCCCCCAAATTTGCCCTCCATCGTTTTGAGGACCTATACTTTCAGCTTGGTCCCGCACGACCGGCAGAACCGGTCTCCGAGATGTGCCCGCTTCCCGCATTGGTGGCAGAACGTGTTCGACTCCTCTTCGACGGTCTCACGCAGTTCGGGTTCGATGAACCGCGGTCGTGCCCGTCTGTCCGTCCGGCGGCGGTTTTCCGGGTTCAGCCGCCGGCCGGTCGACCAGTACCAGTAGACCCCGACGAAAATCACGGCGATCCCGACGATCCCCATGGCCCATGGCAGGGCGCTGGTCAGGCTCATCCGCCCCGGTGTGTCCTCCGCCAGCGGCTCGGACGACTCGATCGGCAGGAAATTGACCGTCAGGTCGTCGGTCTGTTTTTCATAGGAGACGGAGAGCGTAAAGCTCTCGCCGGCGGCGACTTCACCGATCTCGCCGCCCATGTACACCAGCCCGAACGAATCCTGCGTGACAGCCGTTAGGCGCGGGATGGTGGACAGGTTCTCGGCCCCGGTCGGCTGCTGCACGAGCATGACGACGGTACCGGCCGCGTAATCCCCCGGCCATTCATAGACGAATTCGCGCAGCGCCCCTTCGCGGACGATCCCCGGGTCGTAATATTCAATCTGGATATCCGGAACGGTGGCCGTCAGGTTGATATAGGCCCATTCGCCCAGCACCTGGCGCTCGTATTCGGTGTTGAGCGGCGGGCCGCCGGCGGGGCGGACGGCGACGGCGTTCGGTTCGCCGGCTTCAGCCGGGATTCGGATCGTCAGGTCGACCGGCAGCTGCGTATCCCCGGCGATCTTCGCCCGAAGGATGACGAGGATCGCCTGCCGGTCATACTCGGGCCACAGGTCGATCTGGACCGTCTCAAACCGGATGTTCCCCTGCCATTGCGCGCGGGCGGGAATAGGGAGAAAAAGCGGGAAAAGAAGAAGGAGGAAGGTGAGCTTACGCATCTTGGAGGAGATTCTAACCTTAACAGCATCGAAAATAGAACACGGAAAATCCGTTTTTGATCCGCATTTTCCGCGTCCTATTCTATCGCCCTCCTGACGCGCTTGGCGATTTCCCCAAACTGCTCCGTATGCACCACCTCCGGCTCCCGCGGCCGCGGCAGATCGACCTGGACCTCAAGCCTCAGCTGCGCCGGGCGCGGGCTCAGCACCAGCACCCGGTCGGCCAGGAAGACGGCCTCGTTGATCGAATGCGTCACCATCACGACCGTCTTGCGCCGCAGGTTCCAGATCCGCAGCAGTTCCAGCCGCATCCGCTCGCGAGTCAGCGCATCCAGCGCGCCGAAGGGCTCGTCCAGCAGCAGGACCTCCGGATCCTGGACCAGCGCCCGCGCGATCGCGACCCGCTGGGCCATCCCACCCGAAAGCTCGCCCGGCAGGGCATCTTCGAAACCGCTCAGCCCGACCAGTTCGACCAGCTCCCGGACCGTCTCTCGAGACCCGCCGCCGGCGATCTCCAGCGGCAGCCGAATGTTCTCCAGGACCGTCCGCCAGGGCATCAGGTTGGAGTCCTGGAACACGATCCCGACCCCATGCGGCGGCGCGGTGACCGTCTCCCCGTTGAACACCACTCGCCCCGCCGTCGGGACCAGCAGCCCGGCCAGCAGCCGCAGGATCGTCGTCTTCCCGCACCCCGACGGCCCCAGGATGCACACAAACTCCCGCCCGGCGACGGCGAACGAAACCTCATCCACCGCACGCAATCCACCGTTCCCGTTTGGGAAGGTCATGGAGAGGTTTTGGGCGAGTAGCATAGAATCAGCGAATTAGCGAATTAGCGAATTAGCGAATTAGCGAATGGGCGAATGGGCGAATGGGCGAATGGGCGGATGGGCGAATGGGCGAGAAACCTACAATGCTCTTTCTCGCCCATTCGCCCATCCGCCCATTCACATCTCATGGCACAAACTCATTCGTGTAGGCGGCTGTCAGGTCGAGCGGCGCTGTCAGCATTCCCATATCGAGCAGGAGGGCGTGGGTGTTTTCCCAGGCCTGGGGATCCGACCGGCCGGGGGTGGCGGTGCGCCAGAAGGCGATTGAAGCGGTCAGGACTTCGGACTGGATCGGGTCGCCTGCGGGCAGGCCTTCGACGAAGGCCATGCTGATCGTATAGGCCGCTTCGGGGTTCGTGATCGTGTCCTGCAGGCCCTTCAGAAAGGCTTCGATGAAACGGCGCACCATCTCGGGGTCGTCCCGGATGGCGGTTTCGCTCGTGATCAGGCCGTTGGACGCCAGGCTGATGTAGTCGGCGACCCGGATCTCGACGACATCGAATCCCTGGGCTCGCAGTTGGATCGGCTCGTTCGAGAAATAGCCCACGACGGCCTGCTGCTGGTCGGTCGCCAGGGCATCGACCTGGTTGAACCCGATCGAATCGAGGGTCACCTCGGTCTCGGCGATCCCGGCCTCGTTCAGCAGGGCGCGCAGGCCGATGTAAGAGGCCCCCAGCAGCTCCGGCAGCCCGATCCGTTTGCCCGCGAGGTCGGCCGGCGTCTCGATCCCCGCGCCCGCCTTGGCGACGACGGTGATCGGGAATTCCCGGAACCAGGCAGCCACGTAGACGACGGGGATCCCCTGCTCCCGGGCCAGAAGCACCTGCTCGCCGGAGACGACGGCGAACGGCACCTCCCCGGCCCCGACCAGCCGGACCCCGTTGGTCTCGAAGCTGTAATCGAACTCGATCTCGAACCCGGCCTGGGCGAAATATCCCTTCTCCACCGCCACATAAAACGGCGCAAACTGCACGTTCGGGATGAACCCCATCGGCAGCCGCACCTTCTGCAGCTCCCCATCCCCCCCGAGCGAACCACAACTGGAGAGCAGCGCCGCGAGCAAAAAGCTCAAAGTGAGGAAACGTTGCATGAGAATCGATTCTCCTTTTGGCGAATGGGCGAATGGGTGAATGGGCGAGCATACGGCTATGCTCACCCATTCGCCCATTCACCCACTCACCACCTCAACAACCTCCGCTCCAGCGCGACGACGGCTCCGTAAAGGCTCAGCGCCAGCAGGACCAGGGCCAGCACGGCGACGAAGACCAGGGCGGTGTTGTAGCTGCCGTCCCCCAGGCGGACCAGGAAGCCGAGCCCGCGGTCCGAGCCGATGTATTCGCCGACCACGGCGCCGATCACCGACAGCGTCGCCCCGATCCGCAGCCCGCCCAGCAGCACCGGCAGCGCCGCCGGGACTTCCAGCTTCCAGAAAGTCTGCGCCCGGGTGGCGTTGAGCGAGCGCATCAGGGCGTGCAGGTTCTCCGGCACCGACCGGAGCCCGACGATGACGTTGACCAGCACCGGAAAGAACACGATCAACGCGCAGATCAGGATCTTGGAGATCAACCCGGGACCAAACCAGATGATCAGCAGCGGGGCGATCGCCACGACCGGGACCGCCTGGCTGGCGACGATATACGGCGAGAGCAGCCGCTCGGCGGCCGGGGATTTGGCCAGCAGGTAGCCCAGGACGGACGCCACGACCAGCCCCAGCGCCAGCCCGGCCAGGACCTCGGCCAGGGTGATCCGGAAGTGGAACAGCAGGCTCCCGTCCGCCAGTCGCTCGACCAGCGTCGCCCAAACCTGGCCCGGAGAAGGCAGGATAAAAGCCGGCAGCCCGGAAACCCGCACGGCCAGCGCCCACCCCAGCAGACCCGCGAGGATGGAGACCGGGACCAGCAGGACCCGGCTCGCTTTCCCCTCGGCGTTCAAAAGTTTGCGATCCGCCATAATAAAAATCCCCGAAGCCTGTTCCTTCGGGGACCGCGCGCGAGGACATGCCGCTGCAAAAACGAACCCCGAAACGTAAGTTTCGGGGTCATTGCACAGCGCGCATCACGCTCACCCGCCTTGCGGTGAACGCCGCCGCCTTCTTTCATCCGGACTGTACCGTCGGCCCTGGAATTTCACCAGATCATGCAGAGGAGGATGGCCCTTTTCTGCTCGTAGGCTTCGACGGCGCAAAGCGCCGCCTCACTACCGGTCGGGAATTGAAGCGTTGGACCGACAGGTCCAACGCCCTCACCCTGCCCCGAAGGTTCGCCGCCGCATGGGCGGCCTGATTCAATTGTGCGGGTATTATAACTTGTTACGAACGAAAAACCGGGGGCGAGCGGGGTGCCCGGCGCCCCGCTCGCCCCCGGTTTTTCGTTTAAAATAACCACCCATGCTCCTCACCATCGACATCGGCAACACCAACCTGACCCTCGGCCTTTACGATGGCGAGACCCTCGGCCCCCGCTGGCGTCTGGCGACCGACCACGAGCGGATGCCCGACGAGTACGGCTTGCAGTTCCTCGGGCTCCTGAACCATGCCGGCCGAACTCCCGCCGACCTGACGGGGATCTGCCTGGCCTCCGTCGTCCCGCCGCTGACCCCGCGCGTCCTGGACGCCTGCCGGAACTACCTGGGGCTCGACCCCCTCGTCGTCGACGCCGGGGTCAAGACAGGGGTCCGGATCCTGTACGAGCCGCCCCGCGCCGTTGGGGCCGACCGGGTTTGCGATGCGGCCGCCGTCCAAAAACTCTTCGGCGGACCGGCCTGCGTGGTCGATTTCGGGACGGCGACCACGTTCAACGCGATTTCAAAGGAAGGCGACTACCTCGGTGGCGCAATCGCCCCCGGTTTGGGGATCGCCGCCGACGCCCTGTTCGCCCGCGCCGCCAAGCTGACCCGGGTCGACCTGGCCCGCCCCCCGGCCGTGATCGGCAAGAATACGCCGCACGCGATCCAGTCCGGTTTGCTGTTCGGCTACGTCGGGCTGGTGGAGGGCATGGTCGCCCGTTTCAAAACCGAACTCGGCCCGGAGACGAAAGTAATCGCGACGGGGGGGCTTTCAGAGATCGTCTCCGCCGAGACCCGGGTGATCGACCATATCGCGCCGTGGCTGACTTTGGAAGGGTTGAGGATTATTTGGGAGATGAACCAATGAATGGGCGAATGGGCGAATGGGCGAAAGATCCCTCGCCCATTCGCCCATTCGCCTATTCAATACAAATCCGCCACGTTCGCAACTCCCCTTAGCTGCTGCGAACCGCGCCGCCGCTTCCGGCGATAATAAACCGCCCCCAATCCACCTAATCCGATCGCGCTCAATCCCGCAAAGATGATCCGGTGCCATTCCACAAACGCCGTGGCAGGGTGGGTCCGGAGACTGCGCAGATAGGTCCTGAACGCGGCCCGATCCCTGCCGGCATCCAGCAGGTAGCGGGCTTCGAAACGGAGCGCGGCGGCCCGGATGCGGCGCTCGTTTGCGGGGTAGATCTCCGCATAGGCCGGGTCGGTCCGCAGCCGGTCGACGATCCGGTGCGCCTCCTCCCCAAACCTCTCCGCCTGCGCCACATTCTTCGCATCCGGATGCTGCCGGGCGAAGGCCCACAGCTCCGGGACGTAACGGATCGACCCTCGGGCGGCGATCCGCAGCCAGAGGTCGTGGTCCAGGAGAAAATGAAATGAAGGGTCCAGGCCGCCGGCGCGCAGGTAAGCCTCCCGGCGGAAGAAGACGGCCGGCTGGCAGATGATGTGGAAAGCCGCCAGGTCGGCGGCCGAGTAGGGCCGGAAGAGCATGTCGTTCAGCGGCCGGCCGTCCGGGTCGATACTGGCGGCGTTCCCGTAGACCAGGTCCGCCTCCGGGTGCCGTTCCAGCGCCGCCAGCGCCGACCGTGCCGCGCCGGGCGCCAGCAGGTCGTCCGAATTCACCCAGGCCAGGACGTCGCCGTTGGCGCGCGCGAAGCCTTTGCGAAGGGCGTCCCCCTGGCCTCGGTCCGATTCGCTGGTCCACCAGGCCAGCCGCGCGGCGTGGTGTTCAATGATATCGAGACTACCGTCGGTCGAGCTGCCGTCCATGACGAGGTACTCGATCTCGACCCCCTCCTGCGAGAGGACGGAGCGGATTGTCTGGTCGAGGAAGGAGGATTGGTTGAAGGAGGGGGTTACAATCGATAATTTCATCGGGGTTGCCCGGAAAAAGGCTGGCGCCGGGCGAACCCTGGCGCACGCTTGTTTCCGGAGGTTATGGTTGCAAGTCGTAGACCACGTACCCCCCGCCTTCGGCGACGACCGGGTAAGTTGCCCCCAGGTGCTCCGCCAGGTTGTCGCTCATCTGGTTCCTGGCGGTGACGACGAAATAGTCGGCGCCGGCACGGGTCCGTTCGAACTCCGCCGCCGAGAGGCCTTCCGGCAGCACGTCGATCCGCCGCCAGCCGTAGTACATCAGCCGGAACCCGTAATCCTGCGTGTAGCCAATGGCGCGGCCGTCGAGCGGGATCTCGCTTCCAACTTGCTCCCAGTATGCGCCCGCATCCCGGTAATTCTCCGCCAACAGCACCGATCGGGAGATCCAACCCGGATAAAATGCCCCCAGCAGCAGCAGCCCAGCGAAGACGGCCCGGGCCGCCGGGCCCTGCTCGACGAGTTTTTGCCCGACCATGTCCGCGGCCGGGATCAGCGACAAGGCCACGGCCAGGATCAGCGGGAGCTGGTAGTAGTCGTGCGTCGTGATCAGCCGGGGGAAAGCGAGGCCGTACAGGCCATAGCCGGCCCACAGGCCGAGCAGGGTCCACCGGGCGGGTTTCGGCGCCAGCCACAGGCTCCCGAAGGCGGCCAGGATCACCGGTGCCCAGAGCAGCCGGTCCAGCAGGATCAGCCAGCGGATGTAGAAGGACGGGCCCAGGACCTCATCCGGCCGGTTGAGGGCCGAGTTGGTGATCAGCCAGCCGGTCTCCCGCGGTACGACCAGGTAATACAGCAGCATCGGCCCGACCGCAAGGGCGAACAGCGTCCAGACCTGCGGGTCCCGGACCAGGTTCCGCAGGCGTTCCTTGAAACCGGCCCCCTCTTCCCCCCCTGCTGCCACCCAGACGCAGGCCGCCAGGGCCGGGCCGAGCAGCAGCGCCCCGACGCCCTTGACGAAGACGGCCGCCCCGGCGACCAGCCCGGCGACCAGGGCCCAGCGCCAGGTCCGCCGCTCGGACCAGGCCAGCGCCGCGTACAGGCTCCCGGCGATCAGGACGGTCATCATCGGGTCGATCTGGAACGACCGGCTGGCGTAGATCCCGAGCGGCAGGAACAGGAAATAGGCGAGTCCGACCAGGATCCCCGGTCCCCCCGCCCCCATTTTCCGCCCGACCAGGACGATCAGCCAGCCCCCCGCCAGCCAGGCCGCGATCGAGACCAGGCGCGGGATCCACAGCCGCTCCCCGCCGGCCAGCCGGTAGCCGATCGCCGCCAGGGCCGGCAGGATGGGGGGTTCGAGCCGTTCGAGGCTGTTCCCGTGCTGGACGGCCAGCCCTCGCAGCGCCGGATCGGCCTCCGGGAAGGATGCGTAGTAGATCCCCCTGGCGGTGATGGCGTTGAAGAGCTGCCGGGTCGGGTTGAAATCGAGCGGCTCGTCGGTCAAATCGGTCAGCCGGACAGCGGCGGCGGCGAGGAAGAGGGCGGCAGCAAGGAAGCGGTAAAATGGCCGTCTCATCATCTTCAGGGGCTACGAAAATAGCTCGTCGTACTCCACCTTCTCAAACACCTCCAGCTTCCCCCCCACTGTCGCATCCAGCACCCGCCGCCCGGCGGACTCGTAGGCCCGCTCTGCCATCCGGTAGCCGGTTTCCGAGGTGTCCAGGTCCGGGAGCTGCCAGCGAAAGCCCGCCCCGAAGTAGCCGGGGTCGAAATGGTCCGGGTCGTCGCCCAGGGATGTGACGGTCGTGTTCGGGGTTCCCGTGCTTTTAAAGCTGTGGTCGACGCCGATCAGGACCGCCGTCTCGAAACCCATGTGGAAGGCCAACTGCAGACAAACGTACGTCACCGTCGCCCCCTCCCACAGCCGCCCGCGGGCGTCGGTCGCAAAGCGAGGGCCTGAATAGGTTGTGTGCAGGTAGATTGGATCACGAGTTTCAGGTGCCTGGTGCCTGGTTCCTGGTGCCTGGCGCCTGGCGCTCGCAACTGATTTCCTGGAACGCCACGACAGGAACACCGGCACCGGCAGCGCAAGGAGGTCAGGGGCGCACTGCTCGATGACGAGGGTGTTGACGGCGACCAGGTAGGAGGTGGTAAAGCCCCAGTCTTCGAAGGCCAGGTAGACACGGTTCATCCCGAAGGTGTACTCGCCGCGCAGCCTGGACAGGTCGGTGTTCTTGAGGCTCGGGCCGTTGCCGATGATGAAGCAGCGCTGGCCCTTGTGGGCGTCCTTGAGCTCGCCGAGCCGGCGAATACTCTCGCGGCGGAGGGGGTGGAACGCGGCGGTGGGCCAGGCGGCAACGCGCCGGAGCCAGTCCCGCGTCTCCCGTGCGGTGGTTAATAACGGTACAGGTACGGATTGCTTGAATCGCTCGCGCATATTATAGTGAAATTGGATGGATTGCCGGCGGAGCCGGCGATCCATCCAATTTCACACCTATTCCGTACTCAACTTCGCCGTCGCCCCCCCATCCACGATCAGGGCCTGCCCCGTCATGAACGACGACTGTTCCCCGTCCGCCAGGAAGTAGATGGCGCCGGCGATCTCGTCCGGAGTCCCGATCCGGCCGCTGACCGTGCTGCGGGCCAGGTTCTCCAGCCGGGCGTCGAGGCTCCCCTCCCCGGCGTGGCCGCGGCTCAGCCCGGCGCGCAGCATCCCGGTGTCGACCGCCCCGGGTAGTATGGCGTTGGCCCGGATCCCGTCGCCGGCGAACTCGATCGCCATCGCCCGGGTCAGCGCCAGCAGACCGCCTTTGGATGCGGCGTAGGCGGCGATGTCCTTCGAGGTTGCCACTGCGTGGACCGATGAGACGTTGACGATCGCCCCCCCGCCGTCCGCCTTGAGCAGTGGGTGGAACAGCTTGACCCCCATGAAGACCGAGCGCAGGTTGGCCGTCATGACCGTGTCCCACTCCTCGACCGTGGTCTCGAGCAGCGGCTTGGCGATCTGGACGGCGGCGTTGTTGACCAGGGCGTCCAGGGTCTCCGTCCGGGACCGGGTCGCCGCCAGCAGGGCATCCAGCCCGGGCGGGTCGGTGATGTCGCCCCGCACGAACAGGCCGCTCTCCGGGAAATCGCCGTCGAACGGCTGCCGGTCGACGCCAACGACGAGCCACCCCTTGCGGGCAAACAGCGCCACCGTCGCCCGCCCGATCCCCCCGGCAGCGCCGGTGATCAAGACAGATTTCATGTCAATGCTCCTGGTTGGTTCGGCGATTCAGCGAATCAGCGGATCAGCGAATTCGCTGATCCGCTGATTCGCTGAATCAAATTCCCAACCCCTCCACCAAATTCCGAATCGTACTCCGATGGACATGCTCCCACGCCTCCGGGCTGGAGTTGGCATTGTGCGGGGCGAGCAGGACGTTGTCCATGGCGAGCAGGGGGCTGTCCTGGGGGAGCGGTTCGGTTTCGAAGACGTCCAGGGCCGCGCCGGCGAGGCGGCCGGACTGCAGGGCGGTGACCAGCGCCGGCTCGTCAACCAGCGGGCCGCGGGCGGTGTTGACCAGGACGGCCGACGACTTCATTTTCGCCAGGCTCTCCGCGTTGATGATGTGATAGCTGGTCGGGTTGAGGTCGCAGTTGACCGAGATGAAGTCCGAGCGGGCCAACAGGTCGTCGAGCGCCGTCATCTCCACGCCGTGCTTCGCCGTGAAGGCCGGGTCAATTGGGACGACGTCGTTCCCGAGCATCGTCATCCCGAAGGCGGCCGCCCGGCGCAGGACGGCCTTGCCGCAGTTCCCGACCCCGATCACGCCCAGGGTGCACTCGCGCAGCGCCCGGCCGGGCAGCTTTTGCCATTCCCCGCGCTTCATCGCCCGGTCCAGCCAGGGGCTCCGGCGGGCGAAGGCCAGGATGTAGGCCATGACGCTGTCGGCGACCGGTTCGCTGAAGGCGTTGGGGGTGTTGCACAGCCGGATCCCCAGCCGCTCGCAGGCCTCCCGGTCGATCGAATCGATCCCGGTGCCCCATTTCGAGATCACCCTGAGCCGCGGGGAGCAGGCCTCCAGGACGCGGGCCGTGTAGCGGTCGTCCCCGCAGATGGTCCCGTCGAACCGGCCGGCGTATTCGAGGAGATCGGCCTCCTCCAGCCGTTCCGCGACGGGCGGGGTGATCAGCTGCAAGCCATTGCCTTCCAGGACCGGCCGGAAGCGGTCCAGGTGGGGGAGCAGGTAGGGGGCAGTGATCAGGACAGTTTTCATGAGATTACGAAAAACTGAAAGCCGCCAGGGGCTTTACCCCTGGCGGCTTTCAGTTTTTCTCTCCCTGGAGCATGAAGCACTCCGCCAACTTGAAATCCATTTCCTCGTCGATATCGACGGCTTCCTCCCGCGGGGTCTCAAACATCAACGGCCGCTCGCCCAGCCGGTTGCCGCGCCGGACGAGGGTCTCGCGGCGGAAGATGTAGAGGCAGGAGTTCTCTTCGAAGACCGGCGGCAGGTCCTGGGTGCGCAGCAGGACGGCCGGATCGTGGTTGAGCGGTTCGCCGTGCTCGCGCCACAGGCGGGTCTGCAGGCGTGTGACGGAGAAGAGCGAGTCGTGTTCCGGACTATCGAGCAGCGCCCGGATCGCAGCGGAGATCGTCCCGGGTTTGAGCAGCGGGTTGGTGGCGTGGGTCTGCAGGTACCAGTCCGCCTCGATCTGGGCGGTGGTGTTAAGCAGGACGGCGTTCATCGGGATCTCACCCGCCCGCAGGTGCTCCGGCCGCTCGAGCGCGAGGACGTCCGGGAACCGCCCGGGAAGCTCTTCCAGGATGGCGGGGCTGTCGGTGTCGACGACGATCCGAGCGATCTCCGGGACGGCCATCAGGGTCTCCAGGATGTAGTGGTATAGCGGCTTCCCGGCCATGGGGCGGTAGTTCTTGCCGGGGACGCGCTCGGAAGTGTGCCGCATGGGGACGATGGCGGTGATATGTTTCATCCGTTCAAGTATAAGGAAAAATGGACTCCTGGTAAGGCGAAGCCCCACCAGGAGTCCATTTTTCCTATTTTGTGTAACGGATCGGGTCCACTTCCCGAGCGGGGGACGGCTCGTCTTCACCCCCGCTCGGATAGTAGAAGGTCTGGCGGAGCGGGGCGGTCAGGGGGTTATGGGCTTCCCGGTAGCCTTGGTAGGTGCCCCAGAACTGGGCCGTCCGGAACCACAGGATCTCGCGCCAGGCCCTCCCGGCGACGCCCGCCCCCCGCGCCCTGCTCAGGTCGGAGACGGCGTTGGCGGCGGTCATCCGGAGGCAGTCGTACAGGTTGAAATGCGCCTCGTCGAACAGCCGCTTGAAAGCCATGCCTTCGCGGCGGTAGCGGTTGTAGACCTGGCGGGGCGTCTCGTCATGGATGTGGACGACCTCCGCTTCGGCCGAATAAGCGATCAGTCGCCCCTGGCCCAGGGCCCACTTCGCCCAGGCCAGGTCCTCCAGGCCGGTCAGGGTCTCGTCGTAAGGATGCTGCTCCCACAGGTCCCGACGGATCGCGGCGTTGGCGTTGTTGCAGAAGGGGTGAGCCTGGGCCGGGTTGGAGGTCTCGGGGAACCAGCGGGCGAAAACCTGCTGCTCCGAGAAGCGGGTCGCCTCCCCGCCGCGCTGCTTGCCGTAGGTCAGGGCGATCCCAGGGTCCCTGAACGGTTCGAGCAGCCGTTCGAGCCAGTCGGGGTAGACCGGGTAGACGTGGGCGCTGGCGATGACGGCCAGTTCGGCGGAGGCAGCGGCGAGTCCGCGGTTGAGCGAACGGCCGAAGGTGAATTCCTCCGGGGCGATCGTCACGATCTCTGCGCCGTGCGCCCGGGCGATCGCCTGGGTGCCGTCGGTCGAACCCGAGTCGACCAGGATGACCTCCGCGTCGCGGACCGTCTGCTGGGCGATCCCTTCGAGCAGGCGGCCGAGATGGGCGGATTCGTTGTAGGCGCGGATGATGATGGAGCAGGGAGGCATGGGGTTGGCTGGTTGGCTAGTTGGCTGGTTGGCTGGGTAGATCGAACCAGCTAACCAGCCAACCAGCTAACCACCACGTAAGCCGAATAGAAATAGACCTCCCGGACCAGGAAGACCGCCTGGCTGCGGGCGGATTCGTAGCGGGAGGTGGTCGTGGGGGAGGCGGAGGCGTTCAGGCCGAGGTCTGCGGCGATGGCCATGGCGCGCAGCATATGGTAGGGATCGCTGACGATCAGGACCCGGTCAAAGCCCATTGCGTCCATGATCCGGGAGGCCTCGGCCAGATTCTCTTCCGTGTCCGTCGAGACGGTTTCGATCAGGATCCGATCGGATGGGACCCCCTGCGATATGGCGTATTCCTGGGCAGCCTCGGATTCGGCCAGGTTGTCCTGCGGCCCGAACCCACCGGTGAAGATCAGGTAGCCGACCTGCCCGCTGTGGTAGAGCTCGACGGCGTGGTTGATCCGCTCGCGGAAGACGGGCGAGGGCCGATCGCGATACACCGCCGCGCCGAGCACGACGGCGGCGTCGGCCGGCTCCGGGTCGCTGACCTGGGCGAAGGCGTAGATCCGCCCCCCGAGCAGGGCGGACCAGAGGACGAAGCCGGCCAGGAGGTAGAGCAGGGTGCGGGTCCACGAAAAGCGGCGGTGCTTTGGAGGCGGCATGAGTGGGAGGGTAACAGGGGTAGATTAATTGCGGCTGAATTCAGGGAAGAGGGGATCGCTCATTGCATGTAGGTCGACCCTACCAGGACAAATCCTCCTCGTATCCCAGCTCGATCAACAGCTCCCCCGCCACCTCCTTGAAGAGCGCCTTGTGCTCCTCGCTGAAGCGCGCCCGCCAACCGCCGGTCTTCCCGGTGCGGAAGGTGGGGGATCGGGCCGGGTCGACCGAAGCCATCAGGAGATCGATCGCCTTGGGTCGATCGAGAATCGAAGATCGAAAATCGAAGATCTCCAGGTGATCCAACAGATTTTCGATCTTCGATTTTCGATCTTTGATCAATTCTTCAAATCGGAGCGGGAGGACGCCGGGTGCATCGAACCAGCCGAGATAAGGCGCGAAGCGGGCGCCGATGTCGGGGAACAGGCCGCCGAGCTCGGGACGGCCGAGGATGCTGGTCCGGAGGCGGGCGTCGAAATCGGGCAGGGAGCGGTAGTGGGCGTGGTGGACGTGATCGGTTTCGATCTCGGTCACGTAATGGGCGTGGGAGACGGCGGCGTCCCGCAGATCGCGGTAAAGGAAGAAGACGGCGGCGTTCGACCGGTCGAGTGCGGCGGTGATCTCGGGCAGGGCGTGCAGGTGGCCAAAGGCGACATCGCCGGGGCGCATGCGGGCCAGGTCGCGCAGGACGGCGGCGATCGGCCGGGGAGCGCCGTTCTCACCTTCGTACATGGCGATGGCCGGGAGGCCGCTGTCGACGGCCGGGCCGAGCCGGGGGACGGCTTTCAGGATCTGGACGAGCAGGTGCGTGCCGCTCTTCGGGAAGGCATTGGCGAAGAGGACGGGAGCGCCGTCCAGGGCAGGGCCGTGCCGGAGGCGTGCAGTGGCACGGCGGAGGCGGTGGCGGAGGAGTTTTAGATTGAGCGCGGGGGTATTCAACTGTTTATCAATTCACTGACCCGCGACCCGAAGGACGACAAGTTCGTGGCCTGCGCCGTACTGGCGGGCGCGGATTTCCTGATTTCGCTGGACCGCGACATCCTGGCGGTGGGGGAGCTGGGAGGGGTGAGGATGGTGACGCCGGTGGGGTTGATCGAGGCGTTGGAGGGGCAATCCGCAAGGTCGCCAGGGGTAATGTGATCATATTGTCCGTATAGGCTTATTAGACAATAAATACTTGAATAGAGCTATCTGTCCGAAACATACTCATACTCACCGAATAAAAACACTTCGGCGGTTGGCGGTCGAACTCGGGTCACCCTGGATCTGCTTTAATCCCTTGTCGTCACAGCCGGGGAAATTCACGCTCCTCACCTTGTTGTATTGTCTAATATAATGTATATGACAATATAAATCGCTTTCTCTCCGCGAGATGCCACACTGTGGCGTCTCTACCTATCCCCATACCCCAACCTCCCCACCAACTCCCCCGCCGCTGCCTCGAACCGCCGCCGGTTCTCCTCCGTGAACCGCTCCCGCCACTCCCCCGGCGTCCCCCGGCGAAAGGTGCCGGACTTGCGCGGGGCGATGCCGCGTTCCAGGATCGCGATCGCCTCGGCGCGCGAGGTTGAAGGTTGAAAGTTGAAGGTTGCGAAGTAGTCGAGGATCCGGTCGATCGTCCATTCTCGATACTCGATCAGATCCTCGAATCGGATACCGAGCACCCCCGGCACGTCCAGCCAGCCAACGTAATGCCCGTAGCGCTCGACGAGCGAAGGCGCCCGAACCCCCGGCGCCTCCACCCCTTCGATTGCGGCGTTGATCCGGGCCTCCAGCGTCTCCAGTGAATTGTAGTACGCGTGCAGCATATGCCCTTCATGCATATCCGTGGCGTAAAAGACCTGCGACACGACCCAGTCGCGCGGGTCCCGGTAGATAAAGACCGTCGCCCGCCCCGGCCCCGTCACGGCCTGCAGCCAGGGCGGCTCGGCGTGCAGATAGCCGTAGCGGATCTCGCCCGGCAGCATCCCGTTGACCGCCCGCAGCACGGCCGCCTCATCCAGCTTCCGGTTGTCCTCCCCTCGATTGACCGGCGGGTACCCCGGATCGACAAACGGCCCCACCTCCGCCAGCCCGGCCAGTACCTGGATCAGCAAATGCGACCCGGACTTGGGCATCGCGTTCCCCAGCACGGCCGGCATGGCAGCCAGCCGCTCCGCCCCCCACCGCCGCGCCGCACGCGCCCGGCGCAGGCGGTAGCGGAGGCGTTTCAGGCCGTGTTTCAGTGCAAGGTGCATCATAAAACCTGGCACTATTTCTCCGGCATCAAAAAATCCCCACGACCCAGGATCCCCTCACAGATCACCCGCAGCGCGGTCGATTCCGCCAGCGCCTCCGCCTGGAAATGCTTCAGGTTCACGTACCCGCGCGTATCGTGCGGGCTCAGGAATTCGTCAAACGGGATCGGGGTCCGCCAGAGCTGGTAGTACTGGAACCGGCGGGCGGCGCGGACGAAACCGGGCGGACCCTCCACCGCCTCCGCCGCCAGGAACCCCCGCGCCGTTTCCAGGTGCGCCTCCGCCGACTCCGGCAGGTGGACGCAGTCGACCTGCGTGTAGCGCGCCTTGCCGCCGTTCAGGACCGGGACGCCCAGCAGCGCCGCCTCGAGCCCGATTGTCGAGTTGTAGACCATGACGAACCTGGCCCGCCGGACCAGGTCGTACGAGCTGACGTAGTCCAGCGGCGGGATGTAGACGACGTTCGGCAGCTCCCGGACGCGGTTGGCCGCCACCCAGTCGTCGACCTTCTCGACCGCCTGCTTGTACGACTTCGGCCGCAGCTCATCCGGGTGGGCCCGGATCACGAACAGGGTCTCCGGGTGCGCCCGGATCAGCTCCAGGGCCTGGTCCAGCCAGGCGAACATGTTATCGAACAGGACGTTGGCGTGGACCTGGCTGGTGTCGAAGACGACGTTGGTGAAGATCGGGACGAGCTGTTTGTGGGCCGCGATCTTGTCGACCAGCTCCCGGTCCAACCCGTGCATCTCGGGCCAGAACTCCAGCCCCGCCATCGAGACCTTCCCCTGGAACCGTTCTTCCAGGTATGCGTCCAGCCGGGCGTCCTGCGCCGGGCTGAGCTCGAAATCCGCCGGGATCGATACCGGGTACGCGGTGACGTGGCCGTCGCTGAAATAGGCCGTCATCGGTTGGTGGGCGACCTCGTGGGTCACCACCCGGACCCCGCGCCGCAGGGCCGCCCAGCGCGCCGCCGCCTCCGGATAGGAGATCCCGTTAAAGACGACGACGGTCTCCGGCTCGACCGCTTCCAGCATCCGGTCAAAGGCCCGGACGACGACATAGGCCGACTGGATGAAGGACCGGAACAGGCCCCTCGTGGTCCGGTCGTCCTGCAGGTGGTGGACGCGGAGGGACCAGCGCATCGACGGCAGGGTCAGCGGGCCAAGCGGGACGCCGTCGAAGTCGACGGCCTTAAGCTCCGGGACCGTCTTCCCGGCCAGGGCCGCGGCCAGGGCCGGGTTGGATTTGAACTCGAACCAGGTGGTCGGGGCGGCGGCGAATATGGCTTCGGCCTGGGCGATACAGGTCCGGCAGGGCGGGGGACGTCCCGGCCCGCGCATCATGACGCCGAGCGTGCAGCGGTGCAGCCCTTTCCGGCAGGCGAAGAAATGGACCGGCGCGCCGCGCAGCCGCAGCGCCATCGCCGAAAGGGTCGCAAACCCGGCATTCTGGCTGATCCCGCCCAGCCGCGTGGAAGCGTTGAAGAAGATGACGGGCTTCAGCGTCGGGTCCAGCGGGACCGCGCGCACCTGTCCGGCCAGCTCCCGCAGCCGGCGGTCGTTGGCGAACCGGCGGAGGCGGTCCCGCGCGCGGTGGATGGAGGAATTCATTGGGAAAAATGTGCGAAATGAAGTCCCCGCCGGGCGTAGCCCGGCGGGGACTTCATTTCGACACTACTTTACTACCCTCAACTTCTCTCGAGCCCCCATCTCGCTGTCATACACCCTCTTCACCCCATCCCCCAGCGCGTCCGGGACCAGGCGGATGTTCTTGACCAGCCGGAACAGGCCGCCGGGCTCCACCGAGGCGGCGTGGTCGCTGCCCCACATGGCCCGGTCGAGGGTGATGTGCCGCTCGGCGAAGCAGGCGCCGAAGGCGACGGCGATCACGGTCGGGAGCAGGCCGACCTCGTGGCCGGAGTAGCCGACCGGGATGTTCGGGAAGGTGGCCCGCAGGCTCTCGATCATCTTCAGGTTGAGCTCTTCTTCCGGGCAGGGGTAGGTGCTGGTCGAGTGGCAGAGCAGGAGGTTCCCGCTGCCGGCGACTCCCAGGGCGGCGTAGATCTCGTCCATCGTCGACATCCCGGTGGACATGATCAGCGGTCGCCCGGTGGCCCGGATCTTCCGGATCAGGGCGTGGTCGGTCAGACCGGCGGAGGGGAGCTTGTAGGCAACGGTGTCGAAATGCTCCTCCATAAAGTCGACCGAGGGCTCGTCCCAGACCGAGACAAACCAGTCGATCCCGACCTTCTTACAGTGCTCGTCGATCTCCCGGTACTGGTCGGCGCTGAACTCGACCTTGTAGCGGTATTCCAGGTAAGTGATGTACCCCCAGGGGGTCTCGCGCATCTTGGTCTGCTGCTCGGGCGGGGTGCAGACTTCGGGGGTGCGTTTCTGGAACTTGACGGCGTCGGCGCCGGCCCACTTGGCCATTTCAATGAGCTTTTTGGCGATCTCGAGATCGCCGTTGTGGTTGATGCCGATCTCGCCGACGACGTACGTGGGATGGCCGTCGCCGACGGGTCGGGATCGGAGGGTGATTTCACGGGGCATGGGGTCTCCTGTTGAGAATCGAAAATCGAGAATCGAGAATTGAAAATCCATTGCGGTTTTGCGCCTTTGCGTCAAGGCGATTGTATAGAGAGGATCCGCTCGAGGTAGGGCGGCAGCATGATGCCGTCCGCAAGCCGCTCGTCGGGTTCCGGCACGCCGGAGGCTTCGTGCAGCGGGATGACGCCGGCCCAGACCGGGAGGGCGTAGTCGGCTTCGTAGTCCTTTGGGCCGCCGGTGCGGATCTTGGCCGTGGCTTCCTCGATCGCGACGGCGATGACGGTCGTGGCTTTGAGCTCCTTCGGGGTGGGCCGGCGGGCGTCATCCCAGCGGCCGGGGAGCAGGTGCTCGCTGATCGCGTGGAGTGCGGCGAGCTTTTCCCCGTCCTCCAGCAACCGGCCGCGGCCGAAGGCAACGACGGAGCGGTAGTTCATCGAGTGCTCGAACAGCGAGCGGGCCAGGACGAGGCCGTCCACGATCGTGACCGTCACGCAGACCGGCCCGCCGCCCGCCAGGAATTTGAGCAGCCGGCTGGCGAGCGCGCCGTGGAAGACGATCTCGTCTCCCAGCCGGGCGTACAGGACCGGGATGACGACCGGTTCCCCGTCCGGCGCGATCCCGACGTGGGCGATCCGCCCGGCGTCGAGGACGGCGTGGACGGTCTCTTTGTCGTATCGCCCGCGCTCGGCGAGGCGTTTGAGTTTGGAGCGGGGGGTTTTTGGGTAGGTCAAGGATTCTCTCAACTTTCAACCGGATAGATAAAGTTTGGTGTTCATAAACGGAATCAACGCCAACACAACCGCCTGTTCGTAATACCCCTCCCGGTCGATCAGCCCGCCCGTCAGGATCCCGACGGCGCCGTCCTCCTGCTTCGAGTTCGTGCGGCCAAAGACGATGTCGTCCGCTTCGCCGAGCTCCACTCCCTCGCGGACCAGCCGGGCGACCTCCGGGGGCAGCAGGAAGGCGCCGGTGCGGGCTTCGCCGGCCAGGTCGTCCCCCAGGACGACGATCCAGGCGAAGACAAGCATTCCGTCGGAGCCGTCCTCGACCCCGCCTTCGACGCCGGCCCAGAAATCGGCGTCCGGGTGGGCCTCCTTTGCAGCGACGGCCCGGTTGCGGGCGCCGGCGAGAGTCTCGGTGTCCGTCATGGGTTGGGCGCTGACACCGGAGGGCGTGACACGGCCCTCAGCCCGGTGCGTCCCCGCGCCGAAGACGCGGTCAAACCCGGCCTGGACGGCGTTGATTTTAACCGGATTGGAGGAGGCGACGATGATGGGTTTCATGGTTTAAAACCAGGTCCGCCAATTCCCGCACGGCGCCCCGCCCCCCCGGTTTTGAGAGGACGATGTCCGCTGCGGCGAGGAGGTCCGGATGCGAGTCGGCGACGGCGACGGCGCAGCCCACGAGCGGGAAGCAGGGCAGGTCGTTGAGATCGTTCCCGACATAGACGACCGCCGCCGGGTCGATCCCTTCCTCCGACAGAAAGGCGGCCAGTCGCACGCCTTTGTCCCCGATGCCGATCCCCTGCACAACCGGCAGGCCCAGCTTCCGCGACCGGGCCGCGACGACGGGGTTCGGTTCGCTGGAGAAGACGAGCATCGGAATGCCCGTTTTCTGCAGCAGCTCCACCCCCATCCCGTCGCTGCGCGAAACCTGCACGCTCTCCAGCCCGTTCTCATCGACCCAGGCCGTATTGTCCGTCATCACGCCGTCGAAATCGAAGACGATCAGGGCGACTTGCTCAGGCAGAGGGCGCTTCGGTGGTGCCTGGTACTTGGTACCTGGGACCGTAGGATGAACGATGTCCATTTCGGGATCCCGCAGCCGCCACTCCGCCCGGTCCCAATCCAGGAGGGTGTCGAGGTCGACGGTGTATTTGGGGTCGATGTGGAGCGGGTAAATGACGGTCCCGCTCATCGAGCCGGACAGGATGACTTCCGGGCGGATCGCATCGATATGGCCGGTCTGCCAGAAGGTGGGGGGCAGGTCCTGGCGCGGCCGGTTGTAGGCTTCGTCGATATCCGTCTCGAGCAGCGGCTGCATCGGTCCGTCGCCTTCGGTGTGCCACATCTTGTACGGGTTCTGCCCGGACGGGACGACGCCGCGCACCGACGCCGCGCCCGGGTGCGCCCGCAGGATCCGGACGGCCTCGTCGACCATCCCTGCCGGCCGGAACGGGCTGGTCGGGCGCAGCTGGACGACGATCTCGGGCCGCCGGCCTTCATGTTCTGCCAGCCAGCGCAGGGCATGCTGGAAGACGGGCAGGTCGAGCGTCCGATCCTCGGCCAGCTCGGCCGGGCGCATGAACGGCACCTCGGCGCCGTACTCCCGGGCGACGGCGGCGATCTCCTCATCGTCGGTCGAGACGATGACACGCGGTTTGCAGTCCGCTTGGAGCCCGGCCGCGATCGACCAGGCGATCAGCGGGTGGCCGCCGAGGAGCTTGAGGTTCTTGCGCGGGATCGATTTGGAGCCGCCGCGGGCGGGGATGAGGGTGAGGATCGACATGAGTCAGAGTGCCTTCGGCGGCAAATGCACCTCGAACGTCGTTTTCGGACAGATCAGCACCGAATGCGGGCGGGCCATCTCCTCTTTGGTCAGCAGCCCCAGGCGCTCATAAAGGCTGAAGTAGAGGGCCACCGCCCGCCCGACCGTCAGCGGGATCTCCTCGTGCCAGACGGAGTAGGACCCGAGTTTTCCGTCCGTGCGGTAGAAGAAGCCCTTTACCGGGTGGGTCAGGACCAGGGTCTGCTCGGCCATATCTGCAAAACCGGGCAGGAGACCGGCAGGCGCCCCGGTGTCCTGTAATTGTACCGTCGCAGCGGCCCATTCCGAGGCGACGGTGAACCGGTAGCGGGCGTAGGCGCGCTTCCCCGCTTCGTACTCGCAGTCGACGTCATAACGGGCGTAGTGCCAGGGGATCCGCCACAGCCACCTTGCCAGGTTCACCACCCGGCTCCCCAGCGTCGTCCCGAAGAACCAGACGCAGGGCTCACCCGTGTCCCGGTCGACGACGTAGACCCGATAGTTGGTCTGGGCGAATTTAATCTTGATAAACGGGGCGATGCGGTAGAACGAGAAATCCTCATCCAGGAACGGCACCGCGCTCATCAGCGCCAGGTGGTCGCCGCCGATCGGAAAGGTCTGGATCTCGAAGCGGTCGGGGATGTGGGGGCGCAGCCGCTCCCGGGGGAGGGCATACGTGATCAGGGCGAAATGCAGGAGATCGGAGCGGACGTCCAGCCAACCGGAATTCCTGTCTGTAATGCGATGGGTGAGGAGGGTTTTGTAGTTCACGAATCAGCGAGCTGGCGATCGCCCATTCGCCAATTTGCCCATTCGCACTACCACGCCGTCCAGCCTCCATCAACGATCAAATTCCCTCCGGTCATGTAACTGGAAGCGTCACCGGCGAGGAAGAGCAGCGCCCCGTTCATCTCGTGCGGCTCGGCCATGCGGCCCATCACGGCCCGGTAGGAGTAGGCTATCAAAAACGCCTCGTCGTGGTCGTTGAAGACCCCGCCGGGGGTCAAAGCATTGCAGCGGACGGCCGTTCCGGCGTAGTATGTGGCGATGTACTTCGTCAGCCCCAGGATCCCGGCCTTGGTGACGCTGTAGAAAACGGGCTTATAGCGCGGCGGCTCGCCCTCCCTTTCGTAGATCCGCTGGTCAGGCCCGACCAGGCCGTACGTCGAGCACAGGTTGACGATGCTGCCTTTTCCCTGGGCCTTCATGATCCGCCCCGCCTCCCGGCAGACCAGGAAGGTCCCGGTCAGGTTGATCTCCAGGGCCCGGTTCCACAGGTCGAGCGGGTAGTCCTCGAAGGCGTTGGCGGCCTGCCCGCCCTCGTGGTCCGGGTCGAACTTGGGGTCCCAGGCGGCGCTGTTGACCAGGACGTCCAGCCGCCCCCAGGTCTCGACGGCCGCGGCCAGCATCCGGGCCACGGCAGTCTCGTCCGTGATATCCGCCTGGACCGCCAGCGCCTGGAGCCCGCCCTCCCGCAGCCCCGCCGCAACCCGCTCCGCCGCGCCCCCATCCACGTCCGCCACCACCACCGCCGCCCCAGCCTCCGCCAGCGTCCGCGCAAACCCGCGCCCCAGCAGGCCGGCAGCGCCTGTGACCAGCGCAACGCGATCCGTGAGATCGAAGAGGTCTTTAACGTTCGGCATTTTCAAGTTCTAAGTGCAAAGTGCAACGCACCAGGTCAAAATTGCCTTGCACCTTGCACCTTGCACCTCGCACTTTAGTTCTGCCCATCCGGCAGCACATAACCCCGTTCCTCCAGATAGTGCAGGATCGTGACCGCGTTCTCTTCCGGGGTGTTGACGACGGTGTCGAGGGTGAGTTCGGGGCTGACGGGCTCTTCGTAGGGGTCGTCGATCCCGGTGAAGCCTTTGATTTCGCCGCGGCGGGCCTTGGCGTACAGGCCTTTGATATCCCGCGCTTCGCAGACTTCCAGGGGGGTGTTGACCCAGACCTCGATGAAGTCCTCGCCGACCATCTTGCGGGCTTCGTTCCTGGTCTTGCGGTACGGGCTGATGGCGGCCGAGATGACGGCCCCCCCGGCCCGGGCGATCTCGCCGGCCACAAAGCCGATCCGCAGGATGTTAATGTCGCGGTCCTCGGCGCTGAAGCCTAGGCCCTTGGAAAGATGTGTCCGGACCACATCGCCGTCCAGGACGGTCAGCGCGCGGCCGCGCTCGAGCAGGAGGGATGTCAGCACTTCGGCCGTCGTCGATTTGCCGGAACCGCTCAGCCCGGTGAACCAGATCACGAAACCGGACTTGTTCTTGGGCGGGTGGATCTGCGCCAGGATTTCGGCCGTTTCCCGGCGGGTGAACCATTCCGGCAGCAGCCGGCCTTTGGCGAGGTATTCGTCTCGCACCTGGGTCCCGGAGATGTCGAATTTCTTTGCGCCTTCCGGGATCTTGTCGGCCTCTTCGTAACGATCCTCGTCCGGCAGGTAAGCCAGGGCTTTGAATGGCACCATCTTGACCCCGATCTCGGTCTCGTAGAGCTTCATAAACTCCTGGGCTTCGTACGGGCCGTAGAAGGGTTTGCCCTGGCTGTCGTTCCCCGGACTGGCGTGATCGCGGCCGACGATGAAGTGGTTGGCGCCGAAGTTGCGGCGGATGATGGCGTGCCAGAGCGCCTCGCGCGGACCGGCCATCCGCATCGCCAGTGGGAGCAGGCTCAGGAAGGTGTTCTTGTGGTCGTAATAGTGCTGGTAGAGGGCCTTGTAGACCCGGACCCGGGTATAGTGGTCCACATCCCCCGGCTTGGTCAGGCCGACAACCGGATGGACGAGCAGGCTGCCCCCGACCTCTTCAGCCGCCCGTTTGGTCAGCTCTTCGTGGATGCGGTGCATCGGGTTGCGGGTCTGAAAGGCAACGACGTCCTTACTGCCCATCGCTTCCAGCTTCGCCCGGACCTGCGCCGGGGTGTGGCGCAGCTCAACGAAGTCGTGATATTTCGGCAGGCTGAGGACCTTGAGCTCCCCGGAGACGCAGAAATCGTCCCAGCGGATCATTTCGGAGACCATCGGGTGGCGGTGGTCGGTGGATGAAAAGACCAACCGGGCCTCCATGTTGGGGTCCCAGTTGTAGAACTCCTCGACCCGCATGACGGCCAGCAGGTTGTTATGGGCGTCTCGCAGGGCCAGCCATTCCGACCGGGTGGGGATGTCATCCCGGCTGATGGTGAGGGTGACGGGGATCGGGAAGAGGGTCCCATCCGCCAGCCGCATCTCGGTGAGGACCCGCTGGTAATCGGCTCGGCCCATGAAACGGTCGAGCGGGGAGAAGCCGCCGGTAGCCAGCAGCTCGAGATCGCAGACCGATCGCTGAGAGATCTTGATGCTGGGGTAGAGGCTGGATTCGGCGATCAGCTGTTCCCGCTCGTCGCCGGTGACCATCAGGTTGACCAGCTTACCCCCGTAGGGGGCGATGATAATCCCTTTTTTCGGCATTCAATGCTCCTCTCAATAAAAAAGAATGGCACCCGCAGGGATGCCGAATTGTGAATTATAACACTAGACGATCAGGACGTGGGATTTGGTGTTCATCAGGATCTCGTCGGCCACGTCTTCCGAGAGCAGCCAGGCGAAAGGCAGATCGCTCGGAACGCGGTGGCCGCCGATGATCAGCAGGTCGTAACCTTCCCGCTTGATTTCCGCCGCGACTTCATCCAGGACGAGCCCATGTCGCAGGCGTGCTTCCGCTTCGATCCCCCGGCTGTGTAAATATTCCAGTCGTTCCTGCAAGCCCAGGCCCTCCCGGGTGCCCTGCCGGATGGCCGCTTCGGCGTCGAGCTCGAGCGGTGCGCCTTCGGCCGATTCGCTCAACGCCATCTGGGACATGACGTGCAGGACGGTCACGTGCGCGCCGGTCAACCCGGCGAACCGGCCGGCGAGATCGGTCTGCTCCAGCCGGCCGGGGAACAGGCCGGTCGCCACCAGGATGCGCCGGATCGGGCCGCCCTCTCCGCGCACCACCAGCAGCGAGCAGGGCAGTTTGTGCTCCAGGTGCGCCGCGACCGAGCCCAGCAGCAGCCGGCTGAGCCCGCGCCGGCCGCGCGATCCGTAAACGACCACATCAATCTCCTCGCCCGCTGCCGCGTCCACCGCATCGTCCGCCGGATCGCGGCCGGTCAGCGTTCGGGGGGCAAAATCGGCGAACCGCTCCTGAACGCGGGCCACCTCGGCCTTGAGTTCCGCGGCCGTCCCCGTCTCTTGCACGGCCAACAGCAGGATTTCATCCTCCCCAGGGCGGACCAACTGGGCGGCAAACGCCGCCGCCGCTTCAGAACGGTCACTTCCATCGATCACGATCAGCCAACGCATAAAACACCTCGAATGGGCGAATGGGCGAATGGGTGAATGAGCCATTCGCCCATTCGCCTATTCGCCTATTCGTTTCTAAATCAGCATCAACAGGACCGGGATCCCCACGATCCCGATCATATAAATCGCCAGGTTCCGGCGCGAGCGGGTGATCGTCTTAAGGACGTCCAGGACGAAGCGCTCGTACCGGCGGTAGAAAAGCCCAATGATGAACACCGAAATC
>DATKDL010000103.1:0-14655 GCA_035512695.1 Anaerolineales bacterium | reverse complement strand
GCCCTGCACAGCCACCCCCAAAATTCGCCGGCCTCGAGACCATCGCCCTCTGTGGGAAATGAACTGCAGAACGGTCGGTTATAATAGGACTTCCTTCGTGGGGGGATTGTCCGGTTTCGCCCGTAACTTTATGCAAAAGTGACCGTCATTATTATCATCGTGCGTATGAAGAACTGATGCAGAGGCAGCATCCCATGCTCTCGGCGACGGGGCTGGTGATGACGGTCCTCGTCCTCGTCGTTCTCGCCGTCGTTTACTGGCGCACGGGCGGCCAGATGTTCAGTCCTGGCCCGCTCGCGTTCGCGCACGCCGATGTCGAGGATTGCGCCTCATGCCACCAACCATTCGATCACACCCAGGCGGAGCTTTGCGTGGAATGTCACACCGAAATCCAAACCGAGCTGACCTTAAACGAGGGTCTGCACGCGCGCCTGCGGTCGCCCGACCAGTGCCGGGACTGCCATCCGGACCACCGCGGGACGGATTTTGACCCGCGCGCCGCGGCGCTGACCAACTTCGACCACGAACTGACCTTTTTCTCCCTGGCGCATCACGGCCTCGATTACGAAAGCGTCGTCATCGAATGCGCCGTCTGCCACCGCGGGGACGATTTCGAGCCGGAGCAGGGGGCCTGCGTCGACTGCCACACCGGCCACGACCCGGTCTTCATGGCCGCCCACCAGGCGGATTTCGAGGCCGACTGCCAGGCCTGCCACGACGGGGCGGACACAATGGCGGATTTCAACCACGCCACCACCCAGTTTCCGCTGACCGGCGCACACACCGAGGCGGCCTGCATGGACTGCCACTCCTCCGCATCGCTCATCGCCGGGATCGCCGGGGAAAGCAGCGGTCTCGCGCTCCAGTGCGCCGCCTGCCACGCCGAGCCGGCCCTGCACGCCGGGCTGTTCCAATCGACCTGCGAGGACTGCCACAGCACGAACGGCTGGACGCCGGCACGGATGAGCGGCGTCGTGTTCGACCACTTCGCCGAATCCGGGTTCAGCCTGGCCCACCACGAGTTCGATTTCGATGGGAGCCTGATGGACTGCCGGGCCTGCCACGTCGAAAGCCTGCGGGAGGTGGCCGGCACCGTCTGCGAAACTTGCCACACGGCCGCGGCGCCTGATTTCATGGCCGCCCATACCTCGGATTTCGGGCTGGCCTGCGTGGAATGCCATGACGGGGTCGATTCCATGGTGGGGTTCGACCACAACGCCGTCTTCGTCCTGGACGGCTCGCACGACGACCTGGCCTGTTCGAGCTGCCACGTGTCGGTTTCTCCGTCCGGAGAGACGGTCCACACTTTCGCCGGCACGCCGTCGGACTGCGCCGGCTGCCACGCCGAGCCGGACATCCACGCCGGGCTTTTCGGCCTGAACTGCGCCAGCTGCCACAACACCTTTGCCTGGGCGCCAGCCGCGCTGACCAGCCACACCTTCCCGCTCAACCACGGCGGAGAGGGCGAGATCGCCTGCTCCGTCTGCCACGCGACAACGTTCACCCAGTACACCTGCGACCGCTGCCACGAGCCGGGCGAAATGGCCGAAGATCACGCCGATGAAGACATTTTCGACATCGCCGGGCGCTGCGTCGATTGCCATCCCACCGGCCGCGAGGACGAGGTGGAGAATTAGGATGCGCAGACGCCTGCAGGCATTGTTCACGGTCTGGGCGATTGGCCTGGCCGTCGTGGCGCTGCTGCTCGTGATCGGGGCGTTCACGGGGGGATCGCGCGGCCCCGACCCGGAGCCGGAGGAGGCCGAAACCCGATCGGTCGGGCAGGTCCTCGACGACCTCATCCGGGCGGTCAACGGCGAACCGACCGCCGAGAACGGCGCTCCCGCCGGGACGGGCGGTCCGGATGGGACGCCACTCGGTCCGGTCGGCGTTCCCTTTCCGGAGGACAGCATCGAGCATGATTTCTTCCCGCTGACCGGCGTACATGCCGCGATCGAGTGCCAGTCCTGCCACGTGGATTTCGTCTACGCCGGGACCCCTTCCGAATGCGCCGCCTGCCACCTGGACGAGAGACCGCTCGACCACTATGAAGGCGACTGCGCCGCCTGCCACGTCCCCACCTCCTGGTCGGACGTGACCTTCGACCATGCATTGGCCGGCGCCACCGACTGCCAATCCTGCCACATCGACGACCGGCCCGCGGACCACTTCGCCGGCCAGTGCTCGGCCTGCCATACCACCGCAGGCTGGCTCCCCGCCGGCTTCGACCACACCGGGCAGACCAACTGCACCTCCTGCCACACGGAGGACCGGCCGGCCAATCACTATGCCGGGCAGTGCTCGGCCTGTCACGCCACCACCGGCTGGCTCCCGGCCAACTTCAACCACACCGGTCAGACGGACTGTACCGCCTGCCACAGCGGCGACGCCCCCGCCAACCACTACGCGGGCCAGTGTTCGATGTGCCATTCCACCTCCGCCTGGACCGGCGCCAACTTCAACCACACCGGGCAGACCAACTGTACCTCCTGCCACAGCGGCGACGCCCCCGCCAACCACTACGCGGGCCAGTGTTCGATGTGCCATTCCACCTCGGCCTGGACCGGCGCCAGCTTCAACCACACCGGGCAGACGAACTGCACCTCCTGCCACAGCGGCGACGCCCCCGCCAACCACTATGCGGGCCAGTGTTCGATGTGCCATTCCACCTCCGCCTGGACCGGCGCCAGCTTCAACCACACCGGTCAGACGAACTGTAGTTCCTGTCATGCACCCCCCGCCAACCATTTCCCGGGCCAGTGCTCCGACTGTCACGAAACGGACGACAATTGGGATTTCGAGCACCTATCGAACAGCCTGAACTGCCTGAGCTGTCACGCCGGGGACGAGCCGGATGACGACGACCACCCGCAGGGGCAGCAGTGCTCCGATTGCCACAACACGGACGATTGGGATGACGTCGATGACGACGATGATGACGACGACGTCATGATCACGTTCGGGATCTCCGAAAATGGCCCGATCAGCCCGTGAACTCTGGCTGGCGCTGCTGGCCATTCTCCTGATCACTGCGCTTTACCTGCTGGTCGTCGTGCAGCTTGGGAGCGTCCCCGCGGCCAGCGGATTTTTCGGCCACTCGCTCGGGATCATCGGGTTCACCTTGATGCTGCTGACCGAGTTCCTGTATTCCTGGCGGAAGCGCAGCCGGGTTGCGCGCTGGGGCAGGATGGCCGCCTGGCTGCAGTTCCATATCTTCACCGGGATCGTCGGCCCCTATCTCGTCTTCCTGCACTCCTCGTTCAAGTTCAGCGGGCTGGCCGGGGTCGTCCTGCTGTTCACCTTTATCGTCGTCCTGAGCGGTTTTATCGGCCGCTACATCTACACCGCCGTCCCGCGCACGGCGGAGGGTGCGGTGGTCGAGGGGGACGAGTTGGTACGCCACATCGAAGCCGCCGAGCGCGATCTGGACACCTGGGTTGCCGAGGATCCCGAAACGCGGACTCCAATGCTACGCCAGGTGGCCGATCTGGTGTCTTCACGCCAGAGTGCCCTGCAAACGATTTTCCTGCGCGGTCTCCTGGGCTGGGTCGATCGCCTGGGCTGGTGGCGCCTGCGCCGGGGTTTCCCGGCGGAGCAGCAGGCGGAGCTGCGGCGGCTGGAGGAATCGATCCGACGCCGGGACGCGCTGCGCCGGCAGGTAGCCGCCCTGGCGACCGCCCGCCGGATGTTGGGTCTCTGGCACACCATTCACGTCCCGCTGGGCGTGGTCCTTTTCACGACCGCCGTGATCCACATCTTCGCCGCGATCTATTACGCGACGCTGCTGCGGTGAGAGGAGGCGATTTTGGGGGCTGCGACGGCTTCGCCGTCGCAGCCCCCAAAATCGCCTTTCCACCTCATTTCCGGATAGGTACCGGGTGAGGGTAGAATCAGGAAACCAACCGATGCCGAAAACGATCACACTCGACACCAACCAGGCGAAGAAGGCCACCGAAGCCTTCCTCCTCCTGGCGCGCCTGCACCAGGCCGCCATGGAGCGCCTGGCCGACGGTGAGCTGCGAGCGCCGGGGGGCGATACCGGCGCCGGCGAACCAGACCCCCAACAGGAGCTCGAAGCCCTGGCCCGCCTCGAGCCGGAGGCCATCACCCGCATCCACGGGCGCTATTTCCCGGTCGTCTACAAGTTCGCCCGCTATCGGCTCAGCGATGAGGTCCTGGCCGAGGACGTGGCTGCCGAGACCTTCGCCCGCCTGATCGAATACGCCTCCATCGGCCGCGGCCCGAACACGAACGTGCGCGGCTGGCTGATGCGGACCGCCTCCAACCTGGTCAACGATTACTATCGGGCCATGTACAGCCGTCCGACGGCGGAGCTGCCGGAGACCTTGCCGTCCACCAGCCCGGGGCCGGTGGGGACCTTCGAAACGACGGAAGAGCATCGCCAGCTCCATGAAGCCCTCAAGAATTTGACCGATGATCAGGCCAACGTGCTCGCCCTCCGCTTCGGCAGCGGTCTTTCGCTCGCCGAAACCGCCGATGCGCTCGGCAAGAACGCCAACGCCATCAAGGCGCTCCAGTTCCGGGCGATCGGCGCCCTGCGCCGGGAGCTGACCCAGGCATGAACGCCAACGGATCCGATCCCCTGGCTGACCTCTTCGATACATGCCTCGCCGAGATGGCTGCAGGCAAACCGGTCGATGAGATCCTCGCCTCCGCACCGGAATTCTCCGACGAGCTGCGGCCGCTGCTCGAGACGGCCGGTGCGGCCCTGGTCCTGCAGCCGGCAGAACCCCCGCACGCCGCCCTCCAGCGCGGCCGGACCCGCCTGCTCATCCGGGCCGAACGCCTGCGGCAGCAAAAAACGCGGCGGAAGCGCGGCTGGAACTGGCCCCGCCTCGCGCTGCAGCTCACAGCGGTCTTGCTGGTCGCAGCGGTCAGCCTGACCAGCCTGGTCGCCGTTTCGGCGCAGAGCCTGCCGGGGGACCGGCTGTACGAACTCAAACTGGCCGCCGAGGCAGCGCGCGTGAACGCATCCGGCGAGCGCGTCCGGTTCGCGCTGGAGGACACGCTCCGGGAGCGTCGGATCGGCGAGATCCGGGAGCTGCTCCGGATCCGCCGGGAGGCCCGTGTGGCTTTCGAAGGCGTGGTGACCTCGGTGACCGGTTCGGTCTGGGAGATCGCCGGCCTGCAGATCGTCGTCACGGATGAGACCGTCCGCACCGGGGAGATCCTGATCGGGATGTACGTCGAGGTGCATGGGCGCACGACCAACGATGGACGGCTGGTCGCTGAGACGGTCTATCTGCGAGCCTATGCCTTCACCGGCACCCTGCTCGCCCGCACCGGCGCGATCTGGCAGATCGACTCCGTGCCGGTCTTGATCACGCCCGAAAGCCAGCTGGCACCGGACATGGCGATCGGAGACCGGGTCGTCGTCCTGGCGCAGGTGGACGACCAGGGCACCATCTCCGCGCGCGCGATCCTGCTTGCGGAGCAGGCCTTCCCCGCCGCACCGGCGACCCCGTCCCCGGGCGATGCGGTCGGGACCGGCACACCCGAGCCGTCCCCGACGACGATCGAAGTCGAGGTCGTGACTGCGGAACCGGACCCCGAACCGGACCCGGAGGCGGACCCCGAGCCGGATGACGATGATGATGACGATGATGATGACGATGATGACGACAAAGTCGATGACGACAAAGTCGATGACGATTGACTTATGACCTTCAAATCGATTTTTCAAAAAGACCAGACCAAACGCTCCGTCCTCGTCGAGGGCCTGGTCGTTCCGGACCCGGCCCGCTGCGTGCAGTGCGGGATCTGCTCCTTCCACTGTCCGATCGAGATCGATGTGCGCCGTCACGCCTGGACCGGGACGCCCGTCAATGACAGCCACTGCCTGACCTGTGGGGAATGTGTGGCCCGCTGTCCGCGCGGCGTGCTGCGGTTCGAGCGGATCGATATCTTTGAAAAATGAGGCCTTGAAAAATCGGATACCGGGCCGGTGCGGCGAACCAGCCCGGTATCCGATTTTTCATCATCCATGAACCAGAAAACTTACGTCATCGTTGGGACCGGTGCGGCCGGGATCGGCGGTGCCGAGGCCATCCGCGCCCACGATCCCCGCGGGAAGATCATCCTGGTCGGCGACGAACCGGCCGGCTTTTACTCGCGCCCCGGTCTGGCCTACTACCTGACCGGGGAGATCCCCGAAGAACAGCTCTTCCCTCTCTCGCAAGCCGAGTTCAAGCAGGCACGCTTCGATTGGATCACGGCCACCGTCCTGCGGATCGACCGCGACAACCGCAAGATCGTCCTGGACAACGGCGTCGTCCTGGACTATGACTGCCTGCTGCTCGCCACCGGCGCCTCGTCCCGCAAATCCGATCTTCAAGGCGCCGATCTGGACGGCGTGGTCGAACTGGATAATATCGAGGATGCGCGCCGGATCCTGCAGCACAGCCGGAAGGCGAAGCGAGCCGTCGTCCTGGGCGGCGGGATCACGGCGCTCGAGATCGTCGAAGGACTGGTTTCACGCAAAGTCCAGGTGCATTATTTCCTGCGCGGCGATCGTTACTGGGGCAACGTGCTGGACGAGACCGAGTCGAAGATCGTCGAGCACCGGCTGATCGAGGAAGGCGTCCGGATCCACTACAACACCGACGCCGAGGCGATCCTGCCCGGCAAGGGCGGGCTGTTCGGACGCAAACCCGACCAGGTCGCCGGAGTCCTGACCAAGGACGGGGTGGAGATCCCCTGCGAGATCGTCGCGGTGGCGATCGGGGTCGTCCCGCGCATCGAGCTCGCCAGGGACGCCCGCCTGGAGATCGACCGCGGCGTGCTGGTCGATGAGGGCATGCTGACCAGCGACCCGCATATCTACGCCGCCGGTGATATCGCCCAGGCCTACGACTCGTTCGCCAAGCGGGCCGTCCTCGACGTCCTGTGGCCGGTCGCCCGCGACCAGGGCCGCGTGGCGGGAGCCAATATGGCCGGTGGCGAGGCCGTCTACACCAAGGAAGTCCCGCTCAACGTCACCCGCCTGGCCGGGCTGACCACGACGATCATCGGGACGGTCAGCACAGGCGGCCGCGACGACGACACGAAGGGGATCGTGCGCGGCGACAGCGAGACCTGGCGCACCATCCCGGACGCCCTCGTCTCGCAGAGCGGTTTTGACGTGAACCGGATCCGGCTGATGGTCGGCGAGAAGACACTGCTCGGCGCGATCGTGATGGGCGACCAGACGCTCTCGAGCCCGATCCACCGGCTGGTCCAGGACCAGGTGGATATTTCATCCATCAAAGATCAACTGGTCGATGGGACGGATGTTTCCGGTGTAATAAGTGATTTTTGGAGTAAGGTCCGGTAAAAATGATGGTCGCTGACCGGGCGGGGCCTCATCCCGCCCGGTCAGCGACCATCATTTTTGCCGCCTCCCTCCCGATCTCCACCGCAAAATTCGTCCCGCGATCCCACGGATACACCTGGCTCATGCTCGCGAAGAACAGCCCCGGCAGCGGCGTCCGGATGGCGGGGATGTTCCGGCTGTGATCGAGCAGCGGGACCGGCTGGGCGTAAGGCGTGCGAAACAGCCAGGTCTTGTTGATCCAGCCCGGCGCGAAGTCGGGGTTGAATTTTTTAAGGTGGGGGGTGAACCGCTCGACCAGCTCGTCCTGCGAGAGGGTGAAGTGCTCGTGCCCGACCGGGAGGTAGTCCCCGCAGTAGACGATGTGCTCCCCGCCGAAATGCTCGGGGGAGACGAAATTGGTGTGCTCGACCAGGGCCAGGAACGGATAGCCGGCGTTTTTGGGGATATTGAACCAGTAAAAGCCCCGGGTCGAGAGCGGGTGTTTGAGCGAATAAATCAGGACCACGGCGCCCATGTGCTGAAGCGATTCGAGACCGGCCAGATATTCCGGCGGCAGCCCGGGGACGAGGCGGGCCAGCAGCCCGGGCGAGGTCGTTGACAGGACCTGGCGGAAGCCCTCCGGTTCGGAGCCCGGCCCCCGGACGACCAGCCCGCCGTCGTCGTCCGGGGCGATCGATTCGACCGGGGTTTCGTAGCGGATGCGCACCCCCATGCCCTGCAGGCGGGCGGCGAATTCGTCGGCGAAGCGCTGGAAACCGCCCTCGAAGGTCCCCAGGCGGGTCGTGCGGGCCTTCAATCGAGCCCAAAACCAGGCCATGTTGACGTCCTTGTAAAACGGCCCAAACTTGCCGATCAGCATCGGCTCCCACATCGTCTCGTAAACATGGCGCCCGGCGAAGCGGCGGATCCACTCGTGGGCCGAGTGGCGCTCGAGCGCCTTCCAATTGTTCGTCAGTTTGAGATACAGGCCGACCAGTCCAAATCGAAGCTTATGGATACCGAAGCCCAGGCCGGGGAATGCCAGGGCGCGCGGGATCGAGTCGAACGGGTACCAGCGGCCGTCGTGGAGCAAGACGGTGAACGGGCGCGGGAAGACGACCTTGCCGCTCAGCCCGAGCTCGTCGATCAAGCCGAGCATATGGCGGTCGCTCTGGAACCAATGGTGGTAGAACTTCTCGACGTACCAATCCCAATGCGGTTCCTTGAACCCGGCGGCGAGGCCCCCCGGGACAGCGGCGGACTCGAAGACGGTGACGTCGCGGCCGGCGCGGGCCAGATCCCAGGCCGCGGCCAGGCCGCCGAAGCCGGCACCGATGATGGCAGTTTTTGCGTTTTTATCCACAGGTTATGGGCTTTTCCGGGGGGTTATCCACAGTTTGCGGCTTTTTATCCACAGCGTTATAAAAATTGTGGGGCGAAAATCCGGGCTGCGGGCGAGTGAAGCCCGCCCGCAGCCCGGATTTTCGCTCATTTTTTACACATAGGGCCGGTATTCGCCGCGCCGCCTGTCGAAACCTGCGGTCCTCATGCCTCCCGGCCGGCGGACATCTCGTCATTTTTTACCGTGGATTCCGGTGCGGTCGCGACCGTCTCGACGGCGAGCGCCGGCGTATGGACGTCGTGCCCGCCGTCGTGATGATCGTCATGACCGTGCCCGATTTCGACGAGTTCCACCTGCCCGACCTGGAAGGATAGCAGCCACCAGAGGACGAGGACGACCAGGAGGACAAGGAAGACGGCGGCGACCGGCTCGAGCGCACCGGGGAACGGGTCGAACATGGGGGGTTCGCCTTCGGCGCCGGGTATCGACAAGAACAGATTTGGTTTCATCGGATGAGGCTCCTCGCAACGGTTTGGGCAGATTCTAACCGATATCGTTCAGGGTCTCCGCCGATTCCGGGGCTGCTTCCAGCCGCCGAACCCCGTCCTCCCAGCGGACGCCTTCCCGCAGGGCGTAATAAGCCCCCAGCACCGTGATCGGGAGCCATAAGGCGGCGTGCAGGACAAGCGTGTACCCGGCCGCAACGGCCCGGTCGACCCCCGCAGCGGCCAGTACGGCGATCCCGGGTGCATCGAAGGTGCCGACATAGCCGGGTGCGGAAGGGATCGTCGTCGCCAGGTTGACGATCCCGTTCATCAGCATCAGGGTGAAGAAATCGACTTCGAACGGGAACGCGTGCATGACGAACCAGTACTTGCCCGTCTCGAGCAGCCAGATCACGACCGAACTCAAAAAAATCATCAGGGCGCTGGCGGGCGAGCGCAGGGAGGCCAGGCCGTCCAGGAAACGGGCAGCGATCGCGAGCAGCCGCGGGCGGAGCCGCTCGGGAGACCAGCGGAGGATCAAGCGGTCGGTGGCGCGGGCCGCAAAGCCGGGAAACATGGCCGCAAGCAGAAAGACCACCAGCGCCAGGGCGAAGACGGCCGCACCCCATACGGCCGCCTGCCGGATGTTCCCCAGGAAGCCGGAGTCGCCGGTCAGCTCGGCCAGGCGCGGCAGGTTCAGGAAGACGAACGCCAGCATGACGACCCCGTCGAAGATGCGCTCGACGATGATCGTCGCCAGCGAGGCGGAGATCGGGACACCCTCCCGCCGCTTGAGCACGACGGCTCGCAGGACCTCTCCCGCCCGCGCCGGGTAGATATTGTTGCCCATGTACCCGATCGCCACGACGGGGAACATCGCCCGGATCGGGATGGCCTTGACCGGCCCTAAAAGGTAGTGCCAGCGCCAGGCCCTGGCCCAGACCCCGACAAAGTAGACGGCGATCCCCGGGAGCAGCCACCACAGGTTCGCATCCGCGAGGGCCGCACCGATATCATCGAGACCCAGCCCGCGCAGCGCAAGCCACAGGAACAGTGCGCTGATCGCAACGCCGAGCCAGAACTTCCAGCTTTTCATGGCGGGGGATTGTACCATTGGCGAACACCAGGTGAACGACGGTGCAAAGCCCCATCGTTCACCTGGTGTTCGCCAAAGGTAAAATATCCATATGCGCTTCCGCCGCCGCCCTTCCCGGCGCCCCCTCTGGATCGTCCTCGGCGCCGTCCTCCTCACCGCCGCGCTCTGGGCCCTCGTCTCCTCCGGTCGCCCCAACGTCGCCGGCGTTTTCCCCAGCCCGGAGACCTTCCCCGTCCCGGCCCCGGCGCCCCTCACGATCACATTCGACCGGCCGATGAACCAGGCCGCCGTCGCCGCCGCCCTGGTCAGCCGGCCCGACCGGACCGGGACCTTCGCCTGGGACGAGAACGTCCTGACCTTCACCCCCGACCGTCCCTGGCCGTCCGGTTCAACCGTCACCGTCACGCTGACCGCGGAGGCGCGCGCCGCCTCCGGTCTCAGGCTGCCCAACCCGTACACCTGGTCCTTCCGCACCGCCCCGACGCTGCTGGCCTATCTCTGGCCTGCCGGAGACCCCGAGCACACCGACTCCGATCTTTACGCGCTTGACCCTGATGGCGGCGAGGTGACCCGGCTGACCGAGAGCGATTTCGGCGTCCTGGACTACAGCCTGCACCCCGACGGACTCTCGATCCTGCTCAGCCTATCCAACACCCGCGCCGGCGCCGACCTCGCCGAGCTTGACCTGCTGACCCGCGAGATCGTCATTCTCCTGGACTGCGGCCCGGTCCTGTGCAGCAGCCCGCAGGCCGACCCGTCCGGGAACCTGATCGCCTATGAGACCGTCACCTCGGGAGAGATTTACCTGCTGGAGGCGGACGGCGACCGCCGGCTCGTGGGCCCCGGCCGCTTCCCGGTCTGGTCTCCGAACGGGCTGCTGCTGGGCTACGATCCGGCGGCGGAGGCCTATTTTGTCTACGATCCGGAGACGGAAGTGCTCGAGATGTTCCCGAACATCACCGGCGAACCGGCCGGCTGGGCGCACGACGGGAGCTACTTTCTGGCGCCGGCGATCACCGCCCTCGGCGCCACATCCTTCGCCAGCCATCTGACGATTTACCCATTGGGCGGGCTGGGAGCGGCCGGCGCGCCGGTCGATGTGACCCTGGATCCGCTGGCGGACGACTACGCCCCGGCCGTCTCCCCGGACGGGGGGCTGATCGCTTTCACCCGCCGGTCGCTCGCCCCGGAGCGCTGGACGCCGGGCCGCCAGCTCTGGGTCATGGCACCGGACGGTTCGGACGCCCGCCCGCTGACCGCCGCCGGGCTGTACCACCACACCGCCCTGGCCTGGCGTCCGGACGGGGCCCGGATCGCCTTCGTCCGCTCCAACCAGGCCGACCTGAACGAACCGCCGGAGATCTGGATCATCAATTTGGAGGGAGGAGAGGCGGTGAGGTTGGTGATTGGGGGCTTTGCGCCTCTTTGGATCCCTTGATTGCCAAAAAGAAGGGCAGCCCGAGCTTCGCTCGGGCTGCCCTTCTTTTTGGCCGTTATAATCTACTACCATGTCCCACGACCAATCTCCCCAGCCCGGCGCTCCTGCTCCCGAGTTTCTGCTCCGCGACCTGAACGGCCACCCGCATGCCCTCAGCCACTACCACGGCCGGGTCGTCATCCTGAATTTCTGGTCGGCCGAGTGCGAGTGGTCTGAGCGGGCGGATGCGGCGCTGGCCGGGTGGCGGGCGGAATGGGGCGGGCAGGTCGAGTGGATCTCGATTGCGCCGAACGCGAACGAGGGCGTCGAGCAGCTGCGTGCGGAGGCGGAGAAGCGGGGCCTGCCCCTGGTCCTGCACGACCCGGAGCGGGAGGTGACCGATCTGTACGGCGCCGAGATGACACCGCACTTTTTCGTCGTCGATCCGGGCGGGGTGCTGCAATACGTGGGAGCCCTGGACGACGTCACCTTCCAGCAGACGGAGCCGACCCGGCATCTCCTGAAAGAAGCGGTGGATGCCGTGCTGGCGGGGAAAACGCCGGAGGTGGGGAGTGCACCGGCGTACGGGTGCACGATCGTGTATTTTTCGCCGTGAAATAACCGGCAGGCCCGGCAAAGCCGGGCCTGCCGGTTATTTCACGGCGTTTATAAAATCCGCCAGCAGCCCGTACGCCGTCGTCTCCACCCCCGGGTCCTCTTCCACGATCGATAAGCGTCCCAGCACGTCCGTCTCGAACTGGATGATCGACGTCGTCCCGGTCACGCCGTACATCGGCGAACCGACCCCCACCAATTCCGGCGCGACCCGCGCCCGGACTCCGTCCCCCTCCCGCTCGGCCGTACAGACCAGCTTCCAGCGCTTCCCCGCCGCCTTTGCCCGGGCGATCTCGTCGGGGCCAATCCCGCGGATCCCCTCCCGGTCGACGTCGGCCGGCGTGAGCCGGGACCGCATCAGGACGGAGGCCAGCGCCGCGATCTTGATCGCCGCGTCCCAGCCGTCGATATCCCCACTGGGGTCGGTCTCGGCCACCCCGATCGCTTGCGCGGCGGCGACGGCCTGTTCGAACGTGTCGCCCGCTTCCATCCGATCCAACATCAGGTTGGTGGTCGAGTTGAGCACCCCCTTGATCGCCTTGACTTCCACGGCCGGCAGCGCCCCGCGGAACAGCGAGAAGATCGGCGCCCCGTCCATGACCGTGCCCTCGTAAAAGAACCGGACCCCGCTCGCTGCAGCCAGCGCTTCCAGCTCGTCCAGCGCGTGGACGACCGGCCCCTTGTTGGCCGTGATCGCGTGCATCCCCATTTGGAGCGCCGCCCGGAGGTGGTCGACGGCCGGCTGGCCGGTCGCATAGTTCACCGGCGTGTTCTCGAACAGGACCTGCGCCTCGCTCCGGGCGATGAAATCGAAGTTGTCGGCGATCGGGCTGCGGGAAAGCGAATCGAGCGGCTCCCCCGCCTCGACCAGCGCCAGGGCTTGCTCGATATCAAGCCCGGAAGGATCGACCGCCCGGCCCTTGCTGCCTGTGGCGATCCCCGTAAAAGCGAATGTAATCCCGTAATCCGCCGCGAGCGTTTCCCGCTTGCGCAGCAGCAGCCGTGCCAGCGCACGGCCGACGTTTCCGAAACCGAGGAGGGCGAGGTTGTGTTTTTTCATGGGACCTCATCTGAGCGAGTGGGCGAGTGGGCGAGTGGGCGAGAAAGCGTATCCTCGCCCATTCGCCCATTCGCCCATTCGCCCATTCGCTGACTCCATTATAATTCCCCAAAATCCACCAGGAGGTCCCTCGCATGCCCCGCTACGGATACCACTGCCGGAACTGCGGCAAGAAGTTCCGCAAATTCATGAGCTACGCAGATTACGGCTCGACCCAGATCGTTTGCCCATACTGTGAAAGCGCCGACCTCAAGCGCCTGATCGATCGCGTCCGGATGCTCAAATCCGAGGACGCCCGTATGGACGACCTCGATTCGATGTTCTCCAGCCCGGACGCCCTCGACGGCCTCGAGGACGATCCGCAGGCCATGGGCCGCCTGATCCGCAAGATGAGCGCCGAGATGGGGGAAGACCTGGGGGAAGAGTTCGAAGAGGTCGTCGACCGGCTCGAGAAAGGCCAGTCCCCCGAAGACATCGAAGCCGCCATGCCCGACCTGGCCGACGAGATGGGTGGGGGCGGGGATATGGAGGATTTCTAAACCGATAAAAAGGGATCGGGCCGGCGGCGCCGGCCCGATCCCTTTTTATCGTCAATCCCAGGCGCCCAATTTTATCGTCTATCCCAGGCGCCCGGTCACGATTTCGATCAGCGCAGCCTGTACCCCCTCAACCTCCCGGTTCGCATCCACAACCCGCCACCGCTCCGGCTCGGCCTCCGCCATGGCGTGGTACCCGGCCTGCACCCGGCGGTGGAAGTCGACCGCGTCGGCGTCCAGCCGGTTCCAGCTCCCGTCGCTCGCCCGGCGCGCCAGCCCGGTCTCGGCGCTGACGTCGAGCAGGATCGTCAGGTCCGGCAGCAGCCCGCCCGTCGCAAAATCGTTCAATTTGTGCAGCGTTTGAATGTCGACGCCTCGGCCATAGCCCTGGTAAGCGACGGTCGAATCACGGTAGCGGTCGCAGATCACGATCTCCCCCGCTGCCAGCCGGGGCCGGATGACCTCCTCGGTGTGCTGCGCCCGGGAGGCCAGAAACAGGAGGATCTCGGTCCGGGCGACCATCCCCTCGTTCGCCAGGTCCAACAGCACCCGCCGGATCTGGTCCCCGATCCCCGTCCCACCCGGCTCCCGGGTCGTATATACGGCGCGCCCCCGCTCCCGCAGCGCCTCCGCCAGGGCTTTCATCTGTGTCGTCTTCCCGCTGCCGTCGGGGCCTTCGAGTGTGATAAACATGGGTGAAGTAGTGCAACGTGCAACGTGCAACGTGCAACGTGCAACGAATCATCAAACCACATTGCGATCAGGCCTGCAACACCTTGCACGTTGCACGTT
>DATKDL010000102.1:0-21786 GCA_035512695.1 Anaerolineales bacterium | reverse complement strand
CCGGACTTTACCCGGCCGCCCCGCCGCGCCGGCGTTTTCGGTTCGATACTTGTTTTTTTCATGGGGTAGAATTGGAAATCAAATTGAGATTCTCTCATCTCGCCAATCGAAGGAGCAGTAAATGAAAAACAGGCGCTCGAGACCGGCCTCGCGAACCGCCCCCAAACCGGCCAGGCGCAGCGCGCCCAAACCGGCCCAACGTCACGCGCCGGTCGCCCGGCGGAGTGCATCCATTGCCAGACGGGCCGTGAACAAAGCGCAGGTCCATCAGAAGACGATCCGGCAGGACGCCATCCGGCAGCAAGCCCGACAGGCTCAGCGGATCCGGCCTGCGGTGAGGCCCGCGGCCGCACCTCGGCGGATCATGCCGAAGACCCGCGCTCCGATCTCGGTGCGGACAGTCCCTGCCGCGCGGGGGAACCGGATCCCAAAACCGACCGCCCGGCCGGTCAAGGCCGGTGTGCACCGGGCAGCCCTGAAACCCGCCGCCCCGGCCCGCCGGCCCGCCAGCCGCACAGCGCCCGGAATCGCCGGACCGGCGGCAGGAGCGGCAGCCGTCTCGGCGGCAGCGTTCATGATCAATCAAGCGAACGCCCACCCGGAACTCGCACCCGAACTCTCTACGCTGCAATATTCCCTCAGCAACCTGAAGAACCTGAGCAGTTTCGACGATATCAGGGCCGATCTCGACGATCTCGATGCAGACCTCAGACACGCCCTCAGCCTACTTGAATCGGCCCGGGACCAGGGTTTCCGCTATCAGAAAGATCTGGACGAATTAGCCGTCCGGACAGCCTCCGGTTGGCAGGCGGTCCAGGCCGAGGTGAGAACGGCGGTGGAGCGCGAGGCTGCCGGTTTCCGGACCGGACTTGCGCCGCTCAACAACCAGATCAGCCAGCTGAACGCCCGGCTCAATAGCCCCACCAGCGCAGGTGTGTATCTGCAGGCCGCTGAAACGAGCGTCAACAAATACCTCTCGGATGTGACCACAAGCCGCCGCTCCGTCCAGGCCAGGTATTCCGAGCTCGAATCGGATACCCATCAGCTCACAACGCGCCTGACCACGATCCACTGGTTCCTGGCCCAGCTGGCCGAATCGAAATGGGCGTTGGCGGATGGCGAGGATCTCGTCATGGGCGTCAAGGGCCGGTGGGACCGGCAGGGCGACGATGATCCCGAAGGCATCCTGTTCCTTTCGAATAAACGGCTGGCTTTTGAACGGAAAGAGAAAGTTGCGACGAAGAAGATCCTGTTTATCACAACGGCAAAAGAGTTGGTCCAGGAAGTCCTGATCGACGAAAAAAAGGAAAATATCAAAGGCGTCAAAGCCCACAGCAAGGGCCTGTTCGGCCACCAGGATTTCCTGGAAATCGATTTCAGCGGCGGGACCGGCACGGTGTCCCTGCACCTGGAAGGACAGGACTCGAAGGCCTGGACCAGCCTGATCGAACGGGTCCGCAGCGGCAAGATCGAGGAGGACCGGGCAGCAGTGGGCGGCCTTTCATTTCAGGATCTCAGCGGTGATCTGTCCCAGGCCAATATCGTGGCGATCCAGAGCGAGGTCAACGCGCTGCAGGACGACCTGCAGCTTTCCGCGCCGCGGGCCGAATTGGAGGACCTTGAAAACGAGGTCCGGCAGTTGGAGCGTGACCTCGGCGATTTGCGGGCGCGTGGTTACGCGATCGAGAAGGGGTTGGAAGGGGAGATCGCCATTCTCGCGGCTCAATGGGACCGCGTTAAAGGCAACGCATACAAGACCATCGATCTGCAATCCGGCCTCCTGGCCGAGCAGTCCCGTGCGATCAACGCGACGATGTCCCGGCTTGCCGGGTTGTCGGGGAACCTGGTCGCGGCCCGGCCGGCGTATATGCAGCTCAAGTCGGCGATCGCATCGGCGGAAGCGCAAACCGCGGCGGCGCTCGATACCGTCTACCGCCAGTTCGAGGACTACGCCGCCGAGATCGAAGGCCTGGCAGCTCACCTGGATTGGGTCGACTGGATGCTGGACGCGCTTTCGACCGCTTCCTTCCGGCTGATGGCCACCGAGAGCGGAGTCGCAGCGGTCGAGGCGTTCTACGCCCGCCTGGGGATGGAACCGGAGAACGGGATCCTTTTCCTGACCGAACAGCGCGTGATCTGGGAGGACCGGGTCGGGGATTATGAGGTCAAGCTCGAGGCCCCGCTTTCCCAGGTGGACAGGGTGACGGTCGACATCGTCGATCCGGACGGCGAAGCGGATGAATTTCTGGTTTTTAATTTTGGTGCAGGAGCCCCCGTACATGAGGCTCGCATCGACATCGCCGCCAACGTGGGTGAGGATTGGACCCAAATGATCGGTCGCGCAAGAAACGGGGACTATTCAACCGACCGGGCGATCGCGATCGACCCCGCGGAATTGGAGCGGATCAAGAATGCGCCCACCCAATGCACGAACTGCGGGGCGCAGTTCACCGCACCGATCCTGCGCGGGCAGGTCGAGCTGGTCTGTGAATTCTGCGGGGTGGTCGCGAGAATCTGAGAATCGATCCGAACATTCGGAGGACCGGCGATTTTTGGGGCGGATGTTTTTGAGCCGAAGACGCCCCAAAAATCGCCGCCCTCAGTTTTCGGATCGGTTCTGAGGACAAATGACCCTATCGAAAGAGACCCTTCTTCGCAACCGGTATCGCGTCCTCGAGATCCTCGGAGAAGGGGGAATGGGGTCCGTCTATAAGGCGCGGGACGAGAACCTGGGCGTGGACGTCGCCGTTAAAGAGAACCTCTTTACGACTGTCGAGTATTCACGCCAGTTCCAAATCGAAGCACAGATCCTGGCCACCTTGCGGCACCCGAACCTGACCCGGGTGACCGACCATTTCGAGCAGGACCAGATCCAGTACATCGTGATGGACTATATCGATGGGGAGGACCTGCGCGACCGGATGGAGCGGGTCGGGATCCTTAGCGAAGACGAGGTCATCAAGATCGGCGTCTCGCTTTGTGATGCGCTCAATTACCTCCACAACCTCGAACCGACCATCCTGCACCGGGATATCAAACCCGGGAATGTCCGCATCTCGCCGAACGGACAGGTTTTCCTGGTCGATTTCGGATTGGCGAAGATCGTGCGCGGCAACCAGATGACGGTGACCGGGGCGCGGGCGATGACCCCAGGGTATTCCCCGCCCGAGCAGTACGGCACCGCCCGGACGGACGAGCGCTCCGATATCTATTCGCTGGGCGCCTCGCTATATTCCGCCCTCACCTCCGAGCTGCCGGAGGACGGCCTCGCCCGGGCGATGAACCAGTCCGAACTCACGCCGATCCGGGTACGCAATCCGGCCGCTTCACGCAAGCTGGCGAATGTGATCGAGAAGGCGCTGGCGGTCCAGCCGGACGAACGTTTCCAGGACGCGATTGCGTTTCGCAAAGCGCTGGTCAACTGCCGGGGCATTACCCGCCGCCGTCCGACGTCCGATGAATTGATGGTTCCGCCGCCGCCGGACGATGAGGAACCAGCGCCGGCCCCGGTCCCTGAACCGGAAGTGGCGGACGAGGCGCCCGCGGTCTGGGTTTCCGAGCCCGTTGCGGTGTCTGAGACCGGCCCACAGCCTGCGGCCGGAAACGGCGGGGAGCTGGACGCCGCCCGCCCCGGCGCCGCCCTGCAACCGCTGCCGATCAAGAAGCGCGGGGGTTCCAGGCCGCGCCGGCCGGAGGCGGTCCGCCGCAGAGCCCGGAGCCGGTGGAACCAGATCGGGGTCTTCTTTGTCTTTCTGCTTGTCGGCGGCGGGATCGGGGCCATCCTTGCTTTTCCCGGGATCTCGGCCCAGGCCCTGGCGTTTTTCCAGCCGCCTCCGGCGAACCCCACGGCGACCGTTCCCCCGGCGGACACCTCAACCCCCGCGCCGACCGCGACGCCTCCGGCGCCGACCGCGACTCATGCCGTCGTCGTGGTCGAGCCCGGCTCCCCAACTCCCAGCGCCACGGTCACAGCGACCGCCGTTCCGCCGACGATGACACCTGCGCCCGGCCCGACGCCACGGGGAGGCGCCGCCCGGATCGCTTTTGCCTCCGACCGCTCGGGTTCGACCCAGATCTGGCTGATGGACGGGGACGGGAGCAACCCGGTCCAGCTGACCGATATCGACGGCGGCGCCTGCCAGCCGGATTGGTCGCCGGATGGAACCCGGTTGATCTTTATTTCGCCCTGCAGCGTCGAGCAGGAAGAATATCCCGGGGCGGCCCTGTACATCGTCAATCTCGACGGCACCGGGCTGACTCCTGTGATCGGCTCCCGCAACGGAGATTACGACCCGGACTGGTCCGCCGACGGATCGCAGATCCTGTTCACCACCCTACGCAACGGGTTCCCGGAAATACACATCCTGAACCTCAACGGCGGCCTGGTCACCCCTCTGGCCGACGAGGGCATCAAGAACTTCCACCCGGCCTGGAATGCCGACGGCTCCAGGATATCCTTCATCACAGCCCGGCCCGGCCCATTCCAAATCTGGACGATGAACCCGGACGGGAGCGAGCAAGTGCGGTTCTCGCGCAGCGGCGATCTGCGGAATTCATCACCGGCCTGGTCGCCGGATGGCCGCTTCATCGTCTTCACCCAGCGGGCGACCTCGAGTGGGCTGCCTTACCTGATCCTGGCGCCGATCGAAGACGGCGGGTTCTCCGAAATTCGCCTGGCGCTATCGACCTCCCCCGCCCGCGGCCCGGCTTACTCCCCGGACGGCAGCTGGATCGTCTTCGAAGCATGGCCGGATGGGAACCACGATATCTATCTGCTGGATATGACCACCCTGACGGTGATCCGGTTGACGTCCGACGATTCCTACGAGTTCGACCCGGACTGGCAGCCTTAAAGGAATTGGAAAAATGAAATGCCGGTTATAGCGCCTGCGGGCCAGGTCCGCAGGCGCCATGGCCGGCATTTTATTTTTCTTTGAATTTCAGCATCCGCAGGCCGTTGAGCGAAACCAGCACCGTCGACCCCTCGTGACCGATCACGCTGACCGGCAGCGGGATCTGGAAACCAAGTACTGCCCCAACCAGCACGGCGATCACCCCGAAAGAAAAAACCAGGTTTTGAAGCAGCGTCCGGCGAGTGGCCCGGCTCAGGGCGACGACATATGGGATGTTCCTCAGGTCTTCGCCCATCAGGACGATGTCCGCCGTTTCGAGGGCGACATCCGACCCGGCGGCGCCCATCGCCATCCCCAGCGAAGCGGCTGCCAGCGCCGGGGCATCGTTGACCCCATCGCCGACCATCAGGACCGGCCCGTATTCCCGCTCGAGCGCTTCAATCATCTCCAGTTTGTCTTCGGGGAGCAGTTCGGCGTGGTAATCATCCAATCCCGCCTGGCCGGCGATGAAGGCTGCCGTTCGCTCGTTATCCCCGGTCAGCATCACGGTGCGGCGGATGCCGATCTGCTTCAACCGGTTGACGACCTCGCGCGTGCCCTCGCGGATCACGTCCGAGATCGCGATCACCCCGATCGGCCCGGTTTGATTCCCGACGACGATCGTCGTCTTGCCCTGGGCTTCCAGCTTTTCGATTGCAGCCAAACCAACCGGGGACAGCTCGCCGCTGAGCTCCTTCGCAAAGCGTACGCTGCCGGCAAAAACGATTTGGCCCTGGATCCGGCCGCGGACGCCCTTCCCGGGGACGGAAAGAATTTCATCCGCCTCGGCAAGGTCCAAACCGCGCTGCTCCGCTGCGGCGACGATCGCCTGGGACAGCGGGTGTTCGAATTTTCGCTCGATGGAGGCTGCCAGGGCCAGGACTTCGGCTTCCGATCCGCCGTTCTCCCGGATCGCGATCACATCGCTGACCTTGGGTCTTCCGACGGTCAGGGTCCCGGTCTTATCAAAGGCGACGACGACGATGTCAGCGGCGCGCTCGACGTGGATCCCCCCTTTGAATAAGAGCCCGCGCCTGGCCCCGTTCCCGATTGCGGAAAGCACCGTCGCCGGGGTGCTGATCACGACTGCGCAGGGCGAGGCGGCCACCATCACACCCATCGCCCGGTAGAAGACGGGATTGAACTCGTCGCCCAGGATCAGCCAGGGGACGACGATCAGCCCTGCGGTTGCCAGGATCACGCCCAGGGCGTAAACTTGCTCCAGGCGGTCGATGGCGCGCTGGGTGTGGGCCTTGCGCCCCTGCGCCTCCGAAACCATGATGATCAAGCGTTCGATGGCCGAATCTTTCGCCAGCCGTTTGACCGTCATTTCAAGACCGCCATTGAGGTTGATCGTCCCGGCGAAAAGCGGATCGCCGGTCGATTTTGAGACCGGCATGCTCTCGCCGGTGAGGGAGGACTGGTCGACCGAACTCGTGCCGGAGTGCACGGTCCCGTCCAGAGGGATGCGCTCGCCCGGCCGGACGACGATCCGTTCCCCGACTTCAACCTGTTCGATCGGGACGGTCTCGTAATCATCGCCGCGGCGGAGGAGGGCCGTATCCGGACGATACGCCATCAGCGCCTCGATCGCCTTGCTGGTGCGGCGCAGGGCGAGGGCCTGGAGGACGTTTGAAAGGGAGAACAGGGACAGGAGCATGGCTCCTTCGAACGGGGCGCCGACGATCCAGGCGCCTGCTGCGGCGAGGACCATCAGGATATCGACATCGATTCGCCGTTCGCGGATCGCCCGGAAGCCGGCTTCGACTCCATAGAATCCGCCGGCCAGGTAAGCGACTGCGTATAGCCAATATGCGGCTTCGTCGTTCTCAGCAATTAGCTCGACAGCCAGCCCGGCAAGCATCGCCGCGAACGTGAGCACGGTCAGGGCGATCCGCGTCCGATCCTCAAACAGCCGGCCCCACAAAATCGACAGATCGAATTTTTCCCGGTTCCTCACCGAAGCCTGTCCGGCACGGGTGCTCATAACGCGATCCCCCGGACCACGCCGGGGTTGTCCGGCCCCGGCCCCCAGCGACCGGTCCGGCGGTTGAGGATCGTCATCCGCCCGTCATCCAGGACGGCGGCGAGATGGTCCGGTCCGATCGCGCAGAAACGCTCGACCATCGTGTTCGGCCAGGGGGACTGCAGCCCATCCGTCAACGCGCCCCAGGTCATCCCGCCGTCGCGGGTCTCGATCACCGTCCCGTTTCGCCCGACGCTTCTCGCCGGACCGCTGATGAAATGCTCCGGGTCGCCCGGGTCGAGCCAGACCGCCCGGGTGTATCCGTCCGCGTTGATCCGCATCCACGTTTCCCCGGCATCCCTGGAGCGGTACAGACCGGCATTCGTGGCAGCAAAGGCGAGATCGGCGGAGCTCGGATGGACTTCGACAGAATGGACGTCGGCGTGAACGTGATCGGGTGGAGGATCGCGGAACTGTGGGTCGCCGCTGCTGCCCGGGGCCAGGTCCCAGGTCGCCCCACCGTCGAGCGTCCGCAGCACGCCCCCAACTTCGACGGCTGCATAGCCACGTTCACCGTGGAAAGCCAGACCGCGCACGCATCCGGACTCCGGGGAGTAGGGCAGCCACCAGCCGTGTTCGTCTCTCAGCCTCTCGACCTCCGGCCGGCCGGTCCAGGTCAATCCGGCGTCGTCCGAGACGAAGATCCCGGCCGGCTCGGTCCCGGCAAAAACGAGATCGGTGCGGTCCGGGTGTACGAGAAGCCAGCGGATGTGCGGTGTGACCGGACCGGCGGCCGCCTCCGTCCAGGACCCACCGCCGTTCGTGGAACGCAAGATCCCGGTCCGGGTCCCGGCGAGAAAGGCGTTCTTCGGCCTACCGACGCTGGTGAGCGCGATCCCGGAAAGGGTCCGGAGCAGTTCGGTGAACCGCCCATCCTCGAACCGGAACAGGGCGATCCCGTCATCGGTTGCCAGTAATATGGTTTCACCCATCCGAGTCTCTCCTTTGGCGGGCGGCATGCGAAAGGAACAGCGCCAGGAGCGGACCGGGAACGATCCCAGCGGTGAAACCGATCGCCATTCCCTGCAGGAGTCCAGTCACGTGTATTAAGGCAGGGTCAGGATCTCGATCCCGTCCGACCGGACCGCGATAGTGTGCTCGAATTGGGCGGACAGGCTTCCGTCAAGCGTTTTGACCGTCCACTGGTCGGGCATCATCGTCCACCGGTGCTCCCCGAGATTGATCATCGGCTCGATCGTAAAGACCATTCCCGGGCGGAAGCGCGGTCCGCGCGTCGGCTGCCGGTTGTGTGAGACGGAAGGCGGTTCGTGCAGATCCCGGCCGATCCCGTGCCCGCCCCATTCCCGCACGACGCTGACGCCCTGCATCTCGGCATAGGACTCGATCGCCTCGCCAATATCGTTGAGGTAGCCGCGCGGCGAGACCGCCTCGATCCCGACCGCAAGACATTGACGGGCAATACCCAGCAGGCGCTGCGCCTCGGCGGAGATCTCGCCCACCGGAATGGTCACGCAGGCATCCCCGCAAAATCCGTCCAATCGAAGACCGATGTCGATCCCGATTATGTCGCCTTCCTTCAAAACGCGCCCATCGGGGATACCGTGGCAGATTTCATCGTTGACCGAGGCGCAGATCGTCCCGGGAAAGGGCGGATGCTTTGGGTCGTTGGCGTTGTATCCCTTGTAGAGCGGGGCCGCGCCTTTCGCCCGGATGAATTCCTCGGTGATCCGGTCCAGGTCGGCCAGGACGGCGCCGGGCCGGACGTGTGTTTCAAGCAGTTCAAACGCCTCAGCGACCAGGCGGCCTGCTTCCCGCATCTTGCGGATGTCCTTTGGTGATTTTTGATAGAAGGTCATATCGATTGGAAATGATACCACGCAGGAGGAGGGGTCCGAAAAAGCGATGCGAACCGGCGCCGGCGCCGGTTCGCATCGCTTTTTCTGGGATCCCGGGTGTAATACACCCTTAATCAACTTGCGGTAAGATACCGGTGAGGGATCACGTCATTCAATCGAAAAAAGAAGATGGACAAAAAATCACTTATCAACCGCCGCGAATTTCTAAAGCTCGGCGCCCTGGGAGCCGGGGCGCTGGCGCTGGCGCCGCGCCGCCGGCCCGTCCTGCAAACCGGCTTCCCGGACGCCGAGCGGCTGGCCCGAGTCGTCGTCGGGGCGACCGATGTGTACGCCCGCCCGAATATCAACACCTCCCCGACGGGGATTCTCTATGAAGACCAGGTCGTCCCCTTTCTACGGGAAGTCGTCGGGACCAACCCGTTCCGATTCGTCCAGCGTTTCGTCGAAACCCCGGAGGGCTACATCTGGTCGCCGAACGTGCAGATGACCCGCAACCGGCCCGACCCGGCGCCGATGACCCGCTTCCCGGATTTCGCCGACAGCCAGGGTTTCTGGGCGGAGGTCAGCGTACCGTATGTGGACCTGGTCCTCGCCAACCCGCCCGTCCGGTCACCGGCGTTCCGGAGCGGAGTGCTCCAGCGGCTGTACTACCAGCAGGTCATGTGGGTCGACGAGGTCAGCCTGGATGAAGAGGACCGGGCCTGGTACCGGCTCAACGAACGCTCCGGAAGCTATGGGGATATCTTCTGGGCGCCGGGTGAGGCCTTCCGCCTGATAACCCCCGAAGACATCACGCCGATTTCCCCGGATGTGCCGGTGGCCCAGAAAAAGATCGTCATCAATATCGCCGAAGACGTCCAGACCCTCTCGTGTTTCGAGGGGAACGATGAAGTCTATTTCTGCCGCATCTCGGCCGGCCGCCGCGCCGACGAGGAAGGCAACACGCAGGAGAAATCGGCCACCCCGATGGGGACTTTTGGAACGAGCTGGAAGCTGCACTCGATCCACATGAGCGGCGGCGCAAGCGGGGTGGGTTGGGACCTTATCGGCGTGGCCTGGCCGACTTTTTTCGCCACTCCGGGGATCGCCATCCATTCGACCTTCTGGCACGCCAATTTCGGGGGCGAATACATGTCGCGCGGCTGCGTCAATGTGCTCGCCGAGGACGCCAAATTCATCTGGCGCTGGTCGACACCGATGGTCCCGTACCATGCGATCGAAGTGCGCGAGAACTGGCCCAGCGACAACCTGACCCGCGTCGAAGTGATCGAATTCTGAGCGATTGAGGTTTTTTGAATGGACATTTCCGGCGTTACCACCAGCATCGCCTTTTTTGCGGGGATCGCATCGTTTCTGTCTCCCTGTGTGTTTGCGCTCGTTCCGGCGTATGTGGGCTACCTGGGCGGCCGCTCCGCCGCCTGCGCGGACGACAGCCAGGTACAGAGCACCCTGCGCACGCTCGCGCACGGGCTGGCATTCGTCCTGGGTTTCAGCTTTGTCTTTACCCTGCTCGGGCTCGGCGCCGCGTTTTTAGGCAGCCTGTTCGTCGGGATCAACATTTGGCTTCCGCGGATCGGCGGGATCATCATCATCCTGTTCGGGCTGCACATGACCCGCGTGATCCGCATCCCGCTGCTGGACTATGACCTGCGCCCGCAGAGCCGGGTGGATCAGAACCGGGGCTATCTCTCGTCCGCGATGATGGGTGTATTCTTCTCGGCCGGCTGGTCACCCTGTGTGGGACCGATCCTGGGCCTGATCCTGACCTTTGCGATCAACGGCGGCGACCCGGCGCTGGGTTTCCGGCTGCTGGCCGCCTACTCGGCCGGGCTGGGGATCCCGTTCCTGCTGGCCGCCACCCAGGTCGGTTGGGTGACCGAGACGCTGCGAAAACACGGCCGGATCATGCACTACGTCGAGATCGCGATGGGAGTCTTGATGATCGGGATCGGCGTCCTGCTCTTTATCGGCCAATTCGAGCGCATCACGGGGATCCTGGCCTCGCAGGCCTTTTTCTTCGATCCGGCCGGTGAAGCGGCGATCGGCCGAAATTTTATTTTCATACTCCTTGGCTTGATGGTCGCCGGCCTGGTCCCGGCCTGGATCGCCAAGACCAAGGGCCGCAATTTCCTGCAGTGGTGGTTCTTTGCGATCGGGTTGTTTCCGATCGCCCTCCCGGCCGCATTCGTCATCAAGGCGTCCGGCGATGACCCGATCGGGCAATCCGCCGGCACCGATTGAAACTCCATGCATCCCGAAATCCCTGAACCGCGCCCGGAGCTGGCGACCGCGCCCGCTGACCGAGGACCGTCGCGGACTCGGATTCTGGGCGCCGGTCTGATCATAACCGGGGTCCTGGTCATCGCCGTGTTCGGCGTTGATTGGGGGGCGATTTCTCGGGACCGCCCCGTCTCCGAACTGCCGACCGGGATCGCGATCGGGGAGCGCGCACCGGATTTTGAGGCGGTCAACCTGTCCGGGGACCGAATCGCGCTTTCGGACTTGAACGGGAAAGTCGTCCTGCTCAACTTCTGGGCAACCTGGTGCACCCCATGCCGGATCGAGATGCCTTACCTCCAGGCCCGGCACGAGCGCTACCCGGAGGACCTGGCGGTTGTGGGTGTCGATTTCGACGAACCGGAACCACTCGTCCGCTCCTTCGCCGATGAGTTCGGGCTGACCTTTGAACTGGTCCTGGACCCAGGCGGGATCATCCAGGAGCGCTACGAGATCCGCGGCTATCCGACGACCTACTTCCTCGACCGGGATGGAGTGATCCGGGCGGTCCACATCGGGGTGCTGTCCGAGCGCCAGCTGGACGGCTATCTCCGCGATTTCGGTCTGGACTGAGTCTCCTCGAACACCACCCGCGATACAATACCGCTCATGTTGAATGTGATCCTTTACACCCGCGCGGGCTGCCATCTGTGCGAGGACGTCAAAACCGATCTCGAGTCGCTGCAGGCCGAAGTGCCGCACAAGCTGGTCGAGATCGATATCGCCGCGGATGAGGCCCTCGAGGCGAAATACGGCTCGCACATCCCGGTCATCCAGGTCGGCCCATACCAGCGCCGGGCGCCGATCACCCGGCAGGATCTGCTCGTCTCGCTCTCGGCTGCTCGGGACCGGGAGAACCAGCTCACGAAGCTCGACGACGGGCTGTTTAAGCTGCAGAAAGCTCGCAACAGCCGGATATCAACCGGCGACCGGATCTCATTCTGGCTCTCCAACCACTATCTACTGCTCATTAATCTGCTGGTATTGCTTTATGTCGGGCTGCCCTTCCTGGCGCCTGTCTTGATGAAGGCGGGCTGGACCGCGCCGGCGGGGGTCATCTACAAAGGCTACAGCTTTGTGTGCCACAACCTGGGCTACCGGTCCTGGTTCCTTTTTGGGGAGCAGCCCGCGTATCCGCGCGCTGCGGCCGGGATCGATGATCTGAAATCCTTCGGCGAGGCGACGGGGCTGAGTGAATCCAATTCCGCGCAGGACGTCTTTGCGGCGCGCACGTTCGTCGGGAACGAGACGGTGGGTTACAAGGTCGCCTTCTGCGAGCGGGATGTGGCCATCTATATGGGCATCCTTTTTTTTGGCCTGCTCTATGCGGTCACGAACCGGCGCATCCCGGCCCTGCACTGGCTGTTCTGGTTGATCGTTGGCCTGGGGCCGATCGGCCTCGACGGTTTCAGCCAGCTGCTCAGCCAGCCGCCGTTTTCTCTCTGGATATACCGGGAGAGCACCCCGCTGCTGCGCACCCTGACCGGCGCCGTCTTTGGTTTCATGACCGCCTGGTACGGTTTCCCGCTCGTGGACGAGACCATGCGTGATGCGCGCCGGGCGCTGGTGGTCAAATTCAAGCGCCTGGGCGAGACGGACGGCTGATGCCGTTCACCTTTTCCGAGGGGATTGAGTATTTCTATTTCGACGGGCTGCACGCAGCAGGGCTTTCACACGGCATATTCACGCGTCGCGGAGGCGTCAGCCCGGAACCTTGGGGTTCGCTCAACGCAGGTTCCATGGTCGGCGATTCACCGGACCGGGTGGCCGAGAACCTGCGGCGCGCCTGCCGCGCGCTGAGCCGCGATCCGGGCGGTCTCCGTCTGGTCCGGCAGGTGCATGGGAACGACGTTTTCGTCGCAAGCGGCGCAGCCGGTGAGCCCGTCTCATTTGCGGAACGGCTTCGGCCAGAGACGATGCCTGGGGCGGATGCGATCATCACCGATTCCCCAGCCGTCACGCCGGCCATGCGGTTTGCAGACTGCGTCCCGATCCTTCTTTACGATCCGGTCGCAGGCGCGGCCGGCATCGCCCACGCCGGCTGGCGGGGGACCTTGCTGGATGTGGCCGGCCGGACCCTGGCCGTGATGCGGCAGCAGTTTGGGACGGATCCTGCCGATGTGGTGGCCGGTATCGGCCCGTGCATTTGCGCCGGACATTACGAGGTCGGGCCGGAGGTTGTCGCCGAAGTCGAAAAAATCTTCGGAGAGGGTTCGGACGAGGTGATCGTTTCCGATGACGGCCGAACCTTTTTCGATCTCAAGGCTGCGAACCGGATGCTGCTTGCCGCAGCCGGGGTCGCGTCCGTGGAGGTGGCCGATTCGTGTACGGTTGAGGAACCGGCGCGCTGGTTTTCGCACCGCGGGGAATCGGGAAAGACGGGCCGTTTCGCCGTGCTGGCGGGGTTGAGCGGTGGATGATTCGGGGTCCGGTGGAATCGCCGCCCGCTACTGGGAGATCCTGGATCGCATTGGGTCGGCCGCCGAACGCAGCGGCCGTGATCCAGAAGCGGTCCGGCTGGTCGTCGTGACGAAGGGGCATCCCGTGGAAACGATCCGCCGGGCGATCGATGCCGGGGTCGTCCGGTTCGGGGAGAACTACGCCGAGGAGGCGGTTCCCAAGATCGAAACGCTGGCAGGTGCGGAGCTGGAATGGGTCATGATCGGTCATGTCCAGAGCCGTAAATCCGGAATGGTCGCCTCCCACTTCGACGAACTGCAAAGCCTGGATAGTGTAAAATTAGCGCGCCGGCTCGATGAAGCCCGTCCGAAAGGAAGACCCCTGCCTGTGCTCGTCCAGGTCAATGTGAGCGGGGAGGCGGCGAAATACGGACTTCCCGGCTGGGCTCCGGACCAGGGTCGTGAAACCGCCCCGGTGATCGCAGCGTTTATCGAGGGGATCGCCCGGTACTCGAACCTGCGGTTGAAGGGGTTGATGACCGTCCCGCCTTTTCTTCCGCCGGAAGATGTTCGGCCATTTTTTCGCAGGCTGGCCGACCTGCGCGACCACTTGCAAGACAGGTTTCCCGACCTCGAGTTCGACGAGCTCTCGATGGGGATGAGCGCGGATTTTGAGGCGGCAATCGAAGAAGGCGCTACGGTGGTGCGGATCGGCACGGCGATTCTCGGACCGCGCTGAGCGGCCGCCTAAAGGAGACGGCATTGTCGGAATTCTTTATCATGGTGGCGTTGATCGTGATCCGGACGATGGACGTGGTCCTCCTGATCTACGTCCTGATGTCGTGGTTTACATCGCCATACCACCCGTTCCGGCAGGGTCTCGGCCGGATCCTCGAACCGTTCCTCGCTCCGATCCGCAACATGATGCCGCAGAGCGGGATGATGGATTTCAGTCCCATCGTCCTGTTTATTATCCTATTTATCATTGAATCGCTGTTGATCAGTCTCATGTGAGGTGGCCGATTTCGGATAGGTCATTGGTGTGAAATGCGCAAGAATTTTCAGTTACACGACGGAAAAAAAGGCGCCGCGCTGGCGGTTCACGTCATCCCCCGGGCGCAGCATGACGAAATCGTCGAAATGTCCGGGGACGGCTCGGTCCGGGTGCGGCTGAACTCCCCGGCCGATGACGAATCGCTCAACGAGAACCTGCTGGTTTTCCTATCCGGGGTGCTTTCGGTAGGGCGGGAAAAACTCGAAATCGTCGCCGGTCACACCGGGCGGAACAAACTCGTTTCCGTACTGGACATGTCATCCCAGGTCGCGCAGGAACGGATCCTCAGTCGCCTTTGATCCCCTGGGCGCGCAGATGCCAGAGCGTCTGCACTGCCGCGGTCTGGATCTCGACATAGGAATCGCCGGCCAATTTCAGGATGTTTTCCAGGACCTCCCTCTTTCCGGACAGCCTGTAACGGTCCAACGCCGCCAGGACCTGCTCCTGGTTCCCGCGCAGCAGGGCGCGGTGGAGCATTTCATCGGCCATCCGGCCGGGCCCGATCCCCTCTCCCAGCTCTCCCGCAAATGCGATCAGCCATCCGGTTTCATGCAGCGGTTTCAGCGGACGCGGGATCGTCTGAGCCCCGTGCTCGATCTTCTGGATCTCGTGATCGGCCGCGTTGCGGACGATCCACTGCTCGTCTTCCAGCTGCAGCCGCCGGATCGTTTCGCGAGTGGAGCGGCTCCCCGATTTCCCGAGACCGAACACGGAGGCTCGCCGCACGAGCAGGTCATCCATCCCGACGGCTTCCTTCAGCAGATTGATCCCTTCATCCCGGTCGGATGAAAGCGCTTCCGCAGCCGCGCGCTGGGTGTCCTCATCGCCGTGCAGCAGGACGGTTGCCACGGCTTCGATTGCTTCGATCGACCCGATTCGGACGAGCGCGTAACAGGCCGCGGCCCTAACTGGGAAGCCGGCATCGGAAAGCGCTTCGACCAGCAGTGGGACGCTTTTCTCTTCGCGTGCATAACCCAGAACCAGGGCAGACATGCTCCGAACGAGCGGGTCCGGCCTGGTGATCAACCTGGCGCTCAACGCCGCCGGAGCCTGTTCGCCGGACAGCGCCAATGCCGCCGCAGCTCCCTGGCGCACGGCCGCAGGCTGCGTTTCGTCCTGGAGCAGGGAGGCCAGCTTTCGCATCAACATCACATGGCCTTCGGATTTCGGCTTGATATCTCGCAACCACCTGCCGGCGGAGAGCAGATTAAAAGACAGCGGATCCGGGACTTCGGTCGCTTTCAGGATGGGTCCGATATCCGTTTCCGAGGCCAGGTGGTGCAGGGCGCCCTGGCGGAGCCACCAATCCGGCTGGATTGCGATGGCGGATGCTCCGCCGAAGTTCGCCAGGCCGCCGCCGGCGAAATAGGCCGCCAGGACAGGGTGAGCGAAGGCGACGGCTTGCTTTCTGCGGTGGACCAGGACACCCGCGGCGATCAGGGCCGGAACGACGCCTCTCCCGACCCGGGCGGGATCGACCACTTCTTCGGCGGATTCTTTCGCTTCGGTGGTTTCTTCCGCTTCGGCGGTTTCGTCCACTTCGGCGGTTTCTTCCGCTTCGGCGGTTTCTTCCGCTTCGGCGGTTTCTTCCGCCGCCTGTTCCAGGGTTTCCTCCGGGAGAATTTCACCCACCTGGCCGCGCGACCAGAGAGTCGCCGCGCGGGCGTGTGCAACCGGCTGGATTTTCAGCGCCATCTGCATGCCGATCCGCTGCAGCGCGGTGTCGACCGCGGAGATACCGACCGTCATCCGGCGGACATACGCCGCGATCATATCGCGGTTCCGGCTGCCGGCCGCATCGCCCGCGAAAACCCCCCAGGTCCGGAGCGTAAGCTCCAGCGGTGTCAGGGCATGGGCGTCCTCTCCCAGCCAGTTATAAAGCATGCCCGCTTCTATCCCGGGTTTGGCCCGTTCCCAGATACCGGCGTCGATCGATTTTTGCCAGTTCGCTCCCCACCGGCGGACGAAATTCGCCCGCTCCTCCCGCGTCCAGCCGGCCAGGACCACCGGAGCCAGCCCCAGCGCCGTGAGCCCGTCGTAGAATTCCGGAGAAACCGCGGCGACGATGCGGATGCCGGGATACCGGCCGAGCAGGTCTTCAAGATAGCCGGTCAAACGCTCCACCGCCGCCGGCGCGATTTCGTCCAGGCCGTCCAGGAGCAACAGGACGCGGCGCTCCGCGAAAGCCTCAGCAACCAGCTGGTAAAACTTGTTGGACGTGCGGCGGGAAAGATAACCGGCGTTCCAGATCGCATCGGCGATCGGGGCGGTGAGATCCCCTTCACTCGGGAGTTCATCGAGATCGGCCGCGTGGATATAGAACGGGACGAGGTCGGCCAGCCCACCCGAGTCGGGAGATAGGGATGCAACTAGGGTTCCGAGGTGGGCGAGGGCGCACGTTTTCCCCGCACCGGGGCAGCCGATCAGCGCCAGGTTGGCGCCGCGGGAGAGGGCAGCGGGCAGGGACAGCTTTTCGGCTTCGAAGGCGGAAGCGAACTCGGGGAAGTCCGGCAGATATGCGAGGACCCTGGCGAACGTGTCTCCGGGCAGAATCTCGTCGCCGGGTTCGATCGAGGGCGGCGGCGCCAGGATGCGGGGCGGGATTAAAATCTCATCCAGGGAGAACAGCGGTGCAGCCAGATGGATCCCCTGGATGTGGCGGATGAAATCGTTCCGGTAATCGAGCTCGACCCCCAGCCGGCGGTTCTCGCGGTTCATTGCAGAGCGCTCGCGGGACCGCTGCCAGCTCTCTTTTGCAGCCGGCGCAACCCTTTGGTAGAACCAAATAAAAAGTAATGCCGCGATAAACCCGAGCCAGAAAGAGAACTGGTCGAAGCCGGCCAACAGCCGCAGCATCTAGCGCGGGTCTCCTTCAGCCGACATAAAGCACTCGTCCGCAGGTGTCGCAGAACATGAGCTGGGTTGAAGTCCGGACCGCATGGTATAACGCGGCGTTCAAAGACGTCCCGCAGGCCCCGCATGAGCGGTTGACCGCAGATGCGACGGCGACGCCCCCACGTTTGATGCGCAGCCGGTGGTAGAGTTCACGGTCCTCGGCAGTGACCGCATTGTTCGCCACACCCCGTTCCGACTCAAGCCTGGCGACGTCGGATTTGATCCGACTTTGCTCTCCGGTCAGGGCGGCGTCGCCGGCGATGCTGTCCGCCGCGGCCTGCTCCAGGGTTTTCGAGACGGCGTTTAACCCGCTTTCGGCCTCTTCCACGGCGAGCATGGCCTCCAGTTGGCGTTCTTCGAGCGTGTCCAGGTATCTCTTGTGCGCGGCGAGCTCCATCTGGAGATCCTGGAGTTCTTTCGGATTGGCCACCTTGCCGCTGTAGAGGGTGTTTTCGGTCTGTTCGATTTTGATCCGCTGGTCGCGGGTCATCCGCTCGGCGCTGTGGAGGCTGCTGCCTGCGGCGTTCAGATCGGTTTCGGCACGGGTCAACGCTTCACGGGCGGTCTGAACCGCCGCATCTTCCCCGAGCAATCCGCCGATCTCGACAAGTCTGGCCCGCAACCGGTCGAGTTGAGTATCGACCTGCTGCAGCCGGTAGAGGTTGAAGGCGCGGCTCATGAAGGAGATTATAGCAATCTTTGGCGGGAGGTGACAGTCACTCCCCCAGGTGACAGTCACTCCCCCCAGTGACAGTCACCTCCCTCGCCCGGCGAGAATCCCAACCTCAATTTACAATACCCACATGCCCATCACCGACCGCCGTTTTGCGCTCCTTATCGCCGCCTCCTTGCTGGCCGCGGCGGCAGTCCCCTATCTGTGGGCGGAGTTCTCCTCCGGCACCGATCATGTCTTCGGCGGGCTGCTGTTCAACCCGATCGATGGGAACACCTATTTCGCCAAAGCTCACCAGGGCCGGCAGGGACACTGGCGCTTCCGGCTGCCCTACACGGCCGAACCCGGCGACGGGGCTTACATCAACCTGTACTACCTCTTCATCGGCCACCTGGCGCGCTGGACCGGTCTTTCGATCCCGCTGATCTACAACCTTGCCAGGCTAACAGGCGTCGCGATTATGCTGGCGGCCTTGTGGTCCTTCTACAAGGCGGTTCTCGAGAAACCCGCCCAATACCGGACCGCATTCGGCATCTCCGCCCTCGCGCTGGGGATGGGCTGGTTGTTGATCCCGACCGGTTTATTACCGATGGATCTCTGGGTGACCGAGGCGTACCCGCTGCTGTCGGCATTGACCAACCCCCACTTCCCGCTTGCGCTGGCACTCATCGTCGTCCTCGCAAACCCGGTGTCCGGTTTCAAGGGCCTCACCCGGGTTTTCCGTGACGTGGCCCTGGCGCTGGCCCTGTCCCTGGTTTCACCGTTCGGTGTGCCGATCGCCCTGCTTCCCTGGACCGGTTCGTTTTTTTCGAAGACCTTCGCAGCGCTGCGGGATCGAACCCTGTCCTTGCTCGAAATCCTGCGATCACAGGAATCCGTCCGGATCCTGGCGATCCTGGCCGGGGGACTTCCGGTCATCCTGTACGATGTGTATGCCATCCGGACGGACCCGGTCCTTTCCGTTTGGGATGCCCAGAACGTCGCGATTTTACCGGCCTGGTGGGATATCGTCCTCTCCCTCTCTCCGGCTCTCCCCCTGGCCGTTGCCGGTTTTCAGAGATCCCCGAAGCCGCTGAAAAGCTGGTTCGTTTTAGGTCTGCTCCTGGCGCTGCTCCCGTTCGGACTGCAGCGCCGGTTCCTGATGGGTCTGTACATCCCCCTGGCTGGAATGGCGACTTTGGGGCTCGAAAGCATCCGCAGGCCAACGATCCGGTTTCTGGTCATCGCCTGTTTCCTCCCCGCCCCGCTGCTCCTCTTCCTGACCGTCCGCGTCGCGGTCGCGGATAAAAATCCGGTGCTGTACCTTCACGCGGAGGAGCGTGAGGCGATGGCGTGGATCGAGGCGAACACGGCTCCGGATGCCCTCATTCTCGCGGCACCCGAGACCGGCCTCTTCATCCCGGCGTACACCGGCAGGAGGGTGATATACGGCCATCCGTTCGAAACCATCCACGCCGAGGCGGAAAAACAAGCCGTAGAGTCATTCTTCTCCGGGCTTCCGTCCGGCGCAGCCGGCGCTTTTCTGGACCAGCGTGGGGTCGATTATGTGTTTATCGGACCGCGAGAGCTGCAGCTGGGTCCACCGCCTGATCTGCCGTCCGGCCGGCTCGTTTACTCGGACGGGGACGTTCAAATTTACGCAACCGGCCGATGAAACCGGAGCGAACGTACCGCTTGAGGTCCGCCCTGGTCGGCCTGTTCTTCTGCCTGCCGGCCCTTCCGCTCGTTCTGCGCCTCATTGATTTCATCTACCCGCTCGGATCGGACTATTCCGACCTGGCGATTTCGCATCTCCCCAACCTCCTTTATCTCCGGACCGCGCTGATCGAGAGCCGGACGCTCCCGCTCTGGTCCCCCACCATCCTGGGAGGCTACCCGTTCTTCGCCAACCCGCTGTCCGGGCTGTGGTATCCGCCCGGCTGGCCGGCAGCGATCTTGCCGGAACCCTGGGCGTTCAACCTTCTGGCGGGGATCCACCTTGTGTTCGGGGCTTATGGTATGGGAAGGCTGCTCAGGGCGGTTGGTCTCCGGCGGGAGGCGCAGTGGTTCGGGGCGTTGGCGTTTGGGATGCTGCCCAAGCTCACCGCGCATTATGCGGCCGGACACATCAGCCTGCTTTACGCCGTGGTCTGGACTCCCTGGCTGCTGCTGGCGGAGCTCCGGCCGCTGCGAGGCCGGGTCGGGCCGGGCGTCATGTTGGCCGCGATTTTCCTGGCTGATCCGCGCTGGGCCGCCTACGCCGGCGCCCTCTGGTTGGCCTGGTCGTTTGCGAAACGCGCAGGCCTTCGCACCTGGATTCGCAAACTGGCGCTCGAAACCGGGGTCGCATTCCTGCTTTCCGGGCCGCTTGTCCTACCGCTGATCGAGTACACCCGCCTCTCCACCCGGGCGGCGCTGACGAGCGCGGAGACCCTGGCTTTCTCGATGCCGCCGGCCAACCTGGTCGGCTTGTTTTTTTCGAGCCCGATTGCCGAATGGCAGCTGTACCCCGGGGCCGCGGTCCTGGCCCTGGCAGCCGGCGCAGCGCTGATTCTGGAAATTCGAAACCGGGCCGGGTTCTGGCTTGCAGCGGCCGGTTTGAGTTTGCTCGTCGCGATGGGCGAGCACATCCCGATTATCGGCCCATTGGTTTCACTGCCCTTCGCCGGTCTCTTACGGGTCCCGCCGCGCGCCCTGTTCGTGTTTGGATTTTCACTCGCTGCCGGCGCGGCGATCGCCGTCGACACGCTGATTCCCCGACCGCTTTCCGATCAGGCGCGCTACCGGACGAACCTGCTGCTTGCCGGGTTGGTCCTGCTCTGGGCGGCGGCCTGGGTTGGGAGCCGGGTTCTGCAGGTCTCACCATCCGGACCCCTGATCGGGTTGGCTGCGACCGTGGTTTTATGGTCCTGGATGCGCACCGGGTCCTCGGGGCGCCGGGTGCTGCCGGTCCTTTTCGTCGCCCTGTTTGTGGACCTGTTTGCAGCAGCCTGGACGGTGGCCGCCCCCAGGCCGGCCGAGGAGGTCTTTTCCGAAGGTGCAGCGGCGGCAGCCTGGTTGGCCGGGCAAACGGGCGATTTCCGCATCTACTCGCCCTCCTACAGCCTCCCCCAGCACACTGCTGTCCGGTACGATCTCGAAATGGCGAGCGGGGTCGATCCGCTCCAGCTGTCGGCGTACGCAGGTTTCATGGCGGAGGCTTCAGGCGTCCCGAGAAACGGATACAGCATCCCGCTGCCGCCGGTCGATGGAGAAATCGCCTCGGCCAACCGGGAGGCCATCCCCGACCCGGAGCTGTTGGCCCTGCTCAACGTGAAATTCGTCGCGGCGGAATTTGATCTGGATCCGGACGGTTTGGCGCTCGCATCGCGCTTCGGCGAGACCCGGATTTACGAGAACTTGAAGCCGACGTCGGCGCTGTGGGAAATCCGACCGGATGGTGCCCTCGTACCGGTCGAACCGGTCAAATTGGACCGTCGCCCAAACCGGATCGAGCTCCGCCTGGACCGGCCAGGGGTGTATTTTCTTTCGGAAGTCGATTATCCCGGCTGGCAGGTCCATGGTGCGACGGAGCTGGAACCCTACAGGGATGTGTTCCGGACTTTCGAGGTCACCGAATCCGGGGCCCAGGTTTCATTCGTTTTCCGGCCGGTCAGCCTGTACGCGGGGCTGGTACTATTCGTCATGGGAATCCTAGGGGAAATTGTTCGCTACCGTCGGCCGTACCGTGAGGGAAAACTTGGGATTTTTTAACGCAGAGACGCTGCGGTGCAC
>DATKDL010000101.1:0-13511 GCA_035512695.1 Anaerolineales bacterium | reverse complement strand
CGGCTGCGGCTCCGCCGCAGCCGCCCCCAAATTCGCCGCCCCAATTTTCGGATAGGTTCTAAGCTTCATTGGATCGGTACGTATCATATCAAAGGAGACTGATATGAGAGTCCAGCGTTTATTGATCGTTTTTTCCATCCTGGCCCTGGGCGCCCTCGCCTGTAATCTCGGGGCCGCAGGCGTTTCGCCGGTGGAGACCTCCTCTCCCGGCCAGCCGCCGGACAGTTCCGGAGGATCGGATCCCGGGGAAGGAGATACCCCCGACGGCGGCAGTGAAGACGACGGCGGGAACGTTCCCGGTAACGTTCCCGACCAACCACCGGCGGCGATCGATCTGGACGATCCGGCGCTGTACGCTCAACCCGATCTGTTCAACAGCTACCGGACCTCGATGGATTACACCTTCGTGGGCCAGGGCCCGATCACCGGCACGATCCTGATCGATTCGGCCACCCAGGTCGATCCCTACGCCACGACCCTGGAGTTCTTCACTTTCGGCAATGCCGTCACCGGCGGGGAGGGGGTCTACACCTTCACCCAGATCCTCGACACGCAGTACGCCGTCGCCCCCGGGTACGGCTGCCGGTCGGGCAGCGCGGGCCTCCAGGCGAACCCCTTCGAAGTGATGTTGGACACCGGCGGGATGCTGATGGGCGAAGCGCAGTTCGCCGGTGAAGACGACGTAAACGGGGTGGACACGTATGTGTACACCATCACGATGGACAACATCGACCCGCTGAATGTGGCCGGAAAGGATGTTCGGGAGCTGACCAACGGGCTGGTACACATCGCCCGGGCCGGCGGTTACGCCGTCCGTGTCGTCCTGGAGGGGCGGGGCGTGAACGAGTTGCTCAGCCAGGACCCGAACCTGGATGGCGACGTCTATTACGAGCTCAATTTCTACGACTTCGATGCCCCGGTCACGATCGAGGTCCCGCCGGCCTGCGACGCGGTCCCGGGCGGCAATGTGATGGCGATCCCGATAATGGAAGATGCAACCGGTCTCGTCCTGATCGGCAATGGCATCCTGTCCTACCATACCGGCGGGTCGATCGGTGACGTGATCGAGTTCTACGAAGAAGCCATGCCCGCGCGGGGCTGCGGCGCCCCCATCGTCAGCGGGGATTCCGGCAGCGCCACGATGTCCTTCCCCGGCTGCGACGGCGGCGAGGTGTCGGTCATCATCGCCGCCCAGAGCGGCGACGTGACCCAGGTCACCTTGCTGCAGGCGCCTTGATCGATTCTTATAGAATCTTAATATTTAAAAACCTTGTAAAAACTCCGGAGACAGGGTACTATTATCTCCGCCGAACGTCAGGGTGCCCCCCTCACCCTGGCGTTCGGTCTTTAACCCGCAGAATCACTTTAAAAACGGATGCGGGCTGTGCGCCGGTGAAACCACCGCACAGCCCGCATCCGTTTTTAACCCGTCCTACACCACCACAACACCCTCGTCCACCGGTTCAACAGCCGGTTCGGCCGGGGGTGTTTTTGCATCCTGTCCGTGGTCGGGCAGCCGCGCCTCGGCTTCCCGGATAGCCGGGAAGAGATATCCAAGTCCGCCGACCAGCGAGGCCAGCAATCCGGCCGCGATCACGATCAGGGCCATCCCGGCCCCCGGACCGGTGCCGACCAACCAGCCGAAGACGCCGGTCAGGGCGCCGCCCTCCGCCATGGCGGGTTCGAGGACGAAATCGGCCAGCGGTCCGGCGATCAGCGGGGTGATCGGCCCCGCCAGCCATGCAATCATACGCCGGGCGGAGAACACCCTGCCCTGCAGGTCCGGGGCGACCTTGGCCTGCCAGATGGCCTGGTTCGAACCGTTGATGATCGGTCCGATCATCGCACCGAAAAAGAAGGCGATCGACCAGACCAGCAAGGACTGTCCCCAACCGAACAGGCTGATCCCGATCACACCCGAAACGATCCAGCCGGTCAGCACTCCGTGCACCCGCTTCTTGAAACCGCCCCAGGTGCTCATCAGGACCCCGCCGATGATCCCGCCGATCGCCCCGATCGATTGCACAGACCCAAAGATCAGTTCGTTGTTCATCGTGCGCGCCAGCACCATCGGCGCGACCAGGGTGAATCCGAGCCCGGCAAAGAAATTGGCGAAGAAAAACACCAGCTGCAGACCGAGCAGGCTTGGCCGGGCGAAGATATAGCGGAAGCCGTAAACCGCCTGGGCGAGCATATTTCCCCCGGCAGCCCGGCCTTCCTCGGTCTGCTCGGGCTGCGGGACATGGATGAACAGCAACGTGCCGACCGCAAGCGAGAAGGTCAGCACGTCGATCCACAGGATCCCGCCGAAACCGATCAGCGGCATCAGGGCGCCCGCCAGCATCGGCGCGATCACCGCCGGCCCCATCTCGACCAACGACATCATCCCATTCGCCCGGCCGTATTGCTCCTTCGGAACCATCAGGGTGATGGCAGCAGAGTAAGCCGGCCACTGAAAGGCGTTGAAAGTCCCGTTGATCGCGGCGGCGATGTACAGGTGCCAGACCTCCAGGACCCCCATTGAATGCAGGATCAAGATCAGGATCGTCGCCACACCGGCGCCCACATCGCTGACCATCATCATCAGCTTGCGGTTGTAGCGATCCACCATCACCCCGGCAATCGGCGAAATAACCAGGAACGGGGTGATGAAAAAGACCTGGATGAGCGCCAGCGCGGTAGCTTGCCCGGTTTCCTGGAACGCCCAGATCGTCAGGGCGAAGTTTGTCATGAAGGAGGCCAGGACGGAGACGATCTGGCCAATCCAGAGCAGCTTGAACCCGGACATCCCTTTCATTCGATATAAACCTCGACGTGCGAATCCTCGTCATCGACCTCGACGATCTTGCCCTGCACATCGTTACGGATGGCGTCCATCAGCATCTCCATCTCGCGGTCGATGTCGCGCAGTTCGTCGACGAAGCGCCCGCCAATCTTGAGGCCGATTTCCATCAGGCTGAGCGGCAGATTGACGTTGACGCGGGTCCCGTCGTTTTCGACGACCTTGACCCGCAGCCGCCGCCCGGCGAACCTCGTCCTGTCCATCCCGGCGGAGCGATCCGCCGGTTTTTCGAGAGCGGCCGCTCCGCCGGCCGCGCTTGTACTGGAGGCATCCAGCAGCCGCGCCGCCTCCTCAGCCGTGATCTGGCCGGCTGCGATCATTTCCAGGATTTTCATGCGTTCTTCGGTGGACATCGGTTTCTCCTTAACATGTGGTCGGAAAAATGAAGGGTGAGCGGGGGACCGCCGTCGCTCACCCTTCATTTTTTCGGATTAATACTCTGCCAGGCTACCGGTCCGGCGGGCATGGTCTTCCGCCCGCCGGTAGAGCCGGTAGCCGATAATCGGCATCAGGATCCCAAAGACGGCGACGATGACCAGCTCGACCTGGATCGGGGCCAGCTCGGGGTACCCGGCCGGGTATCCCATCAGGGTCGACCGGAAGGCGTCGACAGCATACGAAAGCGGGATGATCCGGGAAACCCACAGAACCGGCTCCGGCAGCGCCGCAAAAGGGAAGAAGTTGGCGCACAGGATCAGAAAGGCAAACTGGAGCAGGTTGGCCAGGGTATTGGCCGCCTCCTTGATCCGCAGGGTGACGGCGGCAAAGGCGAAGCCCAGGCCAAAGGTCCCGGCCAGCGAGAAAGCGAGGATCGCCAGACCCAGGCCGATGTTCTCGACCGGGAACTGGCCCAGGATCGCCCGCATCCCCAGCAACGAGACGATCGACAGCGAACCGGTCCACAGCAACAGGTTGGTCACCCGGGAGACCAGGTTGGCAAACTTGCTGGCCGGGCTGAGGTAGAGCTGCTCCAGCGTCCCCTGGACCTGCTCGTGGCGCACGTTGACGCCGATGCTCCAGAGCGTGTCCGAGAGGAAGATGAACAGGATAAAGCCGTAAACGATGACCCCCGAGGTCGTCCCCCCTGCCCCTTCCCCGCCGGGCGAGAACATCGTCCCCGCTAGCGAGAAGATGGCGATGATGATGAAGACCTGCGCAAAAGAGGTGACGAACTGGACCGGATAGCGCGAGAGGACGATCAGCTCTTTGTGCACCATCGCCCAGAAGGTCATCCAGGTCGCTTTGAAACCGACGTATCGATCAATGTTTGTCGTCATAATTTTCAATATTGACCGACCCCTTCATTCCTGCGGATCCCATTCTCGACCCGCATGAAAATCTGGTAGCCGACGAGGGGGGCGATGAGGAGGAAGACCCAGAGCATGGCCAGGTCGAAGTACCATTCGCCGAAGAAATAGCCGACCCCGAGCAGGGCCGAGCGGACGCCGTTGGTCATCCAGGTCGGCGGGAAGAGCAGGGCGATGACCTTCAGATATGCCGGGAAAATTTGGATCGGGAAGAAGACGCCCATCAGAAAACTCACGACCCACTGCATCAGGTTGATCAGTGAATTTGCGTCCCTCAGTTTCAGGACGACGGCGCCGAACAGCAGCGCCATACCGTATAGCGGGATCGCGCCGACCACCAGGAAGGACACGGCCAGCAGCAGTTCACCCTGGAGCGGGTTGACGCCCAGGATCAAGGAGCCGAGGAAATACGAGGTCAGCGCAGCCACGAGCGATCGGATCAGGCTGTAAAGCGACGTCCCGGCCGCGATCCAGAGGCTGGCTGTCGGCGAGAGATACAGGCTTTCCAGGGTGCCGGTCTCCATCTCCCAACGGATCCAGTAGGCGATGTGCCAGAACGCGTAGGAAACCATGGAAAATGCGCTGGCTCCGATGATCATGTAACCGACATAGTTCGAGGTCCCGGTGTTGGCCTCGAAGATGACGGCAGCCTGGTCGCCGGCGGTGGCGCGGCCCAGCAGGATCGGCATCGCGGCGAGCACGATCGGGACGATGACGTCCATGATGATCTGACCGGGATAGCGGGTGACGTTCAAGAGCCGCATGCGGGTGGAGGCCAGCATGGCCGAGAGGTTGGTCCTCAGCGGAACAGTGTTCATTTTGCCGTGGTGTCCTCGGCCAGGGTGCGGCCGGTCTTGGCGATGAAGACGTCCTCCAGCGTGACCTCTTCAGGGATGATCCGCTGGATGACGGCGCCTTCTCGCGAGAGCGCCTCGATCAGTCTCGGGAGCGTGTCTTGGCCGTTGGAGGACATCACCGTCAGCTGGTTCAGCCCGTCGACGGCGCTCATCGTCGTGTGGGTCACCATCGGGAGGCTCCGGACCGCCTCGACCGCGCCGGGGGAGATCGCACCTTCGATACGGGTGACCGTATCCCGGCCGAGCGATGCTTTCAGGTCGGGAACGGTGCCCTCAGCCAGCAGCCGGCCATGGTCGATGATGGCGACCCGGCTGCAGAGCGTCTCAGCCTCGGCCATGATGTGGGTGGTATAGATGATCGTTTTGCCGCGACCGTTCAGCTCGCGGACAACGGCGCGCAGTTCGCTGGCGGAGGGCACGTCCAGGGTGTTGGTCGGCTCGTCCAGAATCAGCAGCGGGGCGTCGTTGATCAGGGCCTTGCCGAAGGCCAGCTTCATCTTCTGGCCGGATGAATAGGTCTCGACAGAGCGGTCGGCGATCTCACCGAGGCTGAGCAGGTCGATGATCTCCTGGGAGACCCGCCGGCGATCGGCCGGGTTGAGATGGTACAGCGCGCCGAAATAGACCAGGTTCTCCCGGCCGGTCAGCTTCCAGTAAAGGCCGCGCTCCCCCATCAGCATGCAACCCACGCTGGCGCGGACCGCGTTGGGGGCGCGCTCGACGTCGTGCCCATTGACCTGCGCCTTCCCCGAAGTGGGCAGGAGCAGGGTCGTCAGGATTTTGATCAGGGTGGTCTTGCCCGCCCCGTTCGGGCCCAGGAGACCGAAGATCTCGCCGGGTCTCACATCCATACTGACATCCTGCAGGGCCGGGACTTCGCGCCTTTCAGCCTTGAAGATGCCCTTGCGCTGTTTGGTCTGGTAGATCTTGGCCAGGTTTTCAACCTGCACAGTACCGATCATTTCAGGCTCCTTCTCGCTGCATCCAGATAAGTGTGTGGTGTGGGGTGAAACCGGCATACCCCAGGGCGCCGGTGGCCAGACCTGCGGGGTATTCCAGGTTGAGCGGTTTATGGCCCGGGCGAGACCGGTCTGCCCGCCGGGCAAGGGCCGCAAGCACCGCCGGCTCGGGTTCCGCCGGTGCAGCCAACCACAGTCGGTCGGCCGCGGCAGGGGTATCCTGCCAGGCCAGGACGCCGAGCAGTCTGCCGCTGCGCACCGCAGCCCAGACCCGATATGCGGCCCCGGTCAACAGGCGGTGAAACCAGCCGGCAGGGCCGGGCTGCAGCGCGCGCACGTTTAGAGACAGGTACCAGTCCAGGTCCGGCGGGTGGAGTTGGCGGAGCCAGGATTGGGTGAGCGCCCAGTGGCGCAGGGGGAGAGCGATGATGTCTGGGCCGATTGGGCCGGGGGGATCGACGAGCCGGCGGGTGTTGTACCAGGTCGTCCGGCGGGTATGTTCGCGGAACCCGACGCGATCGTAAAGGCGGATTGCGGCGGCGTTGTCGTCCCGGACGTGGAGCCAGAGGCGATCCGCCCGGCGGCGGTGGGTCTCCTCCAGCGCCGCTTCAGTCAGGCTGCGGGCGATCCCACGGCGGCGGTGGCCCGGCTCGACGGCGACGTTCGCGATCAGAAAGACCCGCTCGCCATGGCCAGGCATCGGGATCAGGCTCAGGTTGCCGATAATCGCCCCTTCCTGCTCCCAAACAAAACCGTTGAAGGATCCGCTGCTGCGATCGTTTGCACCGGCCGCCCAGCGCAGCAGCTGCGGCCCGGTAGCCGCGCGCCGCATATTCTGGATGTAGCGCCGGCCATCCGCGTCGAGGGTCTCATCGAAACAGCGCTCGACCAGATCCGCCACGCGCCCAAGATCGGTGCGGGCGTCGAACCGCCGCAAATGCGGATGAGCGGGGCGAACGTCGTCAACGGGGAAGGTGATGATGGTCATGGAACGATTCAGCGAGGCCTTATTGGAAAATTGAAACCCGTGTTAAGAATTGAAAATATTCTACAGAGTTTTTTACTTTTGTCAATAGTATATTTAGAATTATAAATATCCAGTTCATTTTATGTTGTGAGGCGGCCGGTTTTACGGCGAACAAAATGACGAAAAACGGAACCCTCAGAGACTTCAAGGTCCCACCTTACGAAACGGCTCCGCACCCTGGATGTTCAGCGTCCCGGTTTCACGGTTGATGACGATCCCGATCTCGCCGTCCATCCGTGCGCCGGTCCCGTAGGTGTTATAGAGTTCGAGGGTGAGCTGATCGGCAGACGAATCGATAATCCGGTAACCCCCGCCGAATTCAATATCCACGTTGAAGCAGCAGGCCTGGTAGATGAAGGTTCCGGCTGAAAAATGCCAGACCACTGTCAGCTGGCTTTCACCGGCGATCTCTGCCAGGTGCTCGTCGAAATACTCCCACGTCCCCTGGATCCGCTGCTCGTTCTCGCCCATGCACCCGCCCAGCAGCAGGGCCGATGCGGTTGCGAATGAAATCAGCGCCAATCGGAGTTTTCCATCGTTCATGCAATTTGCGTGCGCCGTTTTCCATCGTTCGCGCGCGACACTTTTCGAAAATCACCGTGTAGTATAATGCTCTGACCTTTGTTCGCATAGAAAAGGATGGGAGCACGCCAATGTTGAAAGTCGGCAGCTTCTGAACGCTTCCAAAGGATCAGCCCATGGCAAACAAATCGAAAAATATCACGCCTTCCGATGGGGGAGTCTTTCAAAACTTTATGGACCGTATCCGGTTGATCCTGCGGTTGATGGTCGACCGGCGTGTCACCCCGCTGATCAAAGTCTTGCCGTTAGGGGCCCTGCTCTACCTGGTCGTCCCTGACCTGGCGCCCGGACCGCTGGATGATGCCCTGATCCTGTGGCTCGGCAGCACCGTTTTTCTCGAACTTTGCCCGGTGGACGTCGTCGCCGAGCACGAAGATGAACTCCGCCGGACGATCTCCGGAAAATGGCGCGACGCCGAACCGGATGACGTGATCGAAGGCGACGCGCGCGATCTGGACGGTAATTGAAGAAATGGCGTGGCGTGATGGTGGGGGACCTGCCGTGGCTGCGCCCGGCAGGTCCCCCACCGTCCACCCCGCCATTTTTACGGACAGGTCCTACGGGGATTCGATCCCGAACCAGCCGATATGGATGTTCACCGGCACGGCGTCAAAGGATGAGACGGCAAAACCGACCTCGCCTTCCTCAAGGAAACTGTAGTTCGCGGGGATCGTCAACGTCCGGACCAGGACCCCGTTGATATACAGGGTCAGATCGTTTCCGATGCATTCGGCGACGTAGATGTTCGTATCCTGCCCGAGGTTGATATCGGTGGAGCCGCCATTTCCGATCAGGAAGAAATCCCCGGCGGAATCATCATATACCCAGACCTCCCAAAGCCCGTCTCCCCCGATATTGAATTCGAACCAGCCGTCCGCCGAGAGCCGGCAGAGCAAGCTGACGCGCTGGCTGTTCACGCCGCGATTCTCGGCGCTCAACCCGATGCGGACGTCCCTGTAAACCCAGGGGTCATAAGTGACGTAAACCCAGGTGTCCTGATCCGAGATGCTGAATGCCAGCGCGCCGTCCTTGGTGAAGACCATCTCCGAGCCGCGGTCCACGCCGTTGAAGACAATATACGAATAGCTCGAAAGATCACCTTCGAATTCCTCCACATAATAGGCCAGGGGGTCATTCGACGTTGCCGGCGTATCGGTCGGGACGATCTGCTGCTCGGTGGTGGCGGTGGGAGGCGGCACGTCGGTGGGCGGTGGTGGGGCAGGGGTGTTGGTGGGCGGCGGTGGGGCGGTCGGGGTTGGCGTGGGCAGCGGCGGTGCGTCGGTCGAAGTGGGTACGTCCGTGGGCGTGGAAACCGGGGTGGGTTCGCTGCTCCCCAAAGTACAGGCGAGACCCACGATCGCGATCAGCAGGATCAACGAAAGTATTGGTCGAAAAGGGGTTATATCCATTGCCGGCCTCCTCACATTGCGGAAAGTGTACCATCATAGACGCTGCACAGACGGCGAAAAGTCGACAAGGAAAAACGATAAGCCCCTGAAAAATGGGAAAGCGAACGCCCTGCCCGGTGGAGCCCGGCAGGGCGTTCGCTTTCCCATTTTTCAGGGGACAACCAGGTTCTTATCGTCTTCGGAGGAGGAGCGCCAGGAAACCGCTCAACAGAGCAGCCGCACCGGTCAGCACGGTGAAGATCGACCACGGGTTGATTGGGGCCGGATCGGCCGCGGCCACTTTGCGGTCCGCTTCCTGGGGGATGGCGGCGATTTCGGGTTCTTCGGGGCCGGTGGATTCCAGCGGCTGGCGATCGCCTTCGGCGGCATCGGGAACCGCTGTGATTTCGCCCTCGGCAACCGGATCCTCCACCGGCTGGGATTCCGCTTCCTCGGCGACAGAGAGCGATTCTTCAGACGGTGCCGCCAGGGCCTGGATCTCCTCCGGGTCCTCACCGCTTTCGACGCTCTCCGCATCCAGCATTTCCATGGTCTGTTCTTCCGCCGGCTCCTCGGCGCCGGCAGCGGAGCTCTCGCCGGCAGCGTCCTCGGCGGCGGGGTCCGCCTCCGGCGGCATCTCACCGTCGGTTTCCGATGTGAATGCAGCGGGGTTGTCAGGCTGCGAACCGCCGAGCCCCTGGAATGTGAAGTTGCCGACCAGCGCCACGATGAACAGGATCGATGTCATCTGGAATGCGATCCGCGTCAGGCCGGACAGTACGCCGGGCCGGGCGGCGGGGATCCCGGCCATCTCGGGCGTCAGGGTGAAATTCCTCGGAGCGCGGTAGTGAGGGGCAGCCCTGAGCATCCGGCGCGTCCGGTCGAGCGATTCCAGCTCCGCCTGGAGCACCGTCTCCTGTCGCAGGCGCTGCTCGAGACGCGCATGTTCAACCGGATCCAGGTTTCCGTCGAGAAAGGCCGAAAGGGCCTCGGTGTCTTTCGGGTTAAGGTTAGCCATAATTCAAATCGGTCAGGTCTCTGTGAGAAGTCTAGCCGTCAGTACCATAACGGTAATTGACGGGTAAAAGTTCCCCGAAACCCTGCAGACAATCCCGCAGCCCGCTGCGGGCCCGCGCCAGCCTGCTTTTCACGGTCCCCAGCGGTGTGCCAGCGACGTCGGCCGCTTCGGAATAGTCCATCCCCTGGATGTCGACCAGGATGACGATCATCCTGAACTCAACCGAAAGGCCGTCCAGGCAGTCCTGGATCGCGCGGCCCAGCTCGGCGCGCTCACTGAAGTCCTCCGGAGATTCGGACGGGTCGATGAGCCATGCCGGGTTCTCGATGACTTCGTCGTTATCGGTGACGGGTTCGAGGGGGGTGGTCGGGCGCCGTTTGCGGCGACGAAGCTCGTCGTAACAGGTGTTGGTGACGATGCGAAGCAGCCACGACTTGAATGATCCCCCGCGGAACTTGCGGAGGTTTTTGTAGGCTTTGATCATCCCTTCCTGGACGGCATCCTCAGCCGAAGCGTGATCCCCCATGACGCGGTAAGCGATATTGTAGGCGTAATCCTGGTAAACGAGGATCAGACGGTTGAAAGCCGTCAGATCCCCTTTACTGGCATGCACGATCAGCGCGGTTTCATCCACCGGTGTTACGGTTCCCAGGCCGGCGCAGGATCCAGAGGGCGTAGATCCCCCGCCAGGCGAACATGACCACCGCACCCAAACTCCCGATGACGATCACAAAGATCACGCTGATCGTCTGGTTTCCCAACACCCAGGCTCGAAGCAGGCCGAACATTGGCGCCGCCATGACCATGGCCATGACCGGCCGCCAGAGCTGCGCCGGCGTCCTGAAATTCGCCGGGTCGTAAACACCGGTGAAGATTCCTGCCAGGATCCAGGCTGCCACAAGCGGTAGAAAAGTCGCCCAGATCCGCGAACCGGCCGTTGTGAGCGTGCCGTGCGTGTTAAAACCGGCCAGGGTGAGGGCCGCGATCGCCAGGACATCTCCCGCAGCCGCTCCCCACCGATCACGTGAAAAACTGAACATACAGGCAGATATTAACGTAAAAAGAGTGCGACGTGAAGGTGAATAAAAAAAACAGTTACAATCTCAGCCCACGGAGAGTCCATGAAATCGAATCGAAATCCAGCCACCAGGCGCCCATTCTGGCTGAGCGCGCTCCTCCTGCTCGCCGGCGCTACCGCCGGCGGCTATATCCTCATGCTCATCACCGGGATCACCCTCTCCAACTTTTATTTCATCGCCGGGATCGTTTTTCTGATCGTCGCCGTGGTGCCGATCTTCTCCGAAGTCGGGGGTAACGCCAGCACCGGTCTCCGGGCCCGCCGAGAAGGGAAAGCGATCCGCGACGCCCTCCGGGAGGAACAGGAGAGCGGCCGGTACACATCCGGGACGCGGACCACGTACCTTTACGGGATCTGCGGGTTCATCTGTTTCATCCTGGCCGTCGTCACCCTCTGAGGCCATACTGATGCAATCCGGACGCCGCCCGATCATCCTGATCGCCGTCATCCTGTTCTTCACCTGCCTCTGCCTGGTCGGAGCCGGCGCGGCGGCCGTTTCGTTCTTCTCGATCCGCGAGTCGACCTTCATCCCGGGAAGCGACACGATCAATCCATCCGCGACCCAAATGGAGCCCGGTGAGACGGATCCGCCGGTCCCGGCGACGGAAACTCCGGCGTCCCCAGGAGAATCGCCCGAGGCGACCGGCCAGGATCCGGGGTCCGATGAGGACCTCCCCGCAGCCGTCGTCGCCAGCATGGAAACGATCCAGGACCAGGTCATCCAGCTGCGCGGCCTGGACCCGGCCGAGGAGTTCACCCGGGCGATCTTCTCGCCCGAAGACATGCGCGAGCGGGTCGTCAACGATTTCTTTGCCGACTACACCCCGGAAGAGGCCGGCGACGACGCCCTGGTCCTGGCGGTCTTCGGGCTGCTCGAACCCGAGTACGACCTGATCGCACTGTATATTGAGCTGTTCAGCGAACAGGTCGCCGGCTTTTATGACGACGACACCAGGGAGATGGTCGTCGTCGGAAGCGAAAGCTTCGGCGGCCCTGAAAAACTGACCTACGCCCACGAATACAACCACGCCTTGCAGGACCAGAACTTCGATTTCGACGGCGCCCTGATGTACAACGAGGACGCCTGCGAGGCCGACTCCGAGCGCTGCGCCGCGATCCAGGCCCTGATCGAAGGCGACTCGACCCTGCTGGAGCTGGAGTGGTTCATGGAATATGCCACCGATCTCGACCTGCAGCAGATCATCGAATATTTCAACTCGCTCGACCTCTCCGTACTGGACCATGCCCCGGCCTTTCTCCAGCTGGATTTCGTCTTCCCCTACGACCAGGGCTACCTATTCGTCGAATCCCTTTTTAACGGAGGGGGGTGGGAGGCGGTCGACGCCGCCTATGCAGACCCGCCGGTCTCGACCGAGCAGATCCTGCACCCCGAGAAGTATCCCGGAGACGCACCCGCAGCCGTCGAACTTCCGGACCTGCTGCCCGTCCTGGGGGACGACTGGGAGCTGCTCGACGAAAACGTGATGGGGGAATGGTACACCTACCTGATCCTGGGCCACGGGTTCGCGGCCGGGTTCCGACTCGGCGACGAAGAGGCCGCCGCGGCAGCCGCCGGCTGGGGCGGCGACCGGTACGCCGTCTACCACAACCGAGACACAGGCGCGACCGTGATGGCGCTGAAAGCGGCCTGGGACACCCCTGCGGACGCCCTCGAGTTTGCGGAAGCCTTTGAAGATTACGCCGCCGCCCGCTTCGGCCCAGGCTCCGCCGGCCCCTCCGGATCAACGCTCTATGAGAGCGACAGCGGCGTCCATCTCTTCCTCGAAACCGGCGGAACGACGATCTGGATCGCCGCGCCGGACCCGTCCGTCGCCGCAGCGATGCTCACGGCAGTAAACGAATAGGCGAAAAGCAGAATAGGCGAATGGGCGAATGGGCGAGTTCGGTTACTCGCCTATTCGCCCATTCGCCTATTCGCCCATTCGCCCATTCGCCCATTCGCCCATTCGCCCATTCGCCTACTCCCCCATAACCGCGAGTACCGCTTCGGCGACGGTGGGGTCCGGGGCGGCGACCCAGATCGTGGTCCCGCCCGATTCGATGAAGAGGTGGATGCCGGAGCCGGCCTCCCACAGGGCGGTGCCGGAAGGCCCGGCGGAGGCCGGGCCGAAGCGGTCGTCGGCGTACAGATCGAAGGCAGCGGCGAATTCGAGCGCGTCCTCGGGAGTATCCCAGGTTGCCTTCAGCACCATCACCGTTTCCCCGCTCTCCCGGTGATGGTAGACGACGTACCGATCTCCACCCCAGCCGGCCGCGGCTGCGGCGGCCTCGTCGTCCGGGAGGCGCGCCCCGGCGTCTGTGCCATGGGCCAGGATCAGGTAGGTGTACCATTCTCCCATCACGTTGTCGTCCAGCAGCTCCCAGCTTTCGCCCAGGACCGGCAGCAGGTCGGGTAGGCTCACGACGACCGGGGCGTCCCCGGGATATTTCTC
>DATKDL010000100.1:0-11285 GCA_035512695.1 Anaerolineales bacterium | reverse complement strand
CCCCCGGCCCGCACTTCGGTTTTCATACTTTGGAGTCATGAATGACGAAAACGCACGAATATGAAGTCGTCATCGTGGGGGCGGGGGGCGCAGGGCTGATGGCCGGTCTCTACGCTTCTCGGGGGGCAAAAACGGCCGTTCTCAGTAAGCTCTACCCGACCCGCTCACACACCGGCACCGCCCAGGGCGGGATCGGTGCCGCCCTCGGCAACCTCGAAGAGGACTCACCCGAGTGGCACACGTTTGACACCGTTAAAGGCACCGATTACCTGGGCGACCAGGATGCGATCGAGTTCATGTGCAACGAGGCGGTGCCGATCGTCTACGAGCTTGAGAACCTGGGTCTGCCGTTTTCCCGGACCGAAGAAGGTCGGATCGCCCAGCGGCCGTTTGGCGGCCACACCAACAATATCACCAAGAAACCCGTCCGGCGCGCGGCCTACGCCGCCGACCGGACCGGACACATGATCCTGCAGACGCTCTACCAGCAGTGCATCCGCAATAACGTCAACTTTTTCGACGAGTACCATGTGGTCGATCTCCTGATAGAGAACGGGGCCTGCGCCGGGGTGGTGGCGATCGAGCTGGCCACCGGGGCGTATCACGTCTTCAAAGCCAAGTCCGTCGTCTTCGCCACCGGCGGGCACGGGCGGGTCTGGAGCATCACCTCGAACGCCTACGCCTACACCGGCGACGGGATCGCCATCGCCATGCGACGCGGCATCCCGTCGGAGGACATGGAGTTCTTCCAGTTCCACCCGACCGGGATCTTCAAGCTCGGGATCCTGATCACGGAAGGTGTGCGCGGGGAGGGAGGCGTCCTGATCAACGGACAGGGGCAGCGCTTCATGGCAGATTACGCCCCGACCGTCAAAGACCTGGCCTCGCGGGATGTCGTCAGCCGGGCGATGTTTCTCGAGATCGAGGCCGGCCGCGGCATCGGCGGGGGAGATTATCTGCACCTCGACGTGCGCCCCGAGACGGTCAACAAGTTCGCCGAACTCGATAAGCGCACCAACACCGACGGCTCCCCCTACCGCACCACCGGTGAGGAGATCCTCTCCAAGCTGCCCGACATCATCGATTTTTGTAAGACCTACCTGGGCGTCGACCCGCTCAAAGAACCGATGCCGGTCCAACCCACGGCTCATTACGCCATGGGCGGCATCCCGACCAACAAGCTCGGCGAGGTCGTCCTGGACGAGGATAACACCGTCCTCCCAGGGATGTATGCGGCGGGGGAATGCGCCTGCGTCTCCGTCCACGGCGCGAACCGGCTCGGGACCAACTCCCTGCTCGATATCCTCGTGTTCGGGAAATACGCCGGTCTGCAGGCGGCCAGGTTCGCCAAAGGGGCGGACTTCCAGCATGTCGGAGCCGGTGCCGCCGATTACGCCCGCGAACAGATGGAAAGCCTTCTGAACCGCAGCGGGACCGAGCGGGCAACCGATATCGGCGACGAGATGAAACAGGTAATGATGAACCATGTCGGCGTCTTTCGGACGGAGGAGGGCATGACGAAAGCGATCGCCAGGATCCGCGAGCTGCGCGAACGCTTTCGGAACGTCCGGGTGGAGGATCACGGACGGGTCTACAACACCGATGTCCTGAATACCTGGGAACTGGGCAACCTGCTCGAGATCGCCGAGGTCACCGCCGTCGCGGCGCTGGCTCGCAAGGAAAGCCGCGGCGCGCACGCACGGGAGGACTACCCCAAGCGGGACGATGAAAACTGGCTCAAGCATTCCCTCGCCTGGTGGACGGACGAAGGCATCGAACTCAAGTACAAGGATGTCGTAATCACGAAATACGAACCCAAGGAGCGAGTGTATTGAGAAAATCGATCGTTCACCGGACTTCGCCCGGCGACCGATCGATTTTCTCAGGATCCTGGAATCATGGCTGAAAAAGAAAAGAAAACGATCACCCTCAAAATCCTGCGCTACAACCCGGAAACCGACGAAAAGCCGCACTACGAGACCTACCAGGTCCCCGCCGCGCCGACCGACCGGGTGCTCGATGTGCTGGAGTTCATTAAAGGCTACGAAGACGGCACCCTGACCTACCGCCGGTCCTGCGCGCACGGGGTGTGCGGGTCGGATGCGATGCGGATCAACGGCCGTAACATGCTGGCCTGCAAGGTGCTGGTCAAAGACCTTGGGACCGACCAGATCACCATCGAGCCGCTGCTCGGGCTCAAAATCCTCAAAGACCTGCTGGTGGACATGGAGCCCTTTTTCGAGAGCTACCGCACGGTGCTCCCGTATTTCGTCAACGACGGGGAATCCCCGGCGGACGGCAAGGAGCGCCTGCAGACGATCGAGCAGCGCGAGCGTTTTGACGATACGACCAAATGCATCCTGTGCGCAGCCTGCACGACCGCCTGTCCGTCGTTCTGGTCCGACGATCGCTACGTCGGGCCGGCCTCGATCGTCAACGCCCACCGGTTTATCTTCGACAGCCGGGACGAACTGGCCGAGCAGCGGCTGGAGATCCTGGCGGAGGACACGGGGGTCTGGAAATGCCGCACAGCCTTCAACTGCACAGAGGCCTGCCCGCGCGATATCCATGTGACCCAGGCGATCGCCGAGGTCAAACTGGCCATCGTGACAGGACGCCTCGATTGATCCGTTGGACCTGACCGAGATTCTCGCCCACCCGCCCAGGATCCTCGTCGCCGACGACGATTATTTCACGCGCGATATCCTGCGGAACTACCTGGAGAACGCCGGTTGCGAAGTCGTCGACTTTGACAACGGCGGAGACGCCGGCCGGGCAATGCGGGACGGCTACGAACCCGACCTGGCGCTGCTCGACATCCAGATGCCGCAGTTGGACGGGCTGACGCTTTGCCGGCAGATGAAATCGGACCAGCGTACGCGCCTGATCCCGGTCATCATCGTGACTGCCTTCGATGCGGAGGACGAGAAGCTCAACGCGATCGAGTCCGGCGCAGACGATTTCGTCGGAAAACCGTTCAACGCCACCGTGCTGATCACCCGGGTCCGGTCGCTGCTGCGTCTCAAACGCCTTTACGACGATCTTGAAAACAACAATAACATGCTGAGCCAGCTGTTGACCCGTTACGTTGCCCCCGAGATCGCCGGCGTCATCCTGACCGATCCGGAGAACTATCTGAAGCTCGGCGGGCAGAACCGGTTCGTCACCATTCTATATGCCGATCTGCGCGGGTTTACCCGCTTCACCGAGACCCGGTCGGCCGACGTGGTGGTCGAAACCCTTAACATGCTTTTCACCCGGCTGAGCGAGCCGATCTACGCCAACGGCGGGACGCTGGACAAATATCTGGGCGATGCGATCCAGTCGTTCTGGGGCGCCCCGCTCCAGCGCGAAGACGACGCCCATTGGGCGCTGCGTGCCGCCCTCGGAATGCAGGGTGTCTTTCGAGAAATCCAGGAAGAACCCGCTCACGAGGTCCTGAAATCGCTCGGGCTCGGGATCGGGGTCCACACCGGTGAGGCGATCGTCGGCAATATCGGGTCGGAGCGGGTGATGGACTACACCGTGATCGGAGATACCGCCAACATCGCCCGCCGGCTGCAGGAGATGGCCAGGCCGGGTGAGATCCTGATCAGCCAGGCCACCCTGCGCCAGGTCCCCGCCGCCCGGATCCGCCCGCTGACCGTTCAAGCGCTCCCGGGAAGGTTGGAGCCGGTGGCGATCTACCGGCTGCTGCGGCTGCGGGATTGACCCCCGCTTTACCCCCCTCTTTGGTATAATTAACCGTCTGTCCGGCAACCATCCGAGGCGCGAAAATTGGCGCCATATCTGGGCGGATTTACAAAAAATGGGAATTTCGCCCTGTATCTGGGGGGTCGGAATCGGGTGATTTCCGGAGGAGAACCGGCTCGAGAGATCCAAGGCCGAACGATTCAATGGACAACGACGCCTCATCCATCCAACCGATCGATATTAACCATGAGATGCGTTCCGCGTACCTCGACTACGCCATGAGCGTGATCGTGGCGCGGGCGCTCCCGGATGCGCGGGACGGGCTCAAGCCGGTCCACCGCCGGATCCTGTATGCCATGCATGACCTGGGGATGCGTTCGAACGCCTCTTACAAGAAATCGGCCCGCATCGTCGGGGAGGTGCTCGGGAAGTACCACCCGCACGGCGACGTGGCCGTGTACGAGACGATGGCCCGCATGGCGCAGGACTTCTCGATGCGCTACGTCTTCGTCGACGGGCAGGGGAACTTCGGATCAATCCACGGCGATTCGCCCGCCGCCATGCGCTACACCGAGGCCCGGCTGGCCCCGATGGCGGAGGAAATGCTGGCTGACATCGACCAGGCTACGGTCGACCTGGGCGAAAATTTCGATGGCACGCTGATGGTCCCGCTCGTCCTGCCGGCCCGGCTCCCGAACCTGTTCCTGAACGGCACATCCGGGATCGCGGTCGGGATGGCGACCAACATCCCCCCGCACAACCTGCGCGAGCTGGCCGCAGCCCTGGCCCACCTGATCGATCACTATGACGACGAAGATGAGGTCACCTCCGAAGACCTGATGACGTTCGTCAAAGGCCCCGATTTCCCCCCCGGCGGGATCATCATCGGGAGTGAGGGCATCCGGCAGGCGTACAGCTCCGGTCGCGGAAAATTGATCGTGCGCGGTAGGGCCCGGATCGAAGAAGGCCGGGGCGGGCGCTACCAGATCGTCATCACCGAGGTCCCGTACCAGACCAACGTCACCAACCTGATCGAACGGATCGCCGAGCTCGTGCGCTCCGGCCGGATCGACGACATCAGCGACCTGCGCGACGAATCGGACCGCCGTGGGTTGGGCATCGTCATCGAGCTCAAGCGCGGCGCCCAGCCCAAGATGGTCCTCAACCGGCTGTACAAATACACCCCGCTGCAATCCACCTTTGGGGTCCAGCTGCTGGCGCTCGTCAACGGCGAGCCGCGGCTGCTGTCGCTCAAACGGGCGCTCCAGATCTACATTGAGCACCGCCGCGACGTCATTTCCCGCCGGACCCGCTTCCAGCTCGACAAGGCCCGCGCCCGGGCGCATATCCTCGACGGCCTGCTGATCGCCCTCGCCAACCTGGACGCCGTCATCAAGACGATCCGCGAATCCCCCGATGTGGAGACGGCCCGGACCCGCCTGATCGAGCGTTTCAACCTGTCCGAAGAGCAGGCCCAGGCCATCCTGGACATGCAGCTGCGCCGGTTGGCAGCCCTCGAGCAGCAGAAGATCGAAGACGAACACAAAGCCCTGGTGGAGCGGATCGCTTATCTTGAAGACCTGCTTGCGAACCCGAAAAAGATCCTGGCCCTGATCAAGGAAGACCTGGCGGATATCGCCGCTACCTACGGCGACGAGCGCCGGACCTTGCTGGCTCCCGACGATTCGGGAGAACTGAACGAAGAGGACCTGGTCAAGGACGAGGGCGTCCTGATCAGTCTGACCGAGCGCGGCTATATCAAGCGCGTCGCGGCGTCCGCTTTCCGGGCGCAATCGCGCGGCGGACGCGGCGTCAAGGGCCATACGACCAAAGAAGAGGACGAGATCCTGATGACGATCCCGGCCCGGGCCCTGCATACGATCCTGTTCTTCACCGACAAAGGCAAGGTCTATTCCGAAAAGGCCTACCAGATCCCGGATGCAGTGCGGACCTCCAAGGGCGTCCCGATCGTCAACGTGCTGGCGCTGGGCGTGGGTGAGACGGTGACCGCCGCGGTTGCCGTCCCCGCTTTCGAATCATCGGATTACTGCATCCTGATGACCCGCAAAGGGCGGATCAAACGGGTGGACCTGTCCGAATTCGCCTCCGTGCGGCCTTCCGGTCTGATCGCGATGAACCTGGACGACGACGATGCGCTGGGTTGGGTGCGAGTCACACACGGCGCAGATGACATCATCATCGTGACGGAGGGTGGCCAGGCGCTGCGGTTCAACGAGACCAAAGTACGGCCGATGGGCCGTCCGGCTGCCGGGGTGATCGGGATCCGGCTGACCGGGAAGGACCGGGTCACGAGCATGGAGGTCGTCGAACCAGGCGGGGACTTGCTGACGGTGACGGTCGGCGGCTACGGGAAGCGCACGCCGCTGGGCGAATATCCGATCAAGGGCCGCGGCACGCTGGGCGTGCAGACGATCGACAAGAATGCGATTGAGATCGTCGGCAGGATCGCGGCGGCGCGGGTCGTCCAGCCGGAGGACCATCTGACGCTGATGTCGGCCAACGGGGTCGTGATCCGGACGAAGGTCGCAGAGATCAGCACGGCCAGCCGGGCGACGCGCGGCGTGCGCCTGATGAACCTGGGCAAGGACGACTTTGTGGCGGCCGTGGCACGGCTGGAGGAAAGCGTGCTCCGGCAGGTCGCCGGAGCCGGCGACGAACCCGTCCTCCCGGTGGGGATGGATGCGGTCGAGCCGTCCACGAACGGAAGCGGGTAAGCCCGAATAAGCAGAAGGCCCGAGCAACGCTCGGGCCTTCTGCTTATTCGGGCTTTGGCAATACCCCGCCCGGCATCCAGGAAATGAAATCGGCGCGGCTGGGCGGGCTGCGCATCCAGGACGTGTCCGGCTCGGGCAGACGAAAGCTTTCCCGGACGGTGTAGAGCCGGTCGAAGTGGACATCCTGGAGCGCCCCGCTGCGGCTGGTCCAGCAGATGCGGTGGGTGGTCTCGATCTGGCGGGCGAGGTGGATGGGTTGAAGCACGTCGTCCCGCAGATAAGACAGGACGGCGTCGTACTCACCGGCGGCCCAAAGGTGGGGGGCTTTGGCGCCGTTCATATCGTGCATCAGTTCCCCGTTTTTCAGCTGAACCGTCTTGCGTTTACCCTGGAATCCGGCGCCCTGGAGCGCTTTTTCCAGACCGAGGAAATGGCCCTGCCGGAAGGTGAACATCAGCATCAGGTCAACGTGTTCGGCAGCCAGGGCGGCAGCGTCTTCCAGGCGCTTGGATTCCAGGCCGAGCATGTGGAAATCGAACTTGCAGCCGTTCCAGGTCAGCAGCGTGTAGCCGGCGCCGGCCAGTTCCCGGAGGGTGTCGAGCATCGCGCTCACTTCGGGCTGCGTCATCCGCGGGACGCCCTGCCAGACGATCGGCTCCGGTTCTCCTTCCAGCGCCACGGCAGCGCAGGTGATGCCGAGGGGGAAGTAAGGGTCCCAGCTGGGCGCGTTTTCGGGGATGGTTTTGGCGATTTCGAGGTCGAAGGCGGCGAGTTTTGGGAACATTACGCGATTATATCAGCGCATCCGCTGTAATTTTTCGAACACCTCGCGCTCTTCCGGTTTCAGCTTCTCCGGAAGCCGGACCCGCAGCGTGACCAGCAGGTCCCCCCGCTCACCAGGTTTCCGGAGGTTCGGCATCCCTTTGCCGCGCACCCGGATCGTCTGGCCGTTCTGGGCCACCGGTTTGACCGCCAGCAGCACCGGCCGTTCCAGCGTCGGGACCGAGACTTCTCCGCCCAGCAGCGCCGTGTATAAATCGACATCGACGGTCACACGCAGATTGTCCCCCTTACGCTCGAAGATATGGTGGGGAAGGACCTTGATCTTCAGATACAGGTCCGCCGGGCTCCCGCCGGGGCTCTCGCCGCCCTTTCCGGCGACCCGCACCTTCGAACCGGTCCGGACGCCCTTCGGGATGCTGACCTCGAACCGGGAACCATATTGAGGCTGAAAGACCCGCTCGGTCCCGGTGAAAGCTTCTTCCAGGGTGATCTCGAGCGTCTGCTCCAGGTTCCGGCTGCGCCCCGGCCGGCTGGGGGCCCGCTGCGCGCGGGCGCCGCCGAACAGGGTCTCGAAGAAATCCGAAAATCCACCCGAGCCGGCCCCGCCGAGGCCGCCGCCGAACATGTCTTGCAGGTCTTCCACATTGACCCGGGTGTATGACCCCGAACCGGCGCGCCACTCGCCCCAGTTGAAATCCTCCGGCTGTCCGCCGGCGCGGGAATACTGTTCCCAGTTCGCCCCCAACTGGTCGTATTTCTTACGCTTATCCGGATCTGACAGGACCTGGTACGCCTCGTTGATCTCCTTGAATTTCTCCTCGGCCTTCTGATCCCCCTCGTTGGCGTCCGGGTGGTGTTGGCGCGCCAGGTTCCGGAATGCCGTCCGGATGTCTTCCTTGCTCGCACTCCGGTTTACGCCCAGGCTCTTGTAATAGTCCTTGTATTCCATATGTCCAAACGATTATAACGCTGCGAGGAAAGATTGGCGAAAATGGGGTGCCAGGGCGGGCCGAGCCCGCCCTGGCACCCCATTTTCGCCGTCTTTCGGCAGAAATACAGAATGCTTGCCGGGGCAAAGCCCCGGCAAGCATTCTGTATTTCCGGCGGTAATTAATTACCCGACTTTGACCGCGATCTTTTTCGGCTTGACTGCCTCCGCTTTCGGGATCATCAGGTTCAGCACGCCGTCCTCATACCTGGCCTCGATCGAGTCGCTGATGACATCGACCGGGAGCCGCAGGTTGCGGGAGAAGGTCCCGTAGCGCCGTTCGCGCAGGCGGTACTCTTCGGAGTTGATGGTCTCGTCTGCCCGGGTCTCGCCACTGATCGTCAGGACGTTCTTCTCAAGGGTGATCTCGATATCGTCCGGGCTGATGCCGGGGACCGAGGCCTTCACGATGTAGGCGTTCTCGTTCTCGGCGACATCGAGGGCGAGCCCCCAGGACCGCGGCTGGTCGGGCTGCATGGCCCAACTGTCTTCGAACATGCGGTCGAAGGTGCTCCAAAGGGAGTTGAACTCACGGTTCGGGTTCCAACGGATGAGCTTGTTCATGTCAGGGTCCTCCTTTATCGAAATTGGATTGTTATGGTGTCCTTCTTCGACGCCCATTAAACAACCCCTCTATAAAAATACCGTAGATGGAATATCAGAGGAGCGTAAGAATTGAGTTTGCGGGAGCGATCACCCGATCGGGTAAAATAAGAACCTGTCTGAAAATAAGAGCGGTGACATCACGGTGGCGGCTGCGGCATTGACGCAGCCGCCACCGTGATGATCCCCCTTCCCCCGGAGGAATCGATGTATTCTGAAAAATCCAGGGTCCCCTTGGGCGCCCTGATCACTGCCGGTGCGGCCATCCTGTTCGGCTGCATCGTAGCCGCCGTGTTCATTTTCCGCGGAGTTTTTGGGGACAGCGTCACCGGGCAGACCGCCGGGGATGCAACCCCGGAAGCGCCGGCCGGCTCGGTCGTCGTCGATATCTCCTCTTCGAACACCAAAGAGAACTGGATGGACGAGCTTGTGTCCCGCTTCAACGCCGAAGCGCACGAGACCAGCGACGGGAACGTCATCTTCGTCCGCGTCGCGCACGTCACCTCCGGTGGGTCGCAGCTCGCCATCCTGGACGGCGCCTCCCAACCGCAGGTCTGGAGCCCCGGCGACCAGAGCTGGGTCGACGGAGCCAACACCGTCTGGCGAGACCGCACCGGCCGACCGCTCGTCACCGAGGCCTGCCCTCTGACCGTCCTGGCGCCCAGCGGTTTCGCCATGTGGCGCCCGATGGCGGAAGCGCTCGGCTGGCCGGACACCCCGATCAGCTGGGACGACCTGGTCGATCTGGCGGCCAACCCGGACGGCTGGATTTCGCTCGGCCATCCGGAATGGGGCACCTTTAAATTCGGCCATGTCCACCCGACGTATTCCAACGTCGGGCTGCAGATGATGACGGCGCTGGTTTATTCGACCGTCGGGGAGACGGCGGGGCTGACTCCGGAGATGGTCTATTCCGATCCCGTGGTGGAAGCCTTCACAAAGGTCGAGCTCAACACCTGGCATTACGGGATCCAGAGCCGCAACCTGATCGAGCGGATGATCGTGCGCGGGCCGAACTACCTGCACGCTGTCACGACCAGCGAAGCCGAAATGCTGAAGACCAACGAGGAGCGCGCCGGGGAGCTGCGTTTCCCGCTCGCGTTCATCTTCCCGGCGGAGGGCACCTTCTGGAGCGAGCATCCCTACTGCATCCTCGACGCCGATTGGGTCAGCGACGAGCAGGGCGAGGCGGCCCGAATATTCCTGGACTACATGCTCGCCCGGCCCCAGCAGGAACTGGCGATCGACAATTTCCTGCGGCCCATCGACGAAACGATCCCGCTGCACTCCCCGCTCGCCCTCGCCGACGGCACCGACCCGCGCGTCACCACCGCCGTCGTTCCGCCCCTCGAGAGCCCCTCCGCCGAGGCGGCCGAGGCCGTCAAGGACGTCTTCTTCCTGACCAAGAAAAAGGCCACCGTCATCCTGCTGCTCGATACCTCCGGGAGCATGGAGGGCGATAAGATCAAGGAGGCCGTCGAGAGCTCGGTCAATTTTGTTGAGCGGCTGGACCCGAACGACGAAATCTACATTATGACCTTCGGCGGCGATATCATTAAACTGTCGCAGGGCGGCCGGGCTGGCGTCGTGGCCGAAGCCCTGGCCGTCACGCTGCGGGGTCTGTTCGCCGACGGGAACACCCCGCTCTACGATGCCGTTTGTGACGCCAATGATTACATGAATGACCTCAAAGCCGAACACGATGCGGCCGGCGAGCGCCGGCTGTACGGCATCGTCCTGCTCTCCGACGGGGACGACACCTCCAGCAACCGCACCGAAAACCAGATGTTCGGCTGTCTGCCTTCCGGCGAGGACGTCGAAGGCATCAAGATCTTCACCATCGCCTATGGCGAAGACGCCGACACAGATCTCATGCTCCGCATCGCCAACCGCACCAACGGCCTCTCCTTCACCGCTTCCCCGGCCTCGATCGACCGGATCTATAATTCGATCAGCGCGGAGCAGTAGCGAAGAGGCGAGGGGGCGAATGGGCGAATAGGCGACAACCGCCCATTCGCCCCCTCGCCCATTCGCCCCCTCGCCCATTCCCCATGAAACACAGCCCCCTCTTCCTGCTCCTTAACCTCTACGGCTGGATCATTTTCGCGATGAGCGTGGTTACGGCGGTGCTAGTGGGGGAGTGGTGGATCGTCTTGTTTGGGGTGATCGGATACCTGATGGTCCTCGTCGTCGAGCTGATGTGGGGCGGCGCGTTGGGCCGGACCGGCCGCATCCGCCTGGCCCGCGCCGAACAGGAAAACCGCGAACTGCGTGACGAGAAAGCCCGCCTGGTCGGCACGATCGAAGAGCTGATGGAAAAAGCCGGGCGCATTCCAAACCCCGAGCCCAACTCCCCGTCGCCAGAAACGCCCGAATCAGCCGGGGATCATTGAACATCCAAAAATACTACGAAAAAACAGGGGCCGCCGGGCGGAGCCCGGCGGCCCCGGTTTTTTCGTAAAATAGTGTCATGGAACCTCTTG
>DATKDL010000099.1:0-2664 GCA_035512695.1 Anaerolineales bacterium | reverse complement strand
CGGTTCCGGGGGCGGCTCCGGCTCTGCCGCAGCCGCCCCCGGAACCGCCGCCTCGATTTTTAGATGCGCGCTAAGGCGTATTCCCGTAGAAACGAACATAGAGACTGTACAGCTCGTAAATCGCCCGCACGTAGCGCCGGGTTTCTTCGAAGCGGATGATTTCCAGGAACAGGTCCGGATCCCCCTGGGCCTGGCTGAGCCAGGCGGCCGAGTTGCCTGGGCCTCCGTTGTAGGCGGCCAGGGCTGCATAGACGTGGATCGGCTCGACGGCGCCTCCGCCCGAGAAATAGTTGATTTGGTCGGCAAGGTAGTCAACCCCATAGATCACGTTGACGTGCGGTCTGTACAGGTCCTCCGCCGAATAGTCCTCCGGCCAGCCGAGATTGGCGTGGATCCCGGCGCCCGTGCTGGGAATGATCTGCATCAAACCGCGCGCCCCCGCCGTCGAGCGGACGAAGCCCTCGAACAGGCTCTCCTGCCGGATCACCGACCAGACCAGCAGCGGGTGGACGCCGTTATCCGCCGCTGCCGGGAGCACGAGATCGGGATAATACGTCCCGAACCGAACATGGTTGAACCAGGGCGGCGCGTGGACGGTGTCGGCATCATCCATGCCGGCCAGGGTCAGAATCTGCCGGGCTGAAAAAATCGCCGTCCGATAAAGACCAAGATCGAGCAGGTAGTTCGCCAACCGGAAGTTGCCGGCCGGGTCGGTTTCCATGGATGCCCGCAGGGATTCGAACTCCGCGCGGGCCAGTTCGTAAAAACCGAGGTTCCAGAGCGCCGTCCCACGGACAAACCTGATATCCGCAGCCAGCGGCTCTGGGGAGGTCAGGTCCGCGTTCTCCGGGAGCGTGAAGGTGAAACGGACCCATCCCTCCGCCAGGGAGCGCTCCGCCTCCCAGTCGATCTCCAGATCGTATGCCTGCGACGGGGCGTACGGATCAAGCCGCAGGTGGAAATCCCTGGCCCGTTCGCTGTAATACCCGGTCGGATCGGCGGCGGCGGCCTGCTCGAACAGCCCACCGGCAGCCGCCGGGTCGCCGAGCGCCATCTGCGTTTTAGCGGACCAGAAGAGCGCCTGCGAGCGGTCGAACGGGGCCGAGCTGAAAGATTGGATCGTCTGGAAATGGGCGAAGGCCTGTTCGAACCGGCCGAGGCGGTACTGTGTGATCCCGGCCAGAAAACGGGCGCGCGGCGCCTGCCAGTGGGCCGGGTATTCGCCGACGATCCGCTCCCAGAAAGCTGCAGCCCGTTCCAACTGGCCGCTCCGCTCGGCGATCTGGGCGGCGAAGAACAGGAACTCGGCCGCGCGCGCGTGCTCCGGGACGCGGGCGGTGAACGATTCGTATACGGCGATCGCCGATTCGTCGTCCCCTAGATACAGCCAATGCGTGTCGCCGATCGCTTCCCAGGCGTCATCCCAATACGGGTCGGCCGAAGTGTGACCCTGGACGAGTTCGTTCCATTCGGCGATCGCCAGGTCATATGAGTCGATCGCCCGCAGTGAAAGTCCCTTGAAGTAATGGACGCTGCCGTCGTGGTCCTCAGGGGATGCCACCAGGAAGCGGTCGAACGCCAGGACGGCCAGGCCGTGCTCCCCGGCGTAGTGATCGACCAGGCCCCTGTAATACTCGTCCACGGGTGCGCCGGCCTCGACGAGACGCACGAGCGCGAGATAGGACTCGAAGGCCCGCGGGTACTCGGTGATCGCCTGGGTGTAGGCGGCGTGAGAGGCTGCTGTCTCGCCAAGCCGGGCTAACAGGTCTCCGCGTGCAAGCAGCAGCGCCGGGGTCAGGGAGTCGGCGCTCGAATGTTCGAGCAGCTCGGCGTAAACCGCCAATGCGCCGGTCAAATCCCCGCTCTCGGCCAGGGCGCCGCCGATCTTGAACCGGATCCGGTCCGCGCCCCCATCCAGGCGGGGGGTTTCCAGCGCCGCTTCGTAAGCCGGCAGCGCGGCGGCCGGCAGCGCGGCGGCCCGCAGTGAATCGCCTTTCCACTCGTAAACGTATGCATCCAACACGCCTGGGAAGCGGTCCAGGTAGGCCTGGTACTCGGCGGCGGCTTCTTCGTAACGGTTGAGCCGGGTCATGACCTGCGCCAGGAAGATGTGTGCATCTCCTGCCTGAGGCGAATCCGGGAATCGGGCGACCAGGTCCCGCAAGATGTTGAGCGCCTGATCGATGCTGCCGGTCGCCAGGCGGACGCGGCCGATCCCCAAAAGCGCCGCAGCTTCGATTTCGGGTTCGGGCCCGAGCGCCAGGGTCGCGTTGTAGATCTCGAGCGCTCGCTCGTAATCCCCGGTGAATAGCGCCCACTCGGCGTTTTCGATCCTGGCGGAAGGCGTCAGCGTTGGGACCGGGGTCGCCGACGGGGGCGGCGTAGGGCTCGGGGCCACCGTCACTGCCGGGGTGATCGTCGGGGTTTCGGTTTCGGGTCCCAGGAAATCGGTCGTGACCTGGCAGGCGGACAGGATCCAGGCGAGGGCGAGCGGCGGCAGCAGCTTGCGGGCAGATCGGAGCGCGCCCTGAGTGGGGAAAATTTGCATGACCAGCACCATATCAAACCACCGGAACCGTGTCAATCCCGGTTGGAGGATTGGAGTTGACCCGAAAATTTGAGGGACCGGCGATTTGGGGTGCGGCTGCGGCGAAGCCGCAGCCG
>DATKDL010000098.1:0-5972 GCA_035512695.1 Anaerolineales bacterium | reverse complement strand
TGGAGGGGCCGTGTTATACGTTGAATGAGCTGAAAGCGGAGAATTTGCTGCAGACTGTGAGAGCGGAAATAGGAGGTTAGGCGGAAAAGGGGGCGCGCCGGGGCAGAGTCCTGGCGCGCCCCCTTTTCCGCCTCCTCAACTGGGAGAGAAACTTTGGCAACACCCGTCATCGCCGTCAACCACCTCGCCAAGCACTTCAAAGTCCCCGAGCGTGAAGCCGGCCTCAAAGCCTCCACCCGCGCCCTGTTCAAGCGCAGCCACCGGATCGTCAAGGCCGTCGATGCGATCTCATTTGAGATCCAACCCGGCGAGGTGGTCGGCTTCCTGGGGCCGAACGGCGCCGGCAAGACGACGACCCTCAAGATGCTCTCCGGGCTGCTGCACCCGACCAGCGGGCAGGTCTCCGTACTGGGCTACGAACCCAGGCGGCGCAACCACGATTTCCTTAAGCAGATCACGCTCGTGATGGGCAACCGCAACCAGCTCGCCTGGGATCTCCCGGCGGTCGACTCGTTCGAACTCTACCGGGCCGTCTACGGGGTCGAACGGGTGAATTTCGAGCAGGTGCGGGACGAGTTCATCGAGCTGCTGGAGGTCGGGGACCTGGTCAAGAAGCCGGTCCGCAACCTGTCGTTGGGGGAGCGGATGAAGGTCGAGATCATCGGAGCCCTGCTGCATTCCCCGCAGATCCTCTATCTGGACGAGCCGACGATCGGGCTGGACGTGACCATGCAGCGCCGCATCCGGCGTTTCATCGCCGAGTATAACCGGCGCTACGGCGCCACCGTGCTCCTGACCAGCCACTACATGGCCGACGTCGAGGCGCTCTGCAAGCGGGTGATCGTCATCCATCACGGCCGGATCCTGTACGACGGCGCGCTGGCTGGGCTGGTCGAGCAGTTCTCAGCTTTCAAGACAGTCAGCGTGACGCTCCAGGGTCCGGACGTTGACGTGTCAGAGTTCGGCGAGGTGCTGGAGCGGGACGGCAGCCGGGTCACCCTGCGGATCCCGAAAGCCGAGACCTCCCGCGCCACTGCCCGCCTGCTCTCCGAGCTGGACGCCGACGACCTGACGGTCGAGGACCCGCCGGTCGAGGACGTGATCGAGCAGGTCTTTGCAACGGAGGCGGCGTGAGGCGCTATTTCGATTACTACCTCACCAGCATGCGGATGGCGATCCTGGAGCAGTTTCAATACCGGGTCGCCAACTATTTCTACATGATCGGGATGATCGCCGAGCCGGTCATCTACCTGGTGGTCTGGTCGACGGTGGCGGAGGCGCAGGGCGGCGAAGTCGGCGGGTACACGCCGGGCGCCTTTGCGGCATATTACATCGTCTGGACGCTGGTCCGGAACATGAACATCGTCTTCACCCCGTACGGCTGGGAGGGCTACATCCAGCGCGGCCAGCTCTCGGCGGAGCTTTTGAAGCCGATCCACCCGCTGCACAATTTCCTGTCCTTTTTTGCCGGCTGGAAAGTCGTCGTCATCATCTTCTGGCTGCCGCTGGCGGCCATCCTTTCCCTGATCTTCAAGCCGGCGCTGGACTTCACTTGGGTGGAGGTCGTCTTCTTCTTCTTCGCCATCTGGGGCGCCTACCTGATCCGGACGATGCTGCTGACCCTGCTGGGGATGATCACCTTCTGGACCACGCGGGTCAGTGCGATCTACGAATTGTTCTTTGCCTTTGAGCTGGTGCTGTCGGGCCGGCTGGTCCCGATGTCGCTGATGCCGGTCTGGGTCCAGGACGTTGCGGATTGGCTCCCGTTTCAATGGACCTTCGGCTACCCGATCGAGTCTCTGGTTTCCCAACTGCCGCCGGCGGAGCTGTGGGGCGGGTTGGGGATGCAGGCGCTGTGGATCGGGATCACGACGGTGATGGTGGCGGTGATGTGGCGGTATGGGATCAAGCGATTCTCGGCGGTAGGGAATTAGTGCAAGGTGCAAGGTGCAAAGTGCAAAGTGCAAAGTGCAGGAACCATCAAACTGCACCTTGCACTTTGCACTTTGCACCCTGTAAACAACCATGAAACGCATCATACAACTCACACTGACGTACTTACGTATCGGCATCCTCAACGAGATGCAGTACCGTGTCAATTTTTTCATCCAGCTGCTGCAGTCATTCGTGGCGCTGGGGACCGGGCTGATTGGGCTGGCGCTGGTTTTCGAGCATACCAACGACCTGGCCGGGTGGACGCGGCCGGAGCTGCTGGCGGTGATGGGGGTGCACATCCTGATGGGCGGGGTGATCCGGGCGGCCATCCAGCCCAACATGCAGACGCTGGCGAACGACATCCAGCAGGGTACGCTCGATTACGCCCTGACCAAGCCGGTCGACTCGCAGGTGATCGTCAGCGTGCGCGAGTTCCGGTTGTGGCAGGTGGTCGATGTGGTGATGGGGTTTGTCGTGATGGGTTGGGCGGTGGCGGAGATGCGGGAAGGGTTGGGGCTGGGCGATGGCCTGATCTTTACCGCCGCGCTGGTGCTGGGCGGGATCATGATCTACTGTTTCTGGCTGATGTTGACCACCTCGGCCTTTTGGATCATCCGGGTGTACGAGATGATCAACCTGTTCGAGGGGCTGTATGCGGCCGGGCGCTGGCCGGTCGGGATCTACCCGCTCTGGCTGCGGTCGATGCTGACGTTTCTGGTGCCGGTGGCGTTTGCCGTGACCGTCCCGTCGGAGATCCTGGTGGGGCGGGTCTCGGTGCAGACCCTGCTGGGCGCCCTGGCGCTGACGGCCGGGCTGGTGGTGCTGGCGCGGTTTGTGTGGACGTTGGGGGTGCGGAATTATTCGGGGGCGTCGGCGTGAAGGTGATGTAAAATTGGGGCCGGGGCCGAGTATTGCCCGGCCCCGGCCCCAATTTTACAAAAAATAAAGAGAACGACTATGCCTTCCACCGACCGCACTGCCAAACTCGCCCGGTACGCCGCCGCCCACACCCTCCTCACCGAAGCCCTCGCCCGCTTCCCGCGGGAGATGTGGCACTTCAAACCATCCGAGACCGACTGGTCGATCCACGAGATCGTCGTCCATATCACCGACAGCGAGGCCAACAGCTATATCCGCGCCCGGCGGTTGATCGCCGAGCCCGGCCGGACCCTGATGGACTACGACGAGAACGCCTGGGCCACGGCCCTCGACTATCACGGCCTCGACACCGAAGACGCCGTCGAACTCTTCCGCTGGCTGCGTGGCACCACTTATAAGCTCATCAAGGATCTCCCCGAAGAAACCTGGACCCACGCCGCCCACCACCCCGAAAACGGCGACATGACCCTGGACGACTGGCTTAGCACCTACGCCCGTCACGTTTCGGATCACATCGGGCAGATGGAGGTCGTCCACTCGATCTGGCAGAATAAATAAACAAAAAGGCCCCGAGCAGCGCTCGGGGCCTTTTTGTTTATTTTTTCTGGACCGTATCCGGAAGTTCGACCGGGATCCCCGCCTCCCCCTCCCTGAAAGCCAGTTCGTTCCCCTCCTCGCCCACGTCGACGACGACGGTCGAGCCGCCGGAGAACTCGCCGCCGAGCAGGCGGATCGAGAGCGGGCTCTCGACATGCTTCTGCAGCGCCCGCTTGAGCGGCCGGGCCCCGAAAGCCGGGTCGTAGCCCTGTTCCGACAGCCAGCTGCGGGCCGCATCGGTCAGGACGACCTCGATATCGTGCTCGGCCAGGCGTTCGCGGATCTCCTGCATCTGCAGGTCGACGATCTGGCGCATCTCCTCGCGGGACAGCGGGGAGAAGGTGATGATCTCGTCGATCCGGTTAAGAAACTCGGGCCGGAAGGCGCCCTTGAGCGCCTTGGAGATCTTCTCCTCTTCCGCGCTGCCCGGCTCGGACTGCAAGAAGCCCAGGCTGCCGGATTTGTTGACGTATTCCGTGCCCAGGTTGCTGGTCATGATCAGGACCGTGTTGCGGAAATCGACCGAACGGCCCTGGCCGTCGGTCAGGCGACCGTCGTCCAGGATCTGCAGCAGGGCGTTCCAGACTTCGGGGTGCGCCTTCTCGATCTCGTCGAACAGGATCACCCGGTACGGGCGCCGGCGGACCGCCTCGGTCAGCTGGCCCCCCTCCTCGTACCCGACGTAGCCCGGAGGGGCCCCGAACAGGCGCGAGACGGCGTGCTGTTCCCGGTACTCACTCATGTCAATCCGGACCAGGGCATCTTCGTCGTCGAACATGAACTCCGCCAGGGCCTTGGCCAGCTCGGTCTTTCCAACGCCGGACGGCCCGATGAAGATGAACGAACCGATCGGGCGGCGAGGATCTTTGAGACCCGAGCGCGCCCTTCGAATCGCGTCCGAGATGGCGTGGATGGCCTCGCCCTGGCCGATGATCCGCTCGTGCAGACGGTCCTCCATTTGTAGGAGCTTTTCGGCCTCGGTCTCGAGCATCTGGTGCAGCGGGATGCCGGTCCACTGGGCGATGACTTCGGCGATATCGTTCGGGTCGACGACCTCATCCAGTTCGTGCTCGGCTTCCCATTTGTCGCGCTCGATGTGGAACTCTTCCTCCAGCCGCATCCGCTCAGCCTTTTTGACTGCGGCGCGTTCGTAGTCGCGCTCGGTCCCGGCTTGCTCCTCTTCGAGTGCCAGCCGGTCGATTTCGACCTTCTTGGCCTTCAGCTCCGGGGGCAGCGAGTATAAAGCGACTCGCAGCTTGGCGGCGGCCTCGTCCATCAGGTCGATGGCTTTGTCCGGGAGACGCCGATCGGTGACGTAGCGGGCCGAGAGCCGGGCGGCGTCGACCAGGGCCTCGTCGGCGAAGCGGACCTTGTGGTGCGCCTCGTAACGGTCCCGCAGACCGCGCAGCATCTCGATTGTGTCCTCGATGCTGGGCTCCTCGACGTAGACCGGGGCGAAGCGGCGCTCGAGCGCCGCGTCCTTTTCGATGTGCTTGTGGTACTCGTCCAGCGTGGTGGCGCCGACGCACTGCAGCTCACCGCGCGCCAGGGCCGGCTTGAGCATGTTGGAGGCGTCCATCGCCCCTTGCGCCGCGCCTGCCCCGACGACGGTGTGCAGCTCGTCGATGAAGAGGATGACCTCCCCTTCGGAGCGCTGCACCTCTTCGATGGCGGCCTTGAGCCGCTCCTCGAACTCGCCGCGGAAGCGTGACCCGGCAATCATGGCGCCCAGGTCGAGCGAGACCACCCGGCGTCCGCTCAGGATCTCGGGCACGTCGTTGGTGGCGATCTTTTGAGCCAGGCCCTCGACGATAGCGGTCTTGCCGACCCCGGCTTCGCCGATCAGGACCGGGTTGTTCTTGGTCCGGCGGGACAGGATCTGGATCACGCGCAGGATCTCGGCGTCGCGGCCGATGACCGGGTCCAGCTTGCCCTCGCGGGCCATCGTGGTCAGATCCCGGGAATACTTGTCCAGGACGCGGTAGCGGCTTTCGGCCTGCGGGGAGGTGACGCGCTGGCCGCCGCGGAGCTGTTGGACGGCGTCGTAGACCCGGTCGCGGGTGATCCCGACGCCTTCGAGCAGCCGGACGGCCGGGGTGCTCTTCTCGCTCAGGATGGCCATGAAGATGTGTTCGGTCGAGATGTACTCGTCCTTCAGGCGGTTGGCCTCTTCGTTGGCCTGGTCGATGATCCGCTTGACGCGCGGGGTGATGAAGATCTGCCCGGCGCCTCCGCCGAAGATGTTCGCCTTGGGGCTGGTGCGCAGGATGTAGTCGAGCCGTTCGATCAGCGAATCGGGGCTGATCCCCATGATCTCGAGCAGCTGGCCGATCACGCCGTCCGGCTGCTCGATCAGGGCCAGCAGGATGTGCTCGGTATCGATCTGGTTGTGCCCATAGCGCTGGATGATCTCGGCGGCGCGCTGCGCCGCCTCCTGGGCTCGCTCGGTGAATCGATCAAATCGCATCATAATAGGTGTCCCTCGTGTGGTCGTTTACACACATAAAAACAGTGGGAGGGCGAAAATGACGTGCAGCAGCGGGCAGGGCCCGCTGCTGCAC
>DATKDL010000097.1:0-17988 GCA_035512695.1 Anaerolineales bacterium | reverse complement strand
CTTCGTCTGGGATCGGGAAGGCCAGTCCGACGTCTACACGATGCCGGCGGCCGGCGGATGGCCGTCCCGGATCTCGTTCGAGCGCAGACTGACCGCCTACTGGGACGACTCCAACCCGCAGTGGTCGCCCGACTCCGGGTGGATCGCGTTCACCCAGAAAAGCCACGTCCACATCGCACCGGCTTCCGGCGGTTTGTCGAAGAAGCTCACCGGGTTCACCGAATCGGCTTTCTCCCCGGTCTGGATGCCGGACGGGGACCGGCTTTTGGTCTCGGTCGAGAAGGACGACCACATCTCGATCCTGGTCACCGATCGGGACGGCGGCTGGCCGCGGACCCTGGTCGACGACCCGTCGGGGGACGCCTGGGACGTCCAGGTCTCGCCGGACGGGCGCCTCGTCGCCTACGTCCACCGGCCCTTCGACGACCTGAACCGGCTGGATATCCGCGTCGTCGAGGTCGAGACCGGGCAGATCCGGACGCTGGTCGGGGAGCCGAAGATCCGGGCCTGGTCGCCGCGCTGGTCGCCGGAGGGGTCTGTACTCGCATTCATTACCGAACGGCCGGATTTCAACGAGGCCTGGCTGGTCCGGCCGGACGGGGAGACCCCGCGGCAGCTCACGCACCTGGGCCAGGACGTCACAGACCTGGCGTGGGCGCCGGATGGGTCCCGGCTGGCCGCGACGATCAACCACGGCGGTTCGTTCGACCTGGCGTTGATCGATGCGCAGACCGGGGAGGCCGCAACCCTTGGGCCGGCGGGCGGTTTCCATTCCCGGCCGCACTGGGAGCCGGACGGGACGTGGTTGACGGTCGAATTCGAAAACCCGTTCCAGCCCCCCGATCTCTACCGGGTCGATCCGTCGACCGGGAGCCGGACGCAGCTGACCTTTTCCAACCCGGCCGCGCTGGCCGCCAACCGGTTGGCGGCCCCGGAAGCGGTCGCATATAAAAGTTTTGACGGTCGGGAGATCCCGGCCTTCCTGTACCGCCCGGAAAAACCCAACGGCGCCGCCGTCGTCCACCCGCACGGCGGGCCGTCCTCGCTGTACGCGCTGGAATGGGATATCCTGACCCAGTACTTCGTCGCCAAGGGCTACACCTGGATCGCCCCCAACTACCGCGGCTCGACCGGCTACGGTTACGAGTTCGAGCACCTGAACTACGGCGATTGGGGCGGCGGGGATGCCAAAGACGTCCTGCACGCGGCCCGTTATGTCGCCGGGATCGGTGGCGTCGACCCGACCCGGATCGCCGTTTACGGCGGCAGCTACGGCGGGTACATGACCGCCTGCACGCTCTCGCGCGACCCCGACGATCTCTTCGCCTGCGGTATCTCGAAATACGGCGACGCCAACCTGTACAGCACCTGGGCGCAGAGCAATCGCGACCTGCGGCTGTATACCGAGATCTTCCTGGGGCATCCAAGTGAGAATCGGGATGTTTTCCGGGCCGGTTCGCCGGTCCACGAAGTCGAGAACGTCCGGGTGCCGGTCCTCGTGCTCCACGGTCTGCTGGATGACGTCGTCCCGCCGGAGGCCAGCGAGGAATGGGTGCAGGCGCTCAAGGCGGCGGGGAAGACGTTCGAGTACAAGACCTATGCCGACGAACCCCACGGTTTTTTGATGCGCAAGACGCAGCAGGATGCCTGGGGGCGGATCGAGCAGTTTTTGGATTGGTATTTGATGGTGAGGTGAAAATTGAAGCCCGGGCCGGAGCAAAGCTCCAGCCCGGGCTTCAATTTTTCAAAAGATGACAACCGAAATCTTTGACTTCAGTCATTTGACCTGGCCTGAGGTCGCCGACCTGCCGCGCGATACACCGCTCGTGATCCCGCTCGGGTCCGGCTACGATCTCAAAAAGCTGGCCGAGGCGCTCGGCGGGCCGGCGCAAATCGGCCTGCTCCCGGCCGTCCCGTACGGCTGGCGCGGTTCCGGGCTGGCGGTCCCGGAGGACCTGCCGGCCCGCTTCGTCGCCAACCTGCTGGACAGCGTGCGGGACGATGGGTTCTCGAGCGTTTTCGCGCTCACTCCCAAAGGCCTTTTCCAGCCAAACGATCGCGTTTTCCCCGGCGACCGGATCACGCTGCCGGCGGAGGCGAAACCCTTGCGGGTCGACCTTGGCGACCGGGCGACCGGTGGAAAGACGGTCCTGGTCCCGATCGGCCACACCGAACAGCATGGCCACCACCTCCCGCTCAATACGGACACGGTCATCATCCAGGCGATCGCGCAGGGGGCCGAACGCGCCGCCCCGGGGGAAGTCATCGCTTTGCCGGCGTTCCCGTATGGCGTCAGTACGCACCGCAAATCCTTTGCGGGGACGTTGAACGCGGGCGGCCGGGCATTCGAGGATTTTTGGCTGGCGGTGGTCGACTCCCTCGCCATGATGGGGGCTCGGAAGATCTACCTGGTCAGTGGGCACGGCGGCAGCTGCTCGTTCCTGACCAACGTGGTCAAATACGCCGGCGAGCAGCACCCGCACATTTTCTCCGCCACGACATGGCTGCACACCTCCGACCGGATCGGGACCGAGGCGCTGAACCGCACCCGCCGGTCCGGGATCGGGGGAATGGGCCACGCCGGCGAGCTGGAAACGGCCTACATGCTGCACTTACGGCCCGACCTGGTCCACATGGACCGCTGCATCGACGAGACCGGGTTCATCGCCACCGAGTCGTATTTTATGGACTGGGTGGAGGGCGGGGCGCTGGTCGCCAACCCGCCCTGGGACGACGATACCGCCACCGGCGCCTACGGCGCCGGCAGCCTGGCGACGGAAGAGAACGGCCGGCTCTGGCTGGAGGCGGCAATCGCCGAAAAGGTCGATCACATTCGCCAGATCGATGAGCAGTGGCGGCGTAGGATCGAGAAAAGACAGGTGGGCTAGCGGGGAACCCGCTAGCCCACCTGTCTTTTCTCGATAAGAATGCACGCCGCCTTGTGAAGGTTCGAAACCGCGACGAACGGCGGATCGACCCGGCGGCACTCGTCGATCGCGACCGGGCAGCGGGGATGGAACCGGCAGCCGGAGGGCAGGTCGATCGGGTTCGGCGTTTCCCCCTGCAGGATGATCCGCTCCCGGCGCAGGCGCGGGTTGGGGACCGGGACGACGGAGAGCAATGCCTTCGTGTACGGATGCCCCGGGTTCGAAAGCACCTCCCGGGTCGGGCCGATCTCGACGATCCGGCCCAGGTACATGACCGCCACCCGGTCGGCGAAATAGCTGACCGTCCCCAGGTCGTGCGAAATGAACAGAATCGAGATGCCCCGGCTCTCCCGCAGATCCAGCAGGAGATTCAGGATCTCGGCCCGGATGCTGACGTCGAGCATCGAAACCGGTTCGTCGGCGAGCAGGAGGGCCGGCTCCAGGACGAGGGCACCGGCGATCACCACCCGCTGGCGCTGCCCGCCGGACAGTTCGTGCGGGAAGCGGTGGATGAAGCTTCCGGCCGGCTTCAACCCGGCGTCCTCCAGGGCGCGGATCACGGTCTCGTCGCGCCCGGCCCGGTCGCCCCCCAGGCCGTGCACCAGCAGCGGTTCGGCGACGATCTCGCCGATCGTCTGGGTCGGGTTGAGCGATTCGTACGGGTCCTGGAAGATCATCTGGATGTGGCGGCGGAGGAGTTTGAGATCGCCCCCGCTTGCGTGCGTGACGACGCGGCCTTCGAAAGCGATCTCTCCCTCGGTCACCTTTTCCAGGCCCATCAGGGTGAGCGCCAGGGTCGATTTCCCGCAGCCCGATTCTCCGACGAGGGCCAGGATTTCCCCGGACGCGATTTCGAGGCTCACCCCGTCCACGGCGTGGACGAATTTCTCGGTCCGGTTCAGGAACGAAGGCCGGCCGGCGGGGAAAAGTTTGCGGAGGTTGCGGATCGATAAGATCGATTGCATATGATTTGCCGAAACGATAGCGGTGGGCCGGTGAAATCGGCCCACCGCTATCGTTTCGGCCCTTCTTCCACCAGGTGACAGCTCGCCACGTGCCCATCCGGCCCGATGCGGTGCAGCGCCGGTTGCTCGACGTTGCAGCGGTCGAAGACCTGCGGGCAGCGCGGGGCGAAGCGGCAACCCGGGGGCAGGGCGGTCGGCCGCGGCGGGTACCCCGGGATCGCCGCCAACCGGGCGCCCGGCCGGGAGAGGTCCGGGAAGGCCTTGAGCAGTTCCTGGGTATACGGGTGCCGCGGGTTGTTATAAATCGTATCCACCCGGGCGTATTCCGCCGTCACGCCGCCGTACATGACCAGGACCGTATCACAGATCTCGGCGACCACGCCGAGGTCGTGCGTCACGAAGATAATTGCCAGCCCAAGCCGGTTTCGAAGGTTCGCCAGCAGTTCGAGGATCTGGGCCTGGATCATGACATCGAGCGCCGTGGTCGGTTCATCGGCGATGACGACCTGCGGGCCGCAGGCCAGGGCCATGGCGATCATCGCCCGCTGGCGCATCCCGCCGGAATACTGGTGCGGATAGTGGGAAGCGCGATCCGGACTGATCCCGACCAGCTCCAGCAGCTCCGCCACGCGGGCGTCGAGGCGCCCCTTTTCCTGGATATCCAGGTGCTGTTTGATCGCCTCGGCGATCTGGTCGCCGACGGTGCGGACCGGGTTCAGGGCGTTCATGGCGCCCTGGAAGACCATCGAAATCCCTTTCCAGCGCACGGCGTTCATCTGGGCTTCGGTCGCGGCTGCCAGGTCGATCCCATCGAACAGGATCCGCCCGCCGGTGATCCGGCCCGCTGCCGGCAGGAGGCGCATCAGGGCCATCATCAGGGTCGTTTTCCCGCACCCGCTTTCCCCGACCAGGCCGAGCAGTTCGCCCTCGCGCAGCCGGAAGCTGACGTTTTCCACGGCGTGCGCGGGTGCGCCTCCGGGAACCAGGTAATCAATGGACAGGTTTTCGACCGCAAGCAAACCGGGTTCCCGCAGCTGCGCCTGCCCCGGCCCGGCAACCGGCGGGCTGGGGACCAGGTGGTGCGTCTCAAGGCGGGGGTTCAGCACCTGTTCCAACCCCTGGCCGACCAGGGTCAGAGACAGGACGACCCAGACGATCCCAAAGCCTGGGGTCACCAGCACCCACCACGCCCCGGCGGACATCGCGCCGCGGCTGAAAGCGAAATTGAGCATCTGCCCCCAGCTCAGCGTGGTCGGGTCGCCCAGCCCGAGGAAGCTGAGCGTGCTTTCGTTCAGGATCGCCAGCGAAATCACCAGCACGGTGTTGACCACCAGCAGCGGCGTGACCATCGGGAGGATGTGCCTGCGGATGATGTGGAGGTTGCCGGCCCCGATCGCTTTCGCCCGCAGGACGAATTTGCGCGACTTGACCGCCAGGGTCTGCGAGCGGATCAGCCGGGCGGTCGTCGTCCAGCCGAGCAGGCCGATGACCAGGATGATGTTCCAGATGGACGGCCGGGTCAGCGCGATGATCACGACGATCAGCGGCAGGTCCGGGATCACGAGCATGATATCGGTGAACCGCATCAGCGTGTTCTCGACCCGCCCGCCGTAAAACCCGGCAACGACCCCCAACACGCCGCCGATCACGATCGATATAAAGGATGCAAAGAACCCGACGATCAGCGAGACTCGTGTCCCGAAGATGAAATTCGACAGGACATCCTTCCCCGCATCGTCGGTGCCCAGGAGGTGCGCGGCGGACGGCCTGGCGTAAATATCTGCGACCGTCACGCGCACCGGTTCGGACGGGTTGTAGGGGGCGATCCGGGGCGCGAAAACGGCGGCCAGTATGGCGGTGATCAGCATGACCAGGCCGACCATGCCCATCCGGCTGCGGCGAAAGGTGGAGAGAGAGGTCTGTTGCACCAGGTAGGTCAGGTTCGTTGAAAAAAGGGCCGGTGGGCGGCCGGTTACACGGCCCGCCCACCGGCCCTTTTTTCAACCTGTGTGGACCCGCGGGTCCAAATAGGTATACGTCAGGTCCGCGATCAGGTTGGCGAGGATGACGCTGACGGCGATCAGGAGGAAGGCGCCCTGGAGGACGGGAAAATCGCGCCGGCCGACGGCTTCGAAGATGGCGCCGCCTAGGCCGGGCCAGGAGAAGACGCTCTCGATCTGGATCGCGCCTGCGACGGTGAAACCAAGGTTGATGGCGATCAGGGTCACCATCGGGAGCATGGCGTTTCGAAGGGCGTGGTCTTTCAGGATTTGGAAGGTGCGCAGACCTTTGGCGCGCGCGGTCAGGATGTAATCCTCCGACAGCACCTCCAGCAGGGCGGAGCGCATGATCAGCATGTACTCGCCCATGAAGACGATGGTATAGGTCAGGGTCGGGAGCAGCATGTGGCGGCCGACATCGGCCCACTCCTCCCAGACCGACGCAAAGCGTCCGCCTGCGGTGGCCTTGCCGCCGATCGGCAGGTCGAAATTGCTGGTACCGATAAAAAGCAGGATGATCCCCAGCCAGAAGGTCGGCAGGCTCCAGGCCAGCAGGCTGCCCAGGAGCGCCGAATAATCGATGGCAGAGCGCGCCCGGTATGCGGCGATGATCCCGAGCGCCATACCGAGTACGATCGCCAGGATCTGCCCGGCGCCGATCAGGAGGATCGTGTTCCAGAGCCGGGCGACGAGGAGCTCCGTCACCGGGCGGTTCGAATGAAAGCTGATCCCCAGCTCACCGCGCAGCAGGTTGCCGATATAGATGATGAACTGGGTCTCGAACGGGTTGATGAAACAGTCCCCGGCCCGGACCGGGTTGAGCGACTCGAAGCAGTTGATCACCGGTTTATCGAGCCCGAACCGGACCCGGATCGCCTCGATCCCCTCGACCGTCATCCGGGGATCCCGGATCCCTGCCCGCGCCGGATCCCCGGGCAGTACCCGGAACAGGAAGAAGTTCAGCACGATGACGAACAGGATCGTGAAGGCGGACCAGGTCAGCTTTCGGAGGAGGTAGCGGAGGCGCATGGAAAATTTGCGGCAAAAAGGTGTTCCGGCGGGCGTAGCCCGCCGGAACACCTTTTTGCCGACTTTCTTACGGGACGGGCTCGATGACGATCAGCGACGTGATATCTTCCAACGCCAGCTTGCCGCCTTCGGTGACGGGCCAGTTGGTGAAGCGGTCGGTACGGTAGGCCTGGACGGTTTCTTCGTAGAACGGGATGATGTAGACGACGTCCTCGAAGACGATACGCTGCATCTCCCAGACCAGGGCGATCCGGGCGTCCATGTCCAGCTCGGTCTGCTGCTGGACGTAGAGGTCGTCATAGGTCGGGTTCGAGTACCCTGTCTCGCTGTTCCCGGTCGGGATTTCGCCGGTGGTCATGACCGAGAGCAGGAAACCCGGATCGGGATCCGAGCCCCAGCCCCACAGGATGACATCGAAGTCGAAGGTCGGGCAGCAGACGGAGGTCAGCGCGTCCGCGTCCAGCGGTTGGATCTCGACGAGGACCCCGACCGCGGCCCACATTTCCTTGAGCAATTCGCTCATGCGCGGGGCGGTTGTGCTGTCGTCGGGGTAGTTCATCCGGAAGGTCAGCGATCGGCTCCCATCGGGCATGTCCCGGACGCCGTCGTCGTCCGCATCGACGTAGCCGGCGTCTTCCAGGATCGAGTTGGCCAGGGAAACGTTGAAGGCGTAGTCTTCGAGCGAGTCGTTGTAGAACGGACCGAGCCCGTTGGGGATCAGGGTCAGACCGGGATCGCCGAGCCCGAGCAGGACGACGTCGATCAGGTGCTGTTTGTTGGTGGCATGGGCCAGGGCCAGGCGGACCTGCCGGTCGAGCAGCGCCGGGTGCCCGGAGCAAATCCCGTCTTCGGGTGGGCAGTTCTCCGGTTCGGTCACGTTGAAGATGATATCAGCGACCGACGGGTAGAACGGCGGCCCGGTCACGACCTCGATATTGCTTTCCGCCGTCAGCCCGGCCACGGCCGTGTTGGGCATCTCGGTGATCATATCGACCTGGCCGGTCCGGAGCGCCTGGACGAGGGCGTCCTGGTTGCTGAAGGTCTGGAAGATGGCCTCATCGATATTCGGTTGGTAGACCGGGTGCATGTGGGTGGCTTCGAAGTGGATGAACTCATCCGGGGCGTACTCGGCCAGGCGGAACGGGCCGCTGCCGATCATGTCCAGGTTCTCGTATTCGGCCGGGCTGTCGATGGCGCTCCAGATGTGCTCCGGGAGTACGTACAGGAAGATGAGCTGGCTTTCCATGTTCGGGATCGCCTCGCTGAGGGTGATGACGACGGTCGAGTGGTCGGGCGCCTCCACGGCGGCGAAATAGTCGGTGTAGACCGGCAGGAACGGGAAATCCAGGTTCGCCTGGTAGAAGTTGTACGAGAAGGCGACATCGTTCGCCGTGAGAGGCTGGCCGTCGTGCCAGGTGAAACCGTCGCGGATCGTGAAGGTCCAGACGGTCCCGTCGTCCGAGACGTCGACGCTCTCGGCCAGCTCGAGCGAGTAGGTGCCGTCGAGGTTGAGCTGGTACATCGAGTCGTAGACCAGCTCGAAGGCCGTGTAGGCCTCGGCGAGGACGGCGGTACCCGGGTTGAGGGTGTCCGGGCTGCCGGCCCAGCCGGCGCGCAGGACCACCGGTCCGGCGTCTTCCGTGGCCTGCGGGGATGCATCCGTTGCTTCGGGGGAATCCGGCGTTGCGCAGGCGGACAGCAGGATTAAGGTCAAAAAGAGGGGCAGTAGTTTTCGAAGGGTCATTTCTATCTCCCGGTCGCAAGTGAGACGACCATCTGTGTTGTGGCCGGGACGCGCCCGGCATGGCACGATCCGGTTTTTGGAATTGGATATCTGGAACGAGTTGACGGCTGGAACACCTCCTGAAAACCTGGATTTCTGAGGTTGGCCGAATCCCAGGGTTGCGGCAGCTTTGCAGGCGCACCCCTGGCATTCGGCACCTCATTTTTTGGATCGGTTCTAGATCATATACGACCTCGGGGGATTTTCCGTCTGCAATATCGAGCGGTCAAAACGGAATGCATTGATATCGCTTTCCGAACGGCCGTCGATGACGAGATCGCTCAGGATTCGCCCGAGCACGGATGCGAACTTGAAGGCGTGCCCGGCGCCGACCGTGACGAAAACGTTCGGATGGCCGGGGAGCCGGTCGAGGATGAAATCGCGGTCGGGCGTCAAGGTATACAGGCAGGTCTTCGTGTAAATTTGGGGGCCGGGAATGCCGGGAAGGACCTCCCGCAGAAAGTCTTCCGTGCGCCGCGTGGTATCCGGGTTGGGTTCAAAGGTCCGCGTCTCGGCTGTGACCACCCTTCCGCCGACATCCTGGGCGACTTTTGGCCCCGCTTCGCCGTAGACCGGGAAGCCGTAGAAGCAGGGTTCGTCCATCCAGATCCAGATCGGAAAGCGGCCCGGTGCATAATCTCCGGGATTGGGGCTGGCATAATAAGTGACCTGCTCCTGGGTGACCTCGAGCGGCAGGCGGCGGCCAAAATGGGCCAGGACGTCGTTGGTCCAGGCCCCGGCGGTGATGACGAGGCTCCGGCAGGTGTAGCGAGCGCCGCCGGCTTCGACTTCGATATCCGGACCCGAGGACCGGAGACCGGAGACCGGGGCGTTCTTGATGACGGCGGCGCCGTGTGCGCGTGCCATGCGGAGGTGGGCGGCGCTGCATTTTACGGCCGGAGCGATCCCGGATTCTTTTTGGAACAGGGCGATAACGTCCGGCTTCAAGTTGAACTGCGGCCAGCGCTGCATGACATCCCGGGCGCTGAGGGTGTCGAATTCGACATCGGCGGCGCGCATGCTGCCCGTGTAGTCGTCCATCGGGATGGCGCCGTTCGGGGGGAAGAGGTCCAGCCCGCCGGTTCGAAGGATCAATGCCTCACCGGCGGCTGTTTCCAGGTTGGTCCAGGCAGTGTAAGCTTCCCGGGCGAGTTCGACGTAGGCCGGGGTGTGGTAAGAAAGGCGGATGATGCGGGAGTGGTCCTGCGAGGCGCCGCGCGTGTGTCCGAGTTCGAATTGTTCGATCCCCAGGACGCTGACGCCGCGGCGGGCGAGGTGGTAGAGGGCGCCGCTGCCGATCCCGCCCAGGCCGAGGACGATGGTGTCGAAGGTCGTTTTCATAGGATCGTCAAAAACAACGTCGTCAGCGGGCTCCGCCTGCTGACGACGTTGTTTTTGATTTCTTCCCCGCGTAGTACTCGTAGGCCGACATCGGCCTTTCGTAATCCACCCGCCACGGCCGGTCGTCGGGCTGTTTTTTGCCGAGGGCGATGGCCATTTCGCGTACATGCGTCGCCACCGAGCCGCAGCAGGAGCCGATGAAATTTACCCCCAGGTCGCGGGCGGCGACGGCGTAATCCGCCATCTCGTGCCGGCTCATCTGGAGCGGGTCGAGGCCGGTTGGGAATTGGGGTAACGAGGTGAAATCGACCTGGTCAGCGGGGGTGTGGTAGGCGGCCGGTTGGGTGGCGATGAAGGCCGTGGTCGCCGACCGCATCTCCCGGGCGATCGGCAGGGTGTGTTCGGGATTGCGCAGGCAGTTGACCCCGACGATTTCGGCCCCGGCATCGGCGAGTTTACGGGCGCATTCGGCCGGGGTGTCGCCCTCGTAGCTGTGCGGGTCGGCCTCAAAGCTCATCGTGACCATCGACACGAAGCCGGCGGCCCGGATGCGTTCGACGGCGAGCAGGGCTTCCCCCAACCAGGAGAAGGTCTCGGCGATGATGAAATCGACGCCTTCGTCGGTCATCACGGCCAGCTGGTCGTCAAAGAGCTTGCGGACACGGTCCGGCGAGGCCGGGTCGGCGGGGTCGTAAGCCCAGGTCAGGCTGAGATTGCCGGCGATGAGGGCGTCTCCTTCGGCAGCCACCGCCCTGGCGATCCGGACGGCGGTTCGATTGATCTCCTCGACCTTGCCGGCGAGCCCGACAGTGGCCAGCTTGTCTTCGCTGGCGTAGAAGGTCAGCGTTTGCAGCACCTCGGCGCCGGCCAGGAGGAACTCCCGGTGCAGTTGGGCGAGGGCATCGGGATGGGTGAGGGCGACTTCCGGGGTGAATGGTCCGGCCCGGACGTAGCCGCGCTTCTCGAGCTCGAGCAGATAACCCCCGTCGCCGAGGACGGGGCCGCGGGCGAGGCGGTCCAGGATCATCCGTTCATTTTACTTCATTTGACGCCCGGGCCGGTGCTATACTAGCGCACAGGTGACCGTCATACCCCCAGGTGACTGTCACACCCCCAGGTGACTGTCACTACCCCCCGTGACAGTCACACCCCCCGGTGACAGTCAAAACCCCCGGTGACTGTCACCTCCCTCCCAGGAGCCGCTATGCCGGAATCCACAAAACCTCGCCTGCAAGACCTCGGCATCACCATCGGCCGCCTCCCCACCGGCCTGGATAACGCCATCACCGATGTGGCCGACGTCTGGGTCGGCCACATCACGCTGGTCCATGACGAACCGCGCATCGCCCGTACCGGGGTCACGGCCATCCTGCCGCGCCAGGGCCGCATATGGCGCGAGCCGGCCTTCGCCGGGTTCCACTCCTATAACGGCTGCGGCGAGATGACCGGCACCCATTGGATTGAAGAATCGGGGATGCTCTCCACTCCGATCTGCATCACCAACACCGGCCAGGTCGGGACCGTGTACACGGCGATGGGGGCTTATGCCGTCGAGAAAGGCTTCGCCGACGATTTCGAACTGCCGGTCGTGGCAGAGACCTACGACGGGTGGCTGAACGATATGGCCGCTCTGCACATCCAACCCGAACACGTCTACGCCGCGTTCGATGCGGCCGGTCCCGGACCGGTCGCCGAGGGCTGCGTGGGCGGCGGGACCGGGATGATCTGCCACGAGTTCAAGGGCGGGATCGGGACTTCGTCCAGGGTGGTCGAGACGGCGGGGGGGATCTACACGGTCGGTGCGCTGGTGCAGGCCAATTACGGTGCGCGGGAAGATCTGCGTCTCGACGGCGTCCCGATCGGCCGGGAGATCCCGTTCGAGATGATCCCTTCCGGCTGGGCGGAGGCCGCAGAACCGGGAGCGGGAAGTATCATCATCATCCTGGCCACCGACGCACCCCTGCTCGCCTTCCAGTGCAAACGGCTTGCGCAGCGGGCTGCGACCGGCCTGGCCCGCGTCGGCGGCTACGGTCACAACGGGAGCGGCGACATCTTCCTGGCGTTTGCAACCGGGAACCGGATGGATTTCTCGGGCGGCGGCCCGGTCGATGTCCGGATGGTGCCGAACGAGCGGATGAACGTCTTCTTCCGCGCCGCCTCGGACGCCGTCGAGGAATCAATCTGGAACGCCCTGCTGGCGGCGGAGACGATGACGGGGTACAGGGGGAGGACGGCATATGCGATTCAGCACGAGGAGGTGCTGCAGATATGGAAACGATTTAACGATCGATAAAAATAGCAACACTGTGAATCCGATTTTTATCCGTGAAATCAGTGTTCCATTTACGAAATCCTGGAGTTTCATTGAATAATATAGACCGCATCGTTCTCAATGCATCCGTCTTTACCGCCGACCCGGCGAACCCCCGCGCGGAGGCGGTCGCAATGCGCGGGAACCGGATCGTCGCCGTCGGCTCGAACGCGGAGATCGAGGCGCTGTGCGGACCCGGGACGCGGGTGATCGGCGCCGAAGGGCGGACGGTGATGCCGGGTTTTATCGATACCCATTTCCACCTGCTGTGGGGCTCGCTCGAGCTGGCGGACGCCCAACTTGGCGGGGTCCGGTCGCTCGAGGAGCTATCGGACAGGCTGCGCGCATTTGCGGCTGAATTTCCGGATAAACCATGGCTTGCGGGCCAGGGGATGCCATATCTCAAACTCCCCGGCGAGGCAGCCCTGACGCGGCGCCACCTGGACCGGATCATCCCCGACCGCCCGCTGGCCATCACGACATACGACGGGCACACCGTCTTCGCGAACACGGCCGCGCTGACCCTGGCGGGACTGCTCCACGGTGGGGACGCCGGTCCCGGGAGCGAGATCGTCATGCTCCCGGACGGCACGGCCAGCGGGGAGCTGCGCGAGCCGGGGGCGTTCAAGCCGGTCACCGGGCTGATCCCGGAGCCGGACGGGGCGGAGAAGCGCGCCCTGCTCCACCGCGGCCTGGCGGAGGCGGCCGCCCTGGGGATCACCAGCGTCCACAACATGGACGGGGATCTCGACCAGCTCACCCGCTATGCGGCGCTGGAGGACGTCGGGGAGCTGACCCTTAGGGTCTACGCGCCGTACAGCGTCAAGCCGGAGACGGTTGAGAGCGAGCTGGAGGAAGCCGTCGAGATGAGCCGGCTCAACCCCGGCGGGATGGCCCGCGGGGGGGCGGCCAAGTTTTTCATGGATGGGGTGATCGAATCCTACACCGCCCTGATGCTGGACGACTACACCGGGGCGCCGGGCAACAAGGGGGATGCGCTCTATTCGGCCGATCATTTCAACCGGATGGCGACCGCCTGCGACGCACTCGGTCTGCAGATCTTCACCCACGCCATCGGGGATGGCGCGGTCCGCCGGACGCTGGACGGCTATGCCGCCGCCCGGACGGCCAACGGGGTCCGCGACAGCCGTCATCGCGTGGAGCACCTGGAGGTCGTCCATCCGGACGATCTGCCGCGCTTTGTCGATCTCGGCGTGATCGCCGCCATGCAGCCCGAACACGCCCCCGGACGGCCGGACGGCGCCGATATCTGGCCGGCCCGGGTCGGGACGGAGCGCTGGGACCGCAGCTTCGCCTGGCGGACCGTCCGGAACGCCGGCGTGCGGCTCGTGTTCGGCAGCGACTGGCCGGTGGTAACCCAGAGCCCGATCCTGGGGATACACGCCGCGCTGAACCGGAAGCCGTGGACGGAAGGCGGAGTCGATCACAGCCAGGCGCTGGAGGAGACCCTGGCATCCTACACCCGGGAGGCGGCTTACGCTGAGTTCAAAGAGGGAGAAAAAGGGATGCTGAAAGCCGGGTACCTGGCGGACGTGGTGATGCTTTCTGAGGATATTTTTGCATGTCCGGGAGAGGAGATCGCCCGGATCCGACCGGTGATGACGGTTTGCGATGGGAGGGTGGTGTTTGAAGAATTGAAAAAATGACCTGGCCGTGGGGCTCCGCTCCACGGCCAGGTCATTTTTTCAGATATGATCGCGCGCGATCTTTGCTTTCCATATCTTTGTGAAAACCTCCTTATCGCCTTCGTAGGCTCGCATCGCATTTTCGACGAAGAAAACCGCCTCGTCGCATGCCAGCCTGCTGTCCGTCTCGATCCGGACGCTCCAATCCCCGCGCCGGTACCCCAGCCGGGCCTCCACCCGCTGTTCGACCGAGAGCGGATCCCCTTCAACCAGGCTGTGGGTTTCGAGCGACCAATCGTCGACCTCCATCCCGTTCGGGAACCGGTCCCGGCCTTCGTCCTGTTCGATCGTGAGGGTCAGCCGGTCTGTGACCTGGTCCCGGGTCAGGGTCTGGGTGCGATTGGGGACCCTTAGGGTCTCCATCTCAAGCGCCGGACTGCTCTCCGGCGGGTCGAATTCGATCCGCCCGTCGTCCGGCTGCGGGCGGCGGACCGGCAGGACCAGCCGGCAGCCCTCCCCTGTGAAGACGGTCAGCGTGACCGGTTCCGGCGAAGGCCAGGCCTGGCGGGCGTAGGTCGGGGAAAGGGCGATTCGTAACCGGTGCCCCGGCGCAAACTCATAGCCAAGCATATTGAGTACAACCCGAACCTGGAACCTGGAACCCGGAACAATTGTTTCCGGATACTCGTGCGAGTTCCGGTGTGCGAGATTGAGCAGCCCCCAGCTGACCAGGCGGGAAGCGCCGTCCGGCGCCACGTCGCAAAGACGGGCGGCGACCAGGGCGAGCGGTTGATCCGCCGAGACGTCGAGGTCCAGTGAAGGGTTCCCGAGCAGGACCAGCGGTTCGACCAGCGGTGCCGTCGTGAACGTGAGCGACTCACCGTCAGCGGCGCGCTGGTCGCCGGGGTAGGAGCCCGGGCTGCCGTAGGAGCCCCAGGGGATGTGGTCGAAGCCGTGGGCCAGGAGGCCCCGGATCGTTTGCGGCTCCTCCGGACCCGGATCGGCCGCCAGGCGGGCCGCTCCGGCGCGGCTGTTCAGGTAAAGGGTCCGTTCGGCGACGTTGGGCGACGGCCAGGCCGGGTCGGCGACCCAATAGCCCATTAATTCGGTAAAGTGTCGCGCCGGCGGTTCGGATTGCACGATGTAGCTGCGCAGGAACGGCGGCTCCGCTTCGCCCTCGTCGATCCCCTTCAGCCAGCGGTCCCACCAGCGCACGCTCTCCTGCAGGAACCCGATCGTCGGGCCGGGCGGACCGAGCTCGGGGAAAGCATGCGCCCAGGGGCCGATGAGGCCGCGGCGGGGTGCATCGAGACCGGTCAGCAGGCGCGGGATCGAGTTGTTGTAGCTGTCCGTCCAGCCGCCGACGGCCAGCACGGGGATTTGTATCGCTGCGTAATCCTCCCCGACCGAGCCGTGTTTCCAGAAATCGTCCCGGCGCTGGTGCTCCAGCCAGGCCTCGATATACGGAGGCGTTTTCTCCATCCGCTCCAGCCACATCTCCCGCCAGCGTTCCCCGACGATCTCGGGGTCCGGCGGCGCCGCATTGTAAACGAACATGACCGAGGCCCACTGCAGCATCTGGGAGGCCAGCATGCAGCCGCCCATGTAGTGGACGTCGTCGTTGTATCGGTCGTCGGTGAAGCCGATGACGATCAGGGCTTTGAGCGCCGGCGGCCGGCGGGCGGCGACCTGCAGGCTGTTGAACCCGCCCCAGGAGATCCCGTGCATCCCGACGTTCCCGTCGCACCAGGGTTGGGCGGCCAGCCATTCGATCACCTCGAGGGCGTCGTCCTGTTCCTGCTTGAGATATTCGTCGTAAAGGATCCCATCCGCATCGCCGCTGCCGCGCATGTCGACGCGGACGGCAGCGTAGCCGTGGGCGGCGAAATAGGGCTGGCGGCGGGCGTCCCGCTGGACGGTGCCGTCGTCCTTGCGGTAGGGGATGTATTCGAAAAGCGCCGGGACCGGGTTTCGCTCGGCGTCGTCCGGCATCCAGATGCGGGCGGCGAGGCGGGTTCCGTCGGATAGTGGGATGAAAAGGTTATCGATCGTCATCTGGCGGCCCTCGCTCTGCGCGCTTCTGCGACCAGGAGAACCCCGGTCATCATCGCTATGACGACGATCCCAAAGACGAGGTTCAAACCCCGACCCCCGACGCCCTCGAGCAGCGGACCGCCGATCATCCCTCCGACGGCATGGCCGATGCCGAACACTGCAGCAGTGAACAGACCCTGTCCGGTCGATTTCATCCCTTCGGGGGAAAGCTCGTCTGCATAAGCCACGCCGGCCAGCCACATCACGGGGAAAGCCAGCCCACTGATGAACAGTTGGTTGGCGAACACGAGCGCCGGGGTGGTCGTCACGGAGAACAGGAGCAGCCGCAGCCCGGTCGCCGCCATCCCGATCAGCAGCAGCCGGTAGGCGGAAAAGCGTTTGAGAAGCCGGTCACCGTAGAACATGATCGGTATCTCGCCGACCGTTCCGAGGGCGAAAGCCAGGCCCATGGTCAGCCCGTCCATGCCGAGCTCCTGGAGATATGGATAAAAGAAGCTGAGATTTGCGGCCAGCGCGATGCCGGCGGCGAATGCCAGGGTCAAGAAGCCGATCCACCCGGGCCGGCGCAGCAGCAAACCTGTCGACACCGGAGCGTATTGGCTCTCTACCCCTCGCACACTGTATGACAGGCGGGAGCTGATCAAAAATGCGATCAGGAAAATGGCGGCCGCACCCCAGAAGGCAACCTTCAGCCCGAAGCGCTCAACCAGCAGCCCTGCGACCGGCGCTGCGATCCCGAACCCGATCGTGCCCCCGACGCGGACCCTGCCGTAAAACGCCTTGCGATCCCCGAGCATATACATCGTGGCGCTGTCCACCAGCGAGGAGACGGGGGAGAAGAAGAAAGTGATTGCGAGCACCAGGGCGAGCACCGGGAGGAAGAACCGGAGTGATGGAAAAACCGCCAACCCGACGACGGCCGACGCCAGGCAGCCGGCCATCACCAGCCGGTGGCGGCGTGTCGAATCGGCCAGCCGGGTCCACATCGTAGCCCCGGTCAGTGTGACCAACGGGGTCAGCCCGGTCAGCATACCGATCTGGCCGCCATTAAAACCCAGCTCACGGTACAGAATGACGAGGTAGGGCGTGAAGAAGACGAAGCCGGAGAAGAGGAGGAAATAGAACGCGAAGGGCCAGATCATCCCGGGTATTCTCCTGGTTGCATCGCGGAGAATTATACGCGTTCTCAACCGGATAAGGACGGGGCGTTATCGGCGCCTGGAAAGTTTCCCCCAGGGACTGCAGCCGGAAGAGATGGGTAAGTTACGGACCGTGAGACAGAGTGGGGGAAATCGAATCTCCGGGCGGAGCATCTCACCGCCCGGAGATTCGATTTCCCCGGATGACATATTCGCAATATTTATTGCGGATATGTATGATTAAGCAAAATTGATTGCTACGGCCGCACGATCACGGGTAGGTAGATCCAGAATTCCGGCAGCGGGGCGTCCTGCGTCACCTGGATGGTGACGGTGGTCGGGCTGCTCACGGTCTGGCCGTCGGAGGCCTGGTACTGGAACTGGACCGTTCCGGTGAACCCGTTTGCGGGCATGTAGCTGAAGGAGCCGTCGCTGTTGAAATTCAGGACACCGGATGGTGGGGCGGTGGTCAGGTTGGCGGTGAGCGGGTCGCCGTCGGGGTCGAAGTCGTTCTCGAGCACTCCCGGGGCGGCGATGACCAGTTCTGCGCCGGCCAGCGTTTCGTAAGCGTCGGCGCTGGTTTGTGGGGCGGAGTTGCCCGAACTCGAGAGCAGGTAGCGCCCGCCGATATGCGTGTAGCCATTTTTGGCTGTCTGGCCGCCCCAGATCAGGATCTCGGAGCCGGTCCAGACCATCGTGTGGAACTCGCGGGCCTCGATGACGTGATCGGTGCTGGTGGCGGTCCAGGTGTCGGCGGCCGGGTCATACCGCCCGCCGGTGTGGACATCGACA
>DATKDL010000096.1:0-24516 GCA_035512695.1 Anaerolineales bacterium | reverse complement strand
TCGTCCGGTCCCGGGTTGGCCGGGTCGGGGGTGTGGAAGGCGGCGAGGATATCGACGCCCGGGGCGGTCACGTCGGGCTTGAGCAGGTCCGGCGCGGCGTTCGGACCGCGCGAGCTGAAGCTGGCCATCACGTCGCCGTGCTCGGACGAGATATCGGCCGTGACCCCGGCGATGGAGGCAGTGTGCCCGCTCCCGCTCGCCAGCCAGGCCTTCAGGACCAGCCCGTCGGCGTAGGTGACGTGGACGCCGGGGATGACGTACGAGTCCGAGACCAGCCCGTTGCCGCTGGGCTCGTCGTTGGCCAGAACGTAACCCCCCGCGCCGCCGGCAGCCGCGTTGGCGGCCTTTTCGGCGCGCCCGTTGATCCCGCGGTCGCAGACGACGATCTCTCCGTTCGCCCAGGTGCCGGCGGCGAACGGCGCCAGGCAGAGGGCGTCCCCGTAGTCGCCGGCATGGACGATCGGGGCGGGGCCGTAGCCGGCGGTGAAGCCCTTCCCGGCGATATCGGCCGGGGCCGGGCTGCCGCCGCCGCTCATCCCAACCAGGGCGTTGGCCAGGTAGCGGTCATGTGTGCTGGCAGCCACGCTTGTGATCCAGGGCGCATTGGCCGGGCGCCCGACCGTCCCCGGTCCGGGTCCCAGATTGCCGGCCGAAGTGGCGACGAAGATCCCGGCTGCGCGTGCCCCGAAGAAGGCCTGCGCCAGCGGATCGGTCCACGGCTCGGTCCCCGGGCCGCCGATCGAGAAGTTGATCACATCGACGATGTCGATCGTGGCCTGGTCGATCCCGGCGATCAGGGCGTCGATCGGGCAGGCGCCCAGCTGCGGGTAAGCGAGCGACGAACAGACCTTGTAGGAGATGATGTTGGCGTGCGGAGCGACGCCGGAGATGAGCCCGCTGTAGCTGGTGGTTGGGGCTAGGAAGGTCGCATCGACCACGTTGCCGGCGACCGTGCTCGCCACGTGGCTGCCGTGCAGGACGTCGTCCTCCGGCCCGGTTCCGGTGAAGTCGTAGAGCCCGATCAGTTTGTCGTTGCACAGCAGCGGGTTCTGCGGGGCGCATAGGCCGTAATGGACGACGCGTGGGTTTTCGTGGTCGTGGCCGTCCACCGGGCCGATGTCGGCAAAGGAGGGATGGTCGGTGTTGACCCCGGTGTCGATGATCCCCACGACGATCCCCTCGCCTTGTGTGCCAGGCAGCCCGCCTGTGGCGGAGCCGTCCCAGACTTGATCCGCTTCGATCCAGGCCGGGCCGCGTTCGGTCAGGGGTTCCAGGAAGGAGCGGCGCTCGACGTGGGCGACGCCCGGCAAGGCGGCGACGAGGGCGGCTTCATCTCCGGTCAGCGTGACAGAGACGCCGTTCAGGGCGGCCCGGTAGCGGAAACTGACCTCCAGCGAGCGCCCCAGCGCGGCCTCTATCGCCGCCAGGCGGGCGTCCTGGTACTCGGCCATGTAGGCCAGGTAGGCCTGGCTGGCCTCGCTGGCGGGGTCGAGCATGACCTCCCCGAGCGCCTCGGGATTGGTGGCGGCCAGGCCGGGGACCTCGCCCTGGTAGGTCGCCAACGCCGGGGCCTGGAAAACGACCACGTAAACGTCGGCTTCGTCCCCGATCAGGGCGGCGTTGACGACCGAACCGGGGCCTGGCCGCAGCCAGGCTGGGACGCCGGAAGCCCCGGCCGAAGCCGGGACCAGCATGGCGATCAGGGCGATCAGGATCAGGACGGCGAATTTGCGTTTCATTTCAACCTCCGAAAAACAGATTGTAGGTTTTTGGGAAAACCGATTACGAGCGGAGGTGAAGCCCCGCTCGTAATCGGTATTTCCCACTGTCTCACTTCAGGAGCGGTTCAATTTGGACGGGGTTGGACTCCGCCTCTCCGGCGTTCGCGACCAGTTCGACCGGCTGGGCCAGGTTGAGGACCGTGAAGACGGCCGTCCCGGTCAGGTCAGTGACGGCTGAAAAGACCGTCACGCTCCCGTTCCCGGATGTGCGTGTCAAGGAGACCTCGACGCCGGCCAGGGGCTGCTGATCCTGGTCGTAGACATGGACCGTGAAGGTCTGAAGCTGCCCGATCACGCCTTCGGTGAGCAGGACCGGGTCGAGAATCAGCGTGGCGGGTTCGGAGTCGCCTGCGGGTTCATTGGGCGAGACCGAGACCTGGATGTTGCCGCCGTCGATCGTGTTGTCGAGGGCGGATCCGACGCTGGTGTAGGCGCAGCCGGTGGTGCATTCCAGGAAGAGCCCGTCGCCCCCGTCGCGCGGGCCGCCGTTATCGGAAACGCAGACCCGGAAAGACGCCTCGCCGCCGTTGAAGTAGCCATCGCCGGTGAGCTCGGCCACACGCTCGCCCGGCGTCAGCGAACCGCAGGCGGCGCTGCCTTCCTTAAGGCCGGTCAGGGTCGTGATGTGGATCTTGACCCCCGCGTTCCTGTCGTTGAACTGGATCTCCCCGGCGAGTTTCCCGCCGGTGTTATCGACATCGAAGCCGAAGTTGATCTTCTTCTGGCCGGCGGTGGCCAACCATCCGCCGCCGGTGGCCTGCACATCTGAGGCCGGCGGCGCGGGGAACCCGGGCAGGTCGGGTTTTAGGATGTAGAGGCCGTCCTCGATGTTCGAGACGATGACGATCCCACTGGCGAAGTACGGGTAGCTGCTCCAGGCGCCGGCGAACCCGGCCACGTCGCTGGCCGGGTGGGTGTCGAAGAAGGCGACCTCGGTCAGGACGCCGACGGTGATCTCGGAATTGTCCAGGATCCGCAGTCCGGAGGTGTAATTGGACTCGAAGACGTAGTCCCCGACGATGAACAGGTTGTGATCAATCGAGGTGGAGGGGCCGGTGTAGGTGGCGAAGTGGACGGGGGCGTCGAGGTCGGTCAGGTCCCAGAGGTAGGAGCGGGTGTTGTGGCCGTTGTTCATCTCGTCGAGCTCGTCACCGAGGATGAAGAAGGCGTGATCGTCGGTAAAGTCTCCCTGGTGGGTGTAGCCGTGCCCGGCATAGCCCTGGCGGGCGAGCATGACCGGGTTGGCCTTATCGGTGACGTCGACGATGGTAAGGGTATCCTCGTTTGAGGCGACACAGATCTCGCGCCCCTGGTGTTCGGCGTCGGGTCCGTGGTAGATCACGCACAGGACGTCATGCGTGTAGCCGTCGCCACTGAAGCAGCCCAGGAAAGTCGGCGTAGGCGGGTTGTTCAGATCGATCATGTGCAGACCACCGCGGCAGGTGTTGGATCCGACGGCAAAACCGGTCCCCGTGTCCTCGTTGATGGCGAAGTTGTGGGTGTTCCCGACGCCGAGATAGCGGGCGGTGGCCTCAAAGACGACCGGCGGACCGGACAGGCCGCGCAGCTGCGTCAGGTCGAAAACCTGGATCCCGTGCGGCAGGACGAAGTCGCCGTCCCCTACGATGTAGGCGTGGTCCTTGTAAACCTTGACGTCTCGCCAGAGCACGTTGGGCACCGGCGCGAGCAGCTCGCCGACCAGGACCGGGTTGACCGGGTCGCTGACGTCGACGAACGAGGTGGCCATGCTGTGGCTGACCAGGGCGTACTCGCGGCCCGTCTCCGGGTCGGTCCAGCCCCAGATGTCGGCGGTGGTGAAACCGCCAAAGACGTTGGCTGGGATGTAGCCGAGCAGGTCGACGTTCTTGCAGGGGAAGGGCCCGGCCAGACCGGTCGCCTCGTCGCACGGCACGGGACCGACGACCGGAAGCGCCAGAGGCGTTTCCGGGCTGAAAACGCCGGCGGTTGCTTTTCCGGGCGCCCTGATGTTCTGCGCCTGGGCCGGTCCAGCACTGAACAGGGCGAGCGGAGCGAGGATGATCAGAGAGACGGACGTGAGCAGCTGAATTTTGGCGGAATGCATGAGATCTCCTTTTAAAAGGTAAAAGGTGCGGACTGGGTGTGTTGCCGTCACCTGATATATGCTCCAGCGTTAAGCGAAAATACATATGCTGCTCAATCTCATGTATTTCTGACCATCCTTCAACCCATTAATGTAACGATGACGGCTGTGAAATGCTTGGTGGTACAATACACGCAGACCATTGAGAATTGGTCCCTTCTTACCTTCTTGAATCTTTCTTAAAGCTTTATAAACAGGTGAGCAATCATTGTTCTAACTTGTCCAGATAGCATCCGTTAGCGATCCACCCCGCAGGATCGGCTGGATTTCTCTTATCACACCGCGATTCGGTGGTTGAACGATTGGCAAGTGAATCCCGCAGTCGACCATGTGGGAGCGATGAGTCAGGAGAAAATCATGGCACTACCGGAAGCCCCGTCGATCGATCCCGAAGCAAAGCCGATGGAATGGCGCAGCGCGCCGTTTGCGGAGGGTCTGCCCCCGGAACATCTGCTCACCTCCACCGCGGAGGCTGTCCGCAACACCGAACCCCAGCTGCAGGAGAATAAGTTCAATACCGGCCCGGTCAAGATTATTCACGCCTTCTGGTTAGCGGGGATGAGTTGCGACGGCTGCACGATCGCCGCCGCCGGCGCGACCAATCCGCCGATTGAGGCGCTGCTGACCGGCGGTTTGCCGGGGTTGCCGAAGGTAATCCTCCATCACCCGGTTCTGTCCGTTGAGGCCGGACACGAGTTCGTCCGCAATTTCGAACTGGCCGTCGAGGGAGAACTGAACGATCCCTACGTCGTGATTTATGAGGGCTCCATTGCGGATGAGGCCATCGCGGCTCAAACCGGAGGGTACTGGGCGGGACTGGGAGTCCGGGAGGGTGAAGACGGTCCCCAACCGGTGCCAACGGCCCAGTGGCTCAGGGAAATGGCGGAAGGCTCCGCAGCGGTGATCGCCATCGGCACCTGTGCGACCTGGGGCGGCGTACCGGCCGCGGTCGGCAATCCGACCGGATCGATGAGCGTGATGGATTTCCTCGGTCCCGACTTTCGCAGCGCGCTCGGCCTGCCGGTCGTCAACATTCCAGGCTGCTCGCCTATCGGCGACAACTTCACCGAAACAATCGTGGCGGTGCTGCTGTTTCTCAACGGCCTGGGCCCTCTCCCCGAATTCGACGAGCTGGGCCGCCCGGCCTGGCTGTTCAGCCAGACGGTGCATCAACTGTGCGTCCGGGGCGGGCATTACGAAGAGGGCTCCTTTGCGGAGCATTACGGCGATGAAGAGTGCCTGGTGGAGATCGGCTGCTGGGGCCCGGTTGTTCAGTGCAACATCACGTCCCGCGGTGCAATTAACCACATGGGGGGCTGCATGAACACGGGCGGCATCTGCATCGGCTGCACGATGCCGGGTTTCCCGGACCGGTTCACCCCGTTCTATAAAAAACCCCCGGGCGTCTTTCTTTCCTCGACGGCCTCGAGGACCTACAGCCTGGTCATCCGGCCCTTGAGGCAGATGACGATGCAATTTCAGAACCGGGAGACCCACTGGGGGAATAAGAGCGAGGTTTCGACCGGTTGGGGTCATCTGCCGACACCCAGCCCGATCAGCCGGGTGGCGCACTATTTCTACGAGAAGATGAAGTCGTATGGTAGCGGACAGAAGAAACGCGACTGACCCGGAGGCATACGATGGACGACGCACAGCTTTTTTCGTACTGGTATCTCTGGCTGGGAGTGGCTGCGGTCGTGGTCTTCATCGCAGCCGCCTTGCTGCTCGCCATCCTGATCACGGCCCGGAGCATCGAAACAGGCGCCGGGATCGCGCTCGACCTGGTCAGGGAGATCCGGGATAACACGCAAGTGATCTGGGCACTTGAGGAAACGAATCAGACGGCGACCGATCTTCTGGGCGGGGCAGAGGCGATCCTGGGAAATGCCGGGGAGATCGCCCAGGCGCTGCACGACGCCGATATCCAGCGAGAGAGGGTCTGAACATGTCGACCGCTGCCGTCCTGACCGTATGGGGGGCTTCCATCGCGATCCTCCTCGTCGTCGCCCTCGTCGTCGCCCTCCTGCTGACGCTTATCCTGCGGACCGGGCGTTCCATCCTTTCCGTCGCCGGAGAGATCTGGACGACGGGCAAGCAGGTCGCCAATAACACCATCCACATCCCGATGCTGATGGAGACTAATCGCAAGGCCCGCCGCATCCTGGACGTCGCGGTCGAGATCGTCGGCGGGGCGCAGGCCATCGAGCAGCACGCGGACGGTTGTCCGGGTTGCCCGGCCTGCGTGCTCGAGACGAACTGAGGAGGCGGTCATGTTTGTTTTTCTGACGATCCTTTCTGCCATCGTCGTCGTGGCGTTCTTCACCGTGCTGGCCGTGTATCTGGTCCTGATCGCCCGGACCCTGGAAACTATCGGCGGGGATCCGGACAGCTTCCTGGCCAAGCTGCGGCTGGGTTTGCGGGCGATCGAGACCGAAACCGGTCACCTCCCCGGGGAAGTCACCCGGCTCAATGAAACCCTGGCGGAGATCGCCGGCGGTCTGCAGCAGACGGACGCCCATCTGAGCAGCACGATTGACGCCGTCGTCCGGCAGCAGGAGCGTGCAACATGACGGCGGCCCCGTTCCTGCAAGAAGGTCCGGTAATCCCTGATGGGGTCTACACCATCTGGATCATCACCCTGCTGGCGGCCGTCCTGGTCGTGCTCCCGTTGATCGTGTTCCTGCTTCAGCGGGTCCTGAATGCGGCCAAATATATCGCGCGCTACATGGGGGAGATGCGCGATGCCGGGGTGGGGATCGCCGGGAACACGCAACATATCGCCGCCCTGGATGACACCGTCGAGATCGCCGGCCGGATCCTGGACACGGCCGGCATGATCAACACACACGCGGAAACGATCAAGACCACGCTGTCGGCGCGCGTCGGCGGCAACGGGAAGGAATAAGCGATGGCGCTGTTGCTGGGTTATATCACCCTGGGGGTCATCCTGATCGTCGTCCTCGTTCTCGTCGTTTACCTGGTCGGGATCATCGTCCATCTCCGGCGAGCCAACCGGAGCCTCTACGAGCTGGCCGACGGCCTCGACCGGATCCGGCAGGATACCCAGCCGCTGGAGGGAAAACTGACCACGATCAACGGTGCGCTGAGCAGCCTGCTGGAAGGGTTGTCGGCGGTCAACGGCCACCTGGGAGCGGTCGCTGCGCTGCTCAAACGTTAAGGAGAACCGCGATGTGCTTCAAGAACCTCCCTGTGGAGTTCGATGAGAACGGCAAGCCATATTTAAAAGAGGGCCTGGCCAATCCTTACGAATACACGACGGTCTCCCTGGCCGACCAGGAAGACAAGGTGCAAGAATTACTGGCCCGCAACGGCTTTATCCAGAACGTCGATTTCGATCCGGTCACGCGCGTGGCGGGCGCGCTCGCCTTTCACAGCGTCGTCGACCTGGAGAACAGGAAGGTCATCTCCACCAATTCAATTGCGACCCTCTTCCGGGGTTATGAAGTCATCCTGAAAGGCCGCGATCCGCGGGATGCTGCTTTTATCAGCAGCCGGGCCTGCGGCGTTTGCGGCGGCGTTCATTCGGCAACCTCCGCGCTGGCGATGGAGATGGCCTTCCCGGTCAAGCCGCCGCCGCTCGGGATCGTGATCCGCAACATGCTGCTGTCGATGGAGTTCCTGTACGACCATCCGCTGCACCTGTTCCTGCTGGCCGGTCCGGATTATTCCGAGTCGATTCTGAAGCAGACCAATCCCGAGATTTTCGAGCGCGCCCGTCAGACCTCGGCCCCCGGATCGAACGCCCACGGTTATCGAAACATCGGTGAGATCATGACCGACCTCAACCCGCTCACCGGCAGCCTGTACCTGGAGGCGCTCCACATGACCCGGGTGGCCCGGGAAGCCTACGTGACGATCGGCGGCAAGTATCCGCACCCGGAAACGGTTATCCCGGGTGGGATGCAGACCACCCTGAACCTGACGGTCATGAACGAGTACTTTCAGCGGCTGCAGCAGTTCTTCGATTACAGCCAGAAAGTGGTCGCGATCTGGGACGATCTGTGCGATTTCTTTTACGATGTGGATCCACGTTACAGGGAGGTGGGGAAGCGGCCGGCCAATATGATCGACTCCGGGATCTGGGACGACCCGGAGGCCTACGATGCAACCTATGAAAACTGCAACGAGTGGGGCGAGCGCCGCTGGGCCACCCCGGGGGTGCTCGTGGATGGGGAGGTGGTCACTACCCGTCTCCAGAACATGAATATCGGGATCGAAGAATTCGTTGAACACTCGTATTACGAGAACTGGAGCGGGCACGAGTTCCCGACCGATCCGCTGGGCGCCCCGCTCAGCCCCAATCACATGTGGAACAAGGAGACCCGGCCGCGCCCGACCGGCCAGAGCTGGCGCGACCGCTACACCTGGGACACGGCTCCTCGTTGGGACCGCCAGGCGATGGAGGCGGAGTCCACCACCCGGATGTGGCTCACCGCCGCCGGAGGGGTTTTCCCGCATAAACGATTCATCGAACCGACCGGCGACAGCCTGCGGATCGTCGTGCCCCGCGCGGCAAAACCCGAAGCCGAGCTGGAATGGCGGATTCCTTCGGACTGGAACGCCTTCGAACGTAACCGGGGCAGGGCGTACTGCATCCCGTACACCGCGATGGTGGCGATGGACAACTGGATGATCGCCATGGACCTGATGAAAAAAGGGGAAACCCGCGTGCACACCCCGTTCACCCCACCCAAGGAAGGCCGGCAGATCGGCGTCGGGTTCTGGGGGGCCGGGCGCGGCTATCTGACCCACCACGCCGTGATCCGGGACGGAGCGCTGGAAAACTACCAGATCCTGACCCCCTCCACCTGGAACGCCTCCCCGCGCGATCCCTGGGGCAACCCCGGCCCGTACGAGGAAGCCGTCCTGAACACCCCCATTCTCGAAAATTTTTCCTCCCCGGAGGATTACAAGGGCATCGACATCCTGCGCACGATCCGCAGCTTCGACCCTTGCATGCCCTGCACCACGCACATCCACCTGGACGGCAGCCCGCTCGTCGTCACCCGGGAAGTCAATACCTGTGCGTGCGGTGTGGAGTGACCGGCCGAGTCGCGTGAAAATCCTCATTGGAGGCGTCGGGTATCACAACCTGGGCGATTATTCGATCGGCCCGCTGCTCAACACCCATCTGGAGGAGTTTGTCTGGCCGCCGGGAGTGCAAATCGATCACGATCTGAGCTTTGGACCGATCGCCGTCGTTCAGCGGTTTCAGGCAGCGCTGGAGCATTACGACCGGGTCGTCCTGTTCAGCGCCGTGGAACGCGGCCGGCCTCCGGGAACCGTGACCGTAATCGATTGGGGGCACGAACTTCCCGATGAAGAGGAGATCCAGGCCCGCGTCGGGGAAGCCGTCACCGGCGTTGTCAGCCTGGACAACCTGCTCGTCCTCGGCGAGCATTTCGGCATCTGGCCGCAAGACCTACGCGTGATCGAGATCGAACCCGCGGAAGAACGCTGGGGGGAGGATCTGACGCCGGAGATCGAAAGCCGCCTGGCAGAGATCCTGGAAACCATCCGGGAAGCGGCGTTGAAACCTGTCATGAACGAAAAATCCGACCCGATCGACACCCTTTTCTGGCAGGATGAAATCTTGCAGATCGCCTATTGGTTCCAGGGAGAAGGCTTCGGGGACGAGTTCAAAAGCGAGGACCTGCGTCCCTTTCTCACCCCGGATGCGCCCGCGCTGAAAACGTGTTTCGCGTACATGCTGCGCGTAGGCCTGCTCGACGAGCCTGCGCCGGATACCTTCCGCCTCACGGAATTTGGGCGCAAAGAAGGCGCCAGGCGTTTCGAGGATGCCTTCTCGGGGATGACGAAACCGGCTCATGGAGAGTGCAGCGCCGATTGTGATTGTCACGCGACCGGGAACCTCGAGAACTGCACGAACCGTCAGGAAAACGATGGCCACACGCATTGAAGGCGCGGCTCCGCCTGTCGACCGATGACCCAGGGAACGGGAACGAACGGCCAGCACGTCCCCCTGGATGATCTGCTCGATCATCTCAACGGCCTGATCGCGGCGTTTATGGACCATCCCGATGAGCGCACCCGCCAAGCCGTGTTCGCGCTGCTCCAGAGCCTCGATGCCCTTCATCGCGAAGCGTTCAAGCGGCTGGCTGCTTATCTCAATGATCGCAGCGCCGGCCATCTGCTCGTCGAGGCAGCCCAAACCGATCGTCTGCTCCAGACTGCCCTGGATCTGTACGACATCCTGCCCCATCCGGAGGTCGAGTCCCGGGTGGAAAAGGCCCTCTCGTTGGTGCGTCCATATATCGAATCCCACGGCGGGACGCTCAACCTGCTTCAGGTCGATGGCGGGGTTGTCCACATCGAAATGGGCGGGGCCTGCCGGGACTGCCCGGGTTCGCTCCTGACGGTCCGGCGCGGCGTGGTCAATGTGTTGCGGGAGCATTTTTCGGCTTTCGAAGAGGTGGTCGTTCACGAGCCGGAGCCCAGCCGGCCCGCCTCCCTGGATCTCGGCCGAGCCTCCCCCGGCGGATTGATCTCTTTCGATGGGATGGATCCATCCGGGATGATCCGCGGCCCCGAATTCAAATCGGTCGCCAGGGAGAAAGACCTCCCGGAAGGCGCGGTCCGGGGTGTCGTTCTGGAGGGCGCTCGCATCCTGCTGGCTCGGGTAGACGACGAGGTCTACGCCGTCGGTGAGGTCTGCCCCGGATCGATGCTCCCATTGTCTGGCGGCCGGCTGACCCGGACGGCGATCGCTTGTCCGTGGCACGGCGAGCAGTACGACCTCCGGACCGGACGTTGTCTGGATCCGGCCGGCCGGCCGGATGAACCCCGGCTCCCGGTTTACCCCGTGGCGCTCGTCGACGGTGAGATCCGGGTCGCCGTCAACGTGCCCGCCCGCCCGCCGGTCATGGCGGCCGGAAGCGCCGGATGAAAGCGCAGAACGGGAGATCCCCCCGAATCCTCATTGCCGGGATGGGCAACGTGCTCCGGCAGGACGACGGGTTCGGCGTGCGCCTCGCCCGGCGTCTCGAGGACGTCGACCTGCCCGGGAACGCCTCGGTTAGAGAGTTCGGCATCGGGGGCATCAGCCTGGTGCAGGATCTGATCGGCCCGCCCCGGTACGACGTCCTCCTCATCCTGGACGCGGCCGAACGGAACGGCGAGCCGGGCCAGATCTTCCTCCTGGAGGCGGAAGTCCCGGTGCTGGAGGAGATGCCGGAAGCCGTCCGCCGGGATTTCCTGGCCGACATGCACTACACCACGCCCGAGCGGGCGCTGATCCTGGCGAAGGCCCTGGGCGTTCTGCCCGAAAAGACCTGGATCGTAGGCTGCCAGCCTGAACGCTGCGACGACTTCGAAATCGGCCTCTCCGCTCCGGTCGCAGAATCGGTCGAAAAGGCCTTGGACCAGGTCGTTTCCCTGGTCGACCGGCTTTCCATGGATCCGGAGGACCGGTCGGCATGACCGAAATGGAAAGACGCAGGATCCGCATCACCGGGATCGTGCAGGGAGTGGGCTTCCGGCCGTTCGTGTACGAACTGGCGACCCGGTCTGGGCTGCGCGGGTCGGTGCAAAACGACGCCGCCGGTGTTCTGATCGAAGCCGAAGGCGAGCCGGACGTCCTCGATCGGTTCGCGGAGACCCTCCGAACGCAGACCCCGCCGCTTGCAGAGCTGGACGCCGTCGTCGTCGAGACGATCCCGCTGAATGGGCATCCGGCTACCGACTTCCACATCGCCGCCAGCAACGGAGACGTCCGGCGTTCCACCTTCCTGTCGCCGGATGTGGGCACCTGTGAAGACTGTCTGCGGGAGCTCTTCGATCCAGGCGACCGCCGGTTCCTTTATCCGTTCACCAACTGCACAAGCTGCGGGCCGCGTTTTACCATCGTACGGGAGCTTCCATACGATCGCCCCGCCACCACGATGGCAGATTTCGCGATGTGTCCGGACTGCCGCAGGGAATATGAGGATCCTGCGGACAGGCGGTTTCACGCCCAGCCGGTGGCCTGCCCGGCCTGCGGACCGCACCTGGAACTGCGTTTCACTGCGAAAGGGCGCCCAGGCGTCAGAGAAGGGCGGTGTCTGCCGGAGGTGCAGCGTATGCTGACGGAGGGCAGGGTTCTCGCCGTCAAGGGTCTCGGAGGTTATCATCTGGCCTGCGATGCTCGGAATGCGGAAGCGGTTCGCCGGCTTCGGATCTTGAAGGGGCGGAAAGATAAACCTTTTGCCGTGATGGCCGCCGGTCCGGAAGCCGTCTTGAAAGTCTGCCGGATGACCGATGCGGAGCGCGAGACGCTCCTCGATCGCCGCCGTCCGGTCGTCCTGCTTGAAAAACAATCCGGGGTGGAATTCTTGTCGGAGGTTGCGCCGGGACAGACGACTCTCGGGGTGATGCTCCCGTACACGCCCCTGCACCACATGCTTTTTCATCGTTTTGAAGGTTCATCCACGCCGGACTTGCTGGTGATGACCTCAGGAAATCTCCGCGGCGAACCGATCGCCTATCAGGACGAAGCGGCTTTCAATCAGCTGGCTGGTTGTGCTGACGCATTCCTCACGCACGACCGCGCCATCCATATCCGATGCGATGACTCCGTCGTCCGGGTGCTTCCACTCCCGGTGTCAGATCGCACGCCGGACCGGCCGTCAATCCTTTTTCTGCGCCGTAGCCGGGGCTGGGCGCCACGCCCTCTCCGGATCGAACCCGGTTTCGACCGGCCCGGTCTCGCCGTGGGCGGCCATTTGAAGAATACGTTTTGCCTGGGACGTGGTGGGCACGCGTTTCTCAGCCAGCATATCGGGGATCTCGGGAATCTGGAGACCTTGCGGTCTTTTGAAATGGCCATCAGCCATTTCGAACGCCTTTTTGAAATCGATCCGCAATGGATCGCCCACGACCTGCACCCCGACTATCTCAGCACCCAGTGGGCCGCCCGCCGGGCGGGGACTGCGGAACGGGTCCCGGTTCAGCACCACCACGCCCATATCGCCTCGGTGCTGGCAGAGAACGGCCTGAACGAACCCGTCATCGGGGTGGCCTTCGACGGCTCGGGATATGGACCGGATGGGACGGTTTGGGGCGGGGAGTTCCTGCTCGCCGACTTTCGCGGGTTCGAACGGCTGGCCCACCTCGCCGCGGTCCCCATGCCCGGCGGCGAGCAGGCCGTCCGCCAACCCTGGCGAATGGCCGCTGCCTGGCTGGAACAGCTGCAGGGCGAGAGCTGGCCGGAATGGGCCCCGGCGTTTACACGCCGGATTGACCTGGAAGCCTGGAAGGTCATGCGCATGATGATGCGGCGATCGCTCAATAGTCCCCTCACCTCCAGCATGGGCCGCCTGTTCGATGCCGTGGCTGCGCTGGCAGGGGTCCGTCAGGAGGTGCATTACGAAGGGCAGGCCGCCATGGAGCTCGAAGCGCTGGCGGACCCTCAGGAGCAGGGTGCGTACACATTTGAGACTGGAGCCGGCGGCGAAATCAGCCCCGCGCCGGTTTTCGACGCGCTGCTCAAAGACATTGTCGAGAAAATTCCCATATCACGGATTTCGGCCCGCTTTCATAACGGGGTCGCACGGTTGGTTGCAGAGATCTGTGAGCAGCTGCGCGGGCAAACCGGGGTCAACCGCGTCGCCCTGAGCGGAGGGGTATTTCAGAATTTGCTGCTGCTGACCCGGACGACGACCGCGCTGGATGAGAGAGGATTTGGACTTTACGTCAACCGGCGCGTCCCCGCCAACGACGGCGGATTGGCGCTCGGCCAGGCTGCCGTCGCAAATGCGCGGCTGAAGGAGCGCTTATGTGTTTAGGGATACCCGGAAGGGTCGTTGAATTTGTTGACGAGACCAACCATATCGCCAAAATCGACGTCAACGGTGTGCGGCGAAACGTAAACGTCGGGTTGGTGCTTCCAGATGGACTTGAGGTGGGCGATTGGGTCCTGGTTCACGTCGGATTCGCCTTGAGCATCATCGACGAGAAGGAGGCAGTGGAGACGCTCAAGTTTCTGGAAAGGTTGGGTCAGGAATACACGGACGAGATGGACAGCCTGATGCGGAGCCGGATCGAGTGACCGCCGAAAACCTGGCGATCGGTTTGAACGCGTTGGCTGAGGCCCGATTTCGCCGCACCAACGCGGTCTCCACGGCGTTTTTCGAAGCAGAAGCGGTGCAGATCTCACTGGCCTGTCTGGAGATGGCGCGGCGGTTTCAACGCAGCGGCCGCCTCCTGGCCTTCGGTGCAGGCAACGCCGTCACGGACGCCCTGCATATTTCTGTGGAGTTCGTCCACCCCGTCATCGTGGGGAAGCGTGCTCTGCCGGCGGTTGCGCTGGGCTCAGACCTGGCTGCCACACAGGGGATTGCCGCCATGGAAGGATTGGACATGGTCTATACTCGCCAGATTGAAGCCCTCGGCCGGCCGGAAGACATCGCCATGGGAATCGACCCGGGAGGGCAGGACGCAGCCGTCGGCGCCGGTCTGGCCGCCGCTGCCGGGCTCAATATGCTGACCATTGCCCTGACCGGCGGCCGTGCCGATCAAACCGGCGCAATGGAACCGGATTTCCGTTTCACCGTCGCGGTTGACGACCCGGACGTGGTCCAGGAAACGCACGAGACGCTCTACCACATCCTCTGGGAGCTGGTTCATGTATTTTTCGAGCATAAGGTTTTCGACGATGGATGACTTCAACCACCAAACGGCGGTGTGCCTTCCCGGGCCGGACGAATCCTGCTCCGTCTGCGCCGATGAAGGCGTCGAAGGGCGTGTGATCGCGCTGCTTTCCGACGAGTTGGCCAGGGTTGCCATGCCTGCCGGGGAGCGGGAAATCGCGATCGATCTGGTCGACTCGGTGTCTGTTGGCGATGTCTTGCTGATCCACACGGGCTTTGCGATCGCCCGGGTTCCGCGGGCGGAAGGCTAAATTGGGCGACTCGTCTTCTGATTTCCTCTACCCGTTCCTTCAGGAGGAGCCGGCCCGCTCGCTGGAAGCCGTTCTTTCGGGGCTGCAGGCGTCCACCCTTCAGAAAGCCGGAGAGGTCGCCCGGATGCGAACGGACTTCTGGTGTCATTACGGGGATGCACTCGTTGCAGCCGCAACGGCGCTGGCCGGCGTGTTCGCCTCCGGAGGCCAGCTGCTGACGTTCGGCAATGGCGGCAGCGCGACGGACGCGCAGGATGCTGCGGCGGACCTCGTCAACCCGGGTCCGGGACGCCGGCCCCTGCCGGCTGTCTGTCTGGCCAACGATATCGGGGTGGTGACCGGTGTCGGCAACGACGTCGGTTTTGACAACGTTTTCACCCGCCAGATCATCGCCTTCGGCCGCGAGGGGGACGCAGTGCTGGGGTTTTCGACCAGCGGGGAATCCCGCAATGTGACGACCGGTCTCGAAAGGGCACAAAGCATGGGTCTGCGAACGATCGGGATCACCGGTTATGACGGCGGAAAAATGGCGCGGCTCGGGCTGGATCACTGCCTGATCGTCCATTCCACCTACATCCCACGTATCCAGGAGGTCCATGCAACGATCTACCACACACTCTGGGCGCTGGTCCATGAAAGGTTGAATGCGTCATGAAATTCGTCGATGAATACCGTCGAAGCGACCTGGTGAAGAAGCTCACCGCCGAAATCAAACGACTGAGCGCTGACCGGTCGATCAAGATCATGGAAGTCTGCGGCGGACACACCCACACCATCTACAAACATGGGATCGAAGATATCCTGCCTGGGAATATCGACCTGGTCCACGGTCCCGGCTGCCCGGTGTGCGTGATCCCGATGGGGCGCGTCGACGACGCGATCGCGATCGCAAAGACGCCAAACGTCATCCTCACGACGTTCGGCGATATGATGCGCGTCCCCGGTGCGAACGGCAGTCTGCTTGACGCCCGTGCGGCGGGGGCCGACGTCCGCTTCGTCTACTCCCCGCTGGACGCCCTCAAGCTCGCCCGCGAACACCCTGCGAAGGACATCGTTTTCTATGCGATCGGTTTCGAGACGACCACTCCCGCGACCGCCGTCACGCTGCTGAGAGCTCAGGCGGAGAAACTGCCGAACTTCTTCGTCTTTTGCAACCACGTCACGATCATCCCGGCGATGAAAGCGATCCTGGACAGCCCCGACCTCCGCCTGGACGGTTTTATCGGACCCGGTCATGTGTCGACCATCATCGGGCTGCGCCCCTACCGGTTCGTTGCCGAAAAGTATCACAAGCCGGTCGTCGTCGCCGGCTTCGAACCGCTGGACATCATCCAGGCCATCTACATGATCCTGAAACAGCTCGATGAAGACCGCTGCGAGGTTGAAAATCAGTACAACCGGATCGTCCGGCAGGACGGGAACCTCAAAGGTCTGGAGGTCATCCGCGAGACGATGGAACTGCGCCCGTTCTTCGAGTGGCGCGGGTTGGGTTTTATCTCGCAGAGCGCGCTCAAGCTCCGGTCGGCGTTCGCCGCCTGGGATGCCGAGGTGCAGTTCGAAGTTCCCGGGTTGCGGGTGGCCGATCCCAAGGCCTGCCAGTGCGGGGAAGTGCTCAAGGGCGTGATCAAGCCCTGGGAATGCCGGGTGTTCGGGACCGCCTGCACCCCTGAAACGCCGATCGGGACCTGCATGGTCTCTCCGGAGGGGGCCTGTGCAGCATATTACAACTATGGACGCTACTCGATGACCACGCAGCGCCGAATTCAACTGGATCCGGGAGATTGAGGCGTCGACGAGGGCAGGCGAACCGATATGGTTAAATCACAATCCCTGGACGAGGCCCTGGAAAAGATCGAAAAGGTGCGCGATTTCCGGCGCGGTAAATTCTATCTGCGCGATGAGACCATCACGATGAGCCACGGCTCCGGTGGGAAGGCAACGCACAACCTCGTCGAGGGTCTGATCGGTCTGGCTTTCTCGAATCCGGTCCTGGACAGGATGGACGACGCAGCCGTTCTGGCTATAAACGGCTCCGGGCTGCGGCTTGCCTTCACGACCGATTCGTACGTTGTCAACCCGCTCTTCTTTCCCGGCGGGGACATCGGAAAGCTGGCCATCCACGGTACGCTCAACGATCTGGCCACCTCGGGTGCGCGCCCCCTGGCGTTGTCGGTTAGCCTGATTCTCGAGGAAGGCCTGCCGATCGCCGACCTGCGCCGCGTCCTGGAATCTATGCGGGATGCGGCAGGCGAAGCCGGCGTCCCGATCGTCACAGGCGATACGAAAGTCGTCAACCGTGGCAGCGCCGACAAGCTTTACATCAATACCGCCGGTGTGGGGCTGATCGATCCGGGGTTTAACCTGTCTGCTTTTAACGTCCGGCCCGGCGACCGGATCCTGCTCAGCGGGTCGGTCGGTGACCACGGGATCGCCGTCATGATGGCCCGGGAAGCCCTGGAAATGGAGATGGAGGTCCGGAGCGACACCGCGCCGTTGCACGAGCTGGCAGCCCGGCTGCTTGAAGCTGCGCCGGAGACGCGCTGTCTGAAGGACCCGACGCGCGGCGGCGTGGCAACCAGCCTCAATGAGATCGCTCTCAACGCTCGGGTCGGGATCGCGATCGACGAGAAGGCCGTTCCGGTCAGTGCGCAGGTGCGGGGGGCCTGCGAGATCCTGGGCATCGATCCGCTCACAATCGCCAATGAAGGCAAATTGATCTGTGTCGTTCCCCCTGAATCGGAAGCGGATGCCCTCCGGGCGATGCGGTCCCACCCGTTCGGGAAAGCAGCAGTCGTGATCGGGGAAGTGCAGGCGGAACCGCCGGGGATGGTTTTTCTGAGAACCGAAATCGGTGGAACACGTGTTCTGGATATGCTCGTGGGCGATCCGCTGCCGAGAATTTGCTGACCATGTCCGGCTTCCATATCCGGAGATCCCGGGGGTTGAAGCCCGGGTGAAGATGGAGGGTCCGATGACGGATAAATCTTTTCTCTTCCCAAAGGCAATCCGATCCGCCCGAGACAGGCGGAAATGGACCCAGGTCGAGTTGGCCGGTCGCTTGGGCGTGACTCAGGGGACGGTTTCATTTTGGGAGCGGGGCATCGAAAGCCCATCCCTGGAGCACCAGGTCAAACTGGTGACCCTTATGCCCGAGATTTTCGAGGACCTGGCCGAGCAGGAAACCGTCATTCTGTCCCGCCTCTATCAGCTGGAGCGGGCCGTGTACAGCGGGAAATGCAGCTGCAGCGGTTGTGGATGCGGCGGGTGATCCCGACCATCCGTCGATCACCATTGTGAAACGGAGGCTTTCATGAAGATCTCGATAGCAGGGAAAGGCGGGTCCGGGAAGACGACGACGGCGGGATTGCTCGCCCGCATCTACGCCCGGAAAGGATATCCGGTCATCGCCATCGATGGCGACAGCAACCCCAGTCTGGGGATGATGCTCGGCATCCCGCACGACGAAATGCCCGAGGTCCCGATCCTGTCGCCGGACCTCCTGACGGAGGTCGTAGACGATGAGGGCAAGAAGGAGCGCGTGCTCACGGATACGGTTGAAAACATTGTCGAAAACTACGGCTTGCTGGCCGCGGACGGCGTACGACTGCTCTCGATGAAGCGGATCGATCATGCCGGAAAGGGCTGAGCGTGCTGGGCGCATGCCACCGTGCGTGGCATTCTCACCTCGCATCCTTCCCAGGATCGCACCGTCATGGTGACCGACATGGAAGCCGGAGTCGAACACCTCAGCCGCGCCACCACGCGCGGTTCGGATGTGATGCTCGTAATCGCCGAGCCGTATTTCAAGTCGCTTGAAACCGCAGCGCGCGTAACGGGTATGGCCGAAGAGCTGGGCATCCCCAGGGTCTTTGTGGTCGCGAACAAGGTCAGGACCGAGATGGAAGCGCAGGCGATTCGGAAGTTCAGCGAGAAGCACGGATTCGAAGTGTTGAGCAGCATCCCGTACGATGAGAAGGTTGCGGAGGCTTCACTGCTGGGCACTTCGCCGCTGGATGTAAATGGCCTTTCGTCGGGCGTCGCGGCGATCGAATCGCTGGCAGCGCAGCTCGAAGCGATGCTGACCGGATGAACCGCCAAATTTTTTTAGGTGCGATTATTAGTCGGCTAATAATCGCGCATCTGATTCCTTTTCGTTTCCCCCGCCGCACGAGCACGCGGCTGAAGGATCTCGTTATAGGAATTCGGAAAAGGAGAACGATATGAACGGAAAACGGCTTTTCACAACGCTCTTTCTTGTCCTGGTTCTGTTTCTCCTCGGCGCCTGTGCGCCCGCCCCGGTGACCACGGCCTCCCCGGAGCCTGAAGCGACGACTGAGCCGACTGAAGAAGTGGATGAAGAGACCGAGGCGGTCGTCGAACCGGAACCGACCGAGGAACTGATGCCTGAGTTTGCCGGAGGAACCCTCGTCGTCGCGGTTTCAAACGACCCAGGCAGCTTCAACCCTGGAATCACGACCGGTTTCGACGTCCACGTTATCGCCGATTCCATCTTCAATGGCCTGGTGGCGCTGGACGGCAACGCCAATCCCGTCCCGGACCTGGCGACCAGCTGGGAGGTCTCGGACGACGCCAAGGTCTACACCTTCCACCTGGCCGAAGGCGTCACCTGGCACGACGGAACGCCGTTCACCTCGGCGGATGTGAAGTTCACTTTCGAAAACATCCTGCTCAACTTCCATTCCCGCACGAAGGCCGGCCTGGAAAATGTGCTCGCGAGCATCGAAACGCCGGATGAAAACACGGTCGTGTTCACTTTTAATGGGCCGTATGCACCGCTCCTGCAGCGCCTGGACGTGACCGAAGCGCCGATCCTGCCCATGCACATCTACAGCGATGTTGAAGATCCGACCCAGGCGGAGGCCAATCTCAGCCCAATCGGGACCGGTCCCTTCATGTGGGACTCTTACACCCCCGGTGTCGAAGTGCGGCTGGTGCGCAATCCGAATTACTTCAAACCCGGTCTCCCCCAGGCTGATGAAGTCGTTTTCCGCATTATTCCGGATGCCAGCACGCAACTGCAAGCCCTGGAGGCCGGCGAGGTGGATTATATCTGGAGCATTCCCGGGCCTGACGAACCGCGCATCGCAGATTCACCGGACACGGATATCCTGAAAGCTTCCTCCGGTCCGGGCGGCGGTTTCTGCATCATGACGATGACATTCAACCTGGAGCGGGAAGTGTTCCAGCACCTGGAGGTCCGGCAGGCTTTCACACACGCGATCGACCGCCAGCAGATCCTGGACCAGGTCATCTTCGGCCAGGGCAAAGTGGCCGTTGCCCCGATTAACAGTTCGATCTCCTGGGCGCATCTTTCGGATGGCCCGAGCTACGAATACAATCCCGGCCTGGCGGAGGAGTTGCTCGACGCCGCAGGCTACCTGCGCGGGGATGACGGAGTCCGTTTCACCGTCGACTTCGTCCACTTCCCCAGCTTCTCCAAGTACGGAGAGGTCCTCCGGGAGCAGCTGGCCGCGGTCGGCATCGCCCTTGAACTGCGCCCGCTGGAAAGGGACGTGACGGTGGACGTCGTTTTCAACCAGCGTGACTTCGACACGAACATCATCTCCTACTGCAACAACACCGATCCGGAAATCGGCGTCCGCCGCATGTACGTCTCGGACAACATCGGCCCGATCCCCTTTTCGAACGGGGCGGCCTATGTGAACCCGGATATCGATGCGCTGTTCGCCGAAGCGGCCGCGACGGCCGACCTGGAAGCGCGCGGTGAAATCTACCGCCAGATCCAGGAGATTCTCCTGGACGACCTGCCTTACTGGTGGATCGTCGAAACCGATTCCTCACGCGGGATCCGGTCCGCCTGCCACGGCTTCAAACCCTGGACGGGGCATTTCGTCGAAGCCGCATACTGTGACGACAATTGAGATAAGGACGTTTTGATCTTGAATGTGCAGGCGGAAGACGGCGATTGCCGTCTTCCGCCTGCGCGGCGTGGAACGATCTCTTGGGCAATTACCTGCTCCGCCGCGTTTTCCAGATCCCGATCACGCTGCTGGGAATCATCGTTTTCCTGTTCCTGTTGATCCACCTGGCGCCGGGCGACCCGATCATCGCGCTCGCCGGAGAATACGGCAACGAGGCCTATTACTCGGAAATGCGCGCCAAGTTCGGGCTGGACCGGCCGGTTTACGAGCAGCTGGGTGTTTACCTGCTCGCCCTGGTCCGGGGCGACCTGGGCTATTCCTACGTGATCGGCCAGCCGGTCGCAGCGATTATCCTGAGCCGGCTGCCGACCACGCTGCTACTGATGGGCACCGCCTTCCTGATTTCCAGCGTCTCCGGGATCGTCATGGGTGTGCTCGCGGCCAGAAAACCGGACTCACCGGTCGATTTATCAATATCGATCTTCTCACTGGTCGGTTACGCCCTGCCGGTTTTCTGGCTCGCCCAGATGATGATCTTCTTCCTGGCGGGGAAGCTGGGCTGGTTTCCGATCTATGGGCTGACCAGTGCGCGCGAGAGATATACCGGTTTCCGGCTGGCGGTGGATGTCGCCCACCATCTCGCCCTGCCGGCCGCCGCGCTGGCGGTTCAACAGGTTGCCCTGGTGACCCGTCTGACCCGCGCCGGGATGATCGACGCGCTCGCCCAACCCTTTGCGACCGCTGTGCGTGCGAAAGGGGTCTCGGATCGGCGCCTGCATCTGCGCCACGCCCTGCGCAACGCACTTCTGCCGGTGGTCACCGTTCTCGGCGGACGCGTCGGCTATTTATTCACCGGCGCCGTGCTGACCGAAACGGTTTTTGCATGGCCGGGCCTGGGGCGCCTCTTGCTGGAGGCGACGATCAATCGCGATTATCCGATCCTGATGGGAATGTTTCTTATGATTAGCGGGATGGTGATCGTGTTCAACTTGCTCACCGATATCATCTACGTCTACATCGATCCGCGCATTAAATATGACCGCTGACCTGACCGAAACGATCCCGCGGGAAGGCGACCGCGCTGGATCCGGAGCTCTCTCCCGGCAACCGCGCGCTGTCCGACGGATCCGCCGGCCGAACCCCGCCTCGATCCTGGGATATTCACTGATCGGGGCGATCGCCCTGTCGGCCGTATTTGCGGATGTGATCGCCCCGGTCAGTCCTTGGAAAAGCGTCGACCTGCCGTTTCAGGCCCCTGGCAGCGGGCACCTTTTCGGCACAGATGACCTGGGAAGAGATGTGTTTTCCGGAGTCGTGCACGGGGCGCGGACATCCCTGATCGTTGCGATGGCCGCGGTTTTGATGTCGAACTCGCTCGGGATCCTGCTGGGCTTGTTTTCCGGATACTCAGGAGGATGGATCGATGACGCCGTGATGCGCTTCACCGAATTTTTTCAGGTGATGCCGCGTTTCTTCCTGGCGTTGATTGCCATCGCGCTATTCCAGCCGGGGCTGCCGACCATCACGCTGGTGCTGGGCCTCACTTCCTGGACGACAGGCACCCGATTGCTCCGCGCCCAGGTGCTCTCCGCCCGCGAACGGGAGTTCGTCCTGGCTGCCAGAGCGCTCGGAGCCGGTCACATTTTTACGATCCGCAGACATATCCTCCCAAACACGATCACTCCCATTATCGTTCACGGCGCGCTGATGGTCGGTCGGGTCATGCTGACCGAAGCGAGCCTGGCGTTTCTTGGCCTGGGGGATCCGAACAATATCAGCTGGGGATACATGCTCAGCAACGCCCAACCTTTTCTGCGTACGGCGTGGTGGATGGCGCTATTTCCAGGTCTGGCCCTCAGCCTGGCGGTGCTGGGATTCAACCTGGCCGGGGACGGCCTGCGGCGCCGCTGAATCTTCGGCGAACTCGCTGGGGTAATGGCGGAAGCGGTAGCCGTCCTGCAGCGCTGCCGTCTCCGGGCCAGCAAGCCCAGGGCGGTCAGAGTGTTGGCCGGGACCAGCTCCATCCGTTTCCGTTCAGGCGCTCGCGGCGCCCTTGGTGGACCAGGCGGAGTGGTCGATGGCCTGCGGGGTTGCGATGATCCGCTCGGTGGATCGCTTGCGGACCTGTCTGGTCATATATACTTCAACCCCGCCCCCGTGTTGAACAGGACCACCCGCTCCTCCGCCCCCACCCATCCATCCGCAGCCAGGACCTTCAAAGCCGCAAACGTCGCCGCGCCCTCCGGAGCCGCGAAGATCCCCTCGGCCACGGCCAGCTCGCGCTGGGCTTCCAGGATGGCTTGATCGCTGACGGCGACGGCGGTCCCGCCGCTGGCGTACAGGGTCAGCATGATCAACTGGTCGGCGAAGCTCTTCGGGACGCGCAGACCGGAGGCGATCGTGTGCGCCCCGGTCCAGAAATCGCAGAAATCTGCACCCGCCTCAAAGGCTCTGACGACGGGCGCGCACCCGTCCGCCTGGACGACGACCATCCGCGGCCGACGTTCGCTATCCAGCCAGCCCATCGCCGCCATCTCGTCAAAGGCTTTCCACATCCCGATCAGCCCCGTCCCGCCGCCGGTCGGGTAGACGATGACCTCCGGGAGCTCCCAGCCAAATGTCTCGGCCAGTTCGTAGCCCATGATCTTTTTGCCTTCCACCCGGTAGGGCTCTTTGAAGGTAGAAACGTCGAACCAGTTTTCCGCTTTGGCTTTCTCACCCGCCATCCCGGCCGCCTCGCTGATCAGGCCTTCGATCAAGGTGACCTCGGCCCCGGCGATCCGGCTCTCTTCAATATTTGCGACCGGGGTGTCGTTGGGCATGAAGATGTGCGCCCGCATCCCGGCCCGGGCGGCGTAGGCAGCCATCGCCCCGCCGGCATTCCCGGCCGTCGGGATAATGACCTTTTCTATCCCCAGTTCCTTGGCCTTAGAGATCGCCGCCCCCAGCCCGCGCGCCTTGAACGAAAAGGTCGGGTTGAGGCTCTCATCCTTGACGTAAACCCGCTCCAGCCCAACCGCCGCCCCCAGCCTTTGGGTGAGCAGCAGCGGGGTATCGCCCTCCCCCAGGCTGACGAAATTGGCGGGGTCTCGGACCGGGAGCAGCTCTTCCCAGCGCCACATTCCGACCGGCCGGGTCCGGAATTCATCCCGGTCGAGCGCGGCCTTGCCCTTGTCTAAATCGTAGCGCGCCAGTAGCGGCGCCTGGCAGGTTGGGCAAAAGGTGTGGATCCGGTCCGGGTCGAAGTGATTGCCGCAGTCCGCGCATTCCAGGTAGGTGAGCAGCGAACGCATCAGTCGGGATCCCCTGTGAGGAGATCCCCGCCCCCGGCGGGGCTGGGCAGAAAGGCCTCCACCCTGGCCCAAAGCTCCCGGATATTGATCGGTTTCGCCATGTAGACGTCGCAGCCCGCCGCGAGCGCTTTTTCAGCGTCGGCTTTCAGCGCGTTGGCCGTGATGGCGATGATCGGGGTGTGCAGCAAGGCCTTGTCCGCCCGGATGCGGCGGGCCACTTCGTAGCCATCGATGTCCGGCAGGTTGATGTCAAGCAGGATGACTCCGGGCCGTTCGGCGGCCGCCAGTTCCAGGCCGCGCCGTCCGCTCTCCCCCCAGATGAAGCGGTAGCCGCGCGCTTCGAGCGCGCGCTCGACGAGCCGCATGTTGTCGTGGTTGTCTTCGATGTAGAGGACGTTTATGTTCATCGCGGGTCACCCTGCTTTATGAGGATTAAAAAACCGGATGGTGGTGGGGCGGCAGGGCGCAGCCCTGCCGCCCCACCACCATCCGGTTTTTT
>DATKDL010000095.1:0-24709 GCA_035512695.1 Anaerolineales bacterium | reverse complement strand
CGCGGCGGTTACACTGCCGCGCCGCCCCCGGCCTCTTTTTCGCTTTTAAACCAAAAGTCGCACCTCGGACGGAGCCGAAATGCGACTTTTTGGGGAGGAGGATGTATCGATATTATCCTCACTCAGCTAAAAGAGGTATGAATGGGAGTTAAGGATTCGATGAGATAAAACCCGATCAGGCGGCCGCGCGGATCTGATCCCGGCTGACAGGCCCCTCCCGGAGGATTTTCAACTCCCCGCTCCGGCAGTCCACGACGGTCGACGGCAGTCCGCCCGGCGTCCGCCCGCCGTCCAGGAGCAGGTCGATCCGGCCGTCCAGTTGGGCGAGCACCTCTTCGGCCGTGCGCGTGTTTTCCGCACCTGATAAATTGGCCGAGGTGACCGCCAGGGGGCCGGTGAGCCCGATCAGCTTGCGGGCCAGGTCGTGGTCCGGGATGCGGACCCCGATGGTCCCGTCGACGGAGATGACCTCAGGGACGCCGGGCGCCCGCGGAACGACGAGCGTCAGCGGCCCCGGCCAGAAAGCGGCGGCGAGCTTTTTCGCCCGGTCCGGCAGGTCGCGGGCGACCCGGTCGAGCTGTGTCAGTTCGGCAAGCAGAACGGCGATCGCCTTGGTCTGGTTGCGGCCTTTGACGGCGAACAACCGGTCCAACCCGGCCGGGTCGAAAACGGCGGCCGCGAGCCCATAAACCGTATCCGTCGGGAAGGCGACGAGACCCTGGTGATGGAGGACATCCAGCGCATAGGTGGTCGCATGCGGGTCGGCTGCGGATACGACGCGGGTCTTCATCTAGGTCTGAACGGCCACGAGGCGGTCGCGCCCCGCAAGATCGCGGTGCAATTCGATGCCGGCCCCTGGAAAGCGATCGCGCGCCAGCCCGACCACCGCCTGGCCCTGCCCGGCCTCGATCTCGAGCAGCGCAAGCCCGCCGGGGGTCAGCGCGCCCGGGAGCGAATCGAGGAGCCGCCGGATCAGCGCCAGCCCATCCGGACCCCCATCCAAGGCCAGGAGGGGTTCAAAGTCCGCCACAAGCAGACCGGACAGTTTCCAGCTCGGGATGTACGGCAGGTTGGCGCAGACCAGGTCGAAACCGCCCGCAGGAACGGTGACCAGGCTGAGCAGGTCGGAGCGGGCCAGCCGGATGTTTGCCAACCGGTGCCGCTCGACGTTTTCACGGGCGACCTCGAGTGCAGGAAATGATATATCCACCCCAAGGACATCCGACCCCGGCAGCTCGGCAGCCAGGCTGATCGCGATGCAGCCGGAACCTGTCCCGACGTCGAGCATCTTGAGCGTTTTTGACAGGTTGCGCATCTGCGCCCAGGCCAGCGCGTGGTCGACCAACAGCTCGGTTTCCGGTCGCGGGATCAGGACCCCTTCTCGGACGGTGAACACCCGACCGTAAAACGCCCATTCGCCGAGGAGATAAGGCAAAGGGCAGCCGCGTGCACGGCGGATGACCAGGTTTTCAAATTCACGGGCGCGTTCGGGGGCAAATTCCGCCTCCGGGTTGGCGTGCAGCCATTCCTTACTGCGGGACAATGTTTTTCCAAGCAGGAGGCGCGCTTCAAATGGACCGGATTCGGCCACGCCGGCCAACCGGCCGCCGGCTTCCCGGATCGCGTTCCCGACAGAATAAGCGGTCATGCTGCCAGCCCTGCTGCAGCGAGCCGCTCGGCCTCTTCCCGGGTCGCCAGTTCGACGAGGAATTCTTCGATGTCGCCGTCCAGGACGGCGGGCAGATTGAAATTCGACATGCCGATGCGATGATCGGTCACGCGGGACTGCGGGAAATTGTAGGTTCGGATCTTCTCGGAACGCTCACCGGTGCCGACCTGGGAGCGCCGGTCGGCCTCGATCGCGCTGCGGCGCTTCTGCACTTCCATATCATAGAGGCGGGCGCGCAGGATGCTCATCGCTCGCTCGCGGTTCTGGAGCTGGGAGCGCTCGTCCTGGCATTGAACCACGAGGCCGGTCGGGAGATGGGTCAGCCGGACGGCGGTGGCGTTCTTCTGGACGTTCTGCCCGCCGGCGCCGGCGGATTTGTAGACGTCCATCTTGATATCGCCGTCCGGGATGTGGATCTCGACTTCGTCGACCTCGGCCAGGACGGCAACGGTGGCGGTGGAGGTGTGAATCCGGCCCTGCGATTCGGTGACCGGGACACGCTGGACCCGGTGGACGCCGGATTCGTATTTGAGCTTGGAATAGGCGCTTTTACCCTTGATCTGGAAGGCGACTTCTTTAAAACCGCCCACGCCGGTCTCGTTGGCGCTCAGGATCTCCGTCTTCCAGCCCTGCCGCTCGGCGTAGCGGGTGTACATCCGAAAGATGTCCCCGGCGAAGATCCCGGCCTCGTCCCCACCGGTGCCTGCCCGGACCTCGACGATCACGTTGCGCTTGTCACGCGGGTCGGAAGGCAGCAGCATGGTCTTGAGTTCGTTCTCGATTGTCTCGACCTGGGTTTCCAGGTCGCCGATCTCGGCGCTCGCCATCTGGGCGAGCTCTTCGTCGTCGTCCGAGGAGAGCAGCCGGGTTTCCTCGAGCGCGTCGAGCAATCGGCGGTACTCGGCGCCTTTGTCGACGAGCGCGTCGATTTCGGCGCGCTCTTTGCCAAGTTCGGCGGCGCGCTCATAATCCGAGCCCACCTCGAGCAGCTCCGCGTCGATGTCGCGGATGCGATTTTCGATCAGGCTGAGTTTATCTAGCAGTGTGTTGAACAAGTCGGTGCCTTTTTTGGGGAAGCATTTTAATTGGCGGGGTGGGCGCGGAGAATTATACCAACTATATTAGTACCCCCTTAGAAACCCAATTTCCTCATCCTCCCGCAGCGCGAATATGTATAATCAACAAAACTGCCCTATGGGCCCGGATTGCCAACTGTATGCTGAACCCCGAACAAGAGAACCTCGAACGCTGGTGGGATCTGCCCGCCGCACTGATCCTGGTGGTCGCCGTCTTCCTGGCGGCGGTGAGGCTCAACGCTACCAACTGGACCGACGAACTCGCCATGGTCCAGACGGTCACGCTTTTCGCCGTCTTGACCGGGCTGGCGCTCGGACAGAGCAATTTCAGCAGTCGCACGGCGACCTGGTTTTCGGCCGCATACGCCGCCTTCACCATCACCTGGCTGCTCGGGCTGACATTTGGCGACGGGGTGCTCTGGCCGGAGCGGCTGGCCAGCCTGTTTGGCCGTCTCTCGATCTCGCTCCAAAACCTGGTCCGGCGGCGCGCCGTGACCGATCCGATCATGTTCCTCACCCTGATGAACATGATGTTCTGGATCTTGAGCGCGCATGCCGGCTACACCCTCACCCGGCACGCCAACGCCTGGCGCGCCACGCTCCCGCTGGGCATCTCGCTCTTCATCATCCATATCCACGATCCCTATTGGGGCAGCCGATCCTGGTTTTTGGCCGGCTACATCTTCCTGGCGCTGCTGCTGCTCTCGCGGATCAACTTCCTGCAGAAGCGCCAGACCTGGCGAGAAACCCGGACCCATATGCCGCCCTTCATCGGGCTCGATTTTCTGCGGATCACGATGGTCGTCGGCGGGCTGCTGATCCTGTTCGCCTGGACGGCCCCGGCGATGGCCGCCAATTTCCCGCCCGCACAGGCTGCCTGGCAGCAGGTTTCCCGCCCGTGGTACGAAGCCCGCGCCAGGATGTCGAATGCCTTCGCCTCCCTGCGCGCCACGGTCGGTGTGGTCCAGGATTACTACGGCGACGTGCTCCCGCTTGGCCGCGGCAATACGCTGACCGACGTCGTCCTCTTCTCCGTCGAAGCTCCGCCCAGGCCCAGTTCCGGGGTGCGCTACTACTGGCGCGGCCGCACATACGACACCTGGTCCGGTACCGGCTGGGAGAACACCCCGACCGAGGTCAAGACTTTCCGTCCGGACGCACCCGATCTCATTTTGCCGAATTTGCTCGGGCGTTGGGAATCCAGCTTCATATTCACAGCCCTGACCAGCATGCCGACGTACTACACTCCGGCCCAGCCGCAGTGGGTCAGCCGGCCTGGGACGGCCTATTTGACGGCTTATCCGGACGGGACCGTCGATATCAACCGGATAACCCTCTCCACCTCGCTTCGCCCCGGCGAGCAGTACACGGCCGCCGCTTCGGTCTCGAATGTGACAGAAGCCGAGCTGCGCGCCACCGGGACGGACTACCCGAGCTTCATCACCGACACCTACCTCGCACTGCCTCCCTCGATCACCCGGCGGACGCGCGACCTGGCTGCCGAGATCGCCGCACCGTACGACAATCCGTACGACCAGGTCGAGGCGGTCACTCAATGGCTGCGAGAGAATATCACGTACCAGGACACCGTACCCGTCCCGCCGCAGAGCCGGGATATCGTCGACTGGCTGCTGTTCGACTTGAAACAGGGTTTCTGCAACTATTACGCCACGGCTGAAATCGTCCTGCTGCGCTCGCTCGGGATACCGGCGCGGCTGGCTGTTGGCTATGCGCAGGGCGAGCTCGACCCACAGACCGGCCAGTTCATCGTCCGCCAACGAGACGCCCACGCCTGGCCGGAAGTTTACTTCCAGGGCTACGGCTGGATCGAGTTCGAACCGACCCTCAACCAGAGACCGCTCCGGCGCTTGGCCGGAGTACCGGCCGAGGAAACCGCCGGCGGCGCCGACGGCGACAGAGCCGTCGATACGCTCGATCGGGAAGCGCTCTTGGGTTTCGAGGAAGGTTCGCTGGATACCGGCCTGACCCCCGATGAAAACGTCGCACCCGAAGAGGCCTCCCCGCCCACCTCGAACTGGGGCTGGCTGGCGACCGGCGGCCTCCTGGTCCTGATCGGCGGCGTTTATACCTGGTACCGCGGCCGGCTCTTCGACCCCGCCGACCCGCTCACCCCGGTCTCGGTCCGCCTGGAACAACGCATGCACAGGTCCGGCCTCGCCGCGCCGAATTTCCTGGTCCGGATGGCAAGCCGGGCAGGCCTCCCGATCGAAGCCCGGGCTTACGAACAGATCAACCGCTCCCTACGCTGGATGGGCAATCCGGCCAGGGCCTGCGAAACCCCCGCCGAACGCGGCCGGACGCTCCACACGCTCGTCCCGGAAGCCGGCGACTCGATCCTGGACCTGCTGTCCGCCTACCACCGCACGATTTACTTCTTGCAAAACGGCGCCTCGCCGGTCGAGAACCGGACGGAAGCCATCCGCGCCTCCCGCGCGCTCCGCAATCAAACCCTGCGGGCTATTTTCAACCGCTACTTCGCCCGATTCCAGGAGCCGGAGCGGCGGAAGCCGATTGTTTGATCGGAGTGAATGGATGTAGGTGGCGAGACCAGGCAGGGCGGCGGGACGGCCCTGCCTGGTCCCGCCGCCCTTTTTTGCCACTCAATTTCGATTACAATATGCGCAGCTCATCGAAAGGTCAAAGCCTGAGATCCCCCGAATGCACGAGTCCACCGTCCTCTTCACCATCCCGCTCGACCAGCAAATCCAGCAGCTGACCCTCGTCGTCGATCACCTCCTCGAAAAACTCGATGCGGAAGACGCAAATATCCCTCCGGAGGCGGTGAAACACGCGCGGGACTTGCGCGCCAAACTCGATCAGATCTCCGAACGGGTCAAGAAAAACGAGGACGAACGCGAAGATCTCCTGGCCCTCGCCGACATCAGCCAGATCGTCAACTCGTCTCTGGACCTCAACACCGTGCTCGAGATCGTCATGGACACGATCATCCGCATCACCGGAGCCGAGCGCTGCTTCCTCATGCTCCGTGACCAAGCCGGTGAGCTCCAGATGCGGATGGCGCGCAACTGGGAGCGCGAGGCGATCCACCCTTCCGAGTTTGAAGTCAGCATGACGGTCATCAACAAGGTGGCCAGCTCAAACATCCCGGTGCTGTCCACCAACGCCCAGGAGGACCCCCGCTTCGGCGGGCAGCAAAGCATCGTCTCCTACAGCCTGCGCTCGATCCTCTGCGTACCGATGACGGTCAAAGGCGAGGTCACCGGAGTGATCTACGCCGACAACCGCATCCGCACCGGGCTGTTCACCGAGGCCGAGCGCAACCTGCTGATGGCCTTCGGCAACCAGGCCGCCATCGCGATCGAGAACGCCAGCCTGTTCGAATCGGTCCGCCGCACCCTGGCCGAGGTGACCGAGCTCAAGAATTTGATGGACAACGTCTTCGCATCGATCGCATCCGGGGTGATCACGGCTGACGTCGACAACAAGATCATGCTTTTCAACGAAGCGGCCGAGGCGATCCTGGGAGAGAGCAAGTCCGCCCTGATCGGCAACGATTTCGATCAATCGCTCGCCCACTTCGCCGTTCCGATCGAGGCATTAATCCAGAGTGTCCGGGCGCGCGGTGAGCACATCGTCGGGCAGGAGCTGATCCTCAAGCTTCCGAACGACGGACAGAAAGACCTGATCCTGAATATTTCGCCGCTCAAAGGCGCCCAGGACGGCACGCCCGGCGTGGCCATCGTGGTCGACGATCTGACCGAGAAGAAACGCCTGGAAGGCCAGCGCAAGATGTTCGAACGGATGGTCTCCCCGGCGGTAATCGCCCAGCTCAACCCCGAGAAGATGCAGCTGGGCGGCCGGCTGGTCTCGCTGACCACCCTGTTCTGCGATATCCGTGGTTTCACCAACTTCAGCGAAGGCCTGGATCCCGAAGTATTGGTGGCGGTCCTGAACCGCTACCTGTCCGTGGCCGCGGATGCGATCCTCGAGTTCGAGGGCACGATCGATAAATTTATGGGCGACGCTGTGATGGCCTGGTTCAACGCCCCAATCCCGCAAGCCGATCACGCCGCGCGGGCGGTCAAGGCCGCCCTTCGGATCCGGGAAGGCGTCCTGGCGCTTCATTCCAGGTTTCCGAGCGAACACCACCTCTCGGTGGGCGTGGGAATCAATTACGGGATCGCCGTGCTGGGGCTGGTAGGCACCGAATCCAGGCTCGAATACACCGCAATCGGCGACAGCGTCAACACGGCCAAACGAATCCAGGAGAACTCAGCCCCCAACCAGATCCTGATCTGCGACTCGACCTACGACCAGGTCAGGGATTTTGTGGAAGTACGCTCAGTCGAACCGCTCCACGCCAAGGGCAAACGCGAGCCGCTGGCGATTTACGAGGTCGTCGGTTTGAAATCGTAAGATCGAAGATCGAAGATCAAGGGGAAAGCAGGGCGCGGATTTTTTCCACGATCAGCCTGAAGTTATCTCCCTCCTGCCCTTTGGGGAATTCACCCGGATCCTTGAGGACCGGGACGTCGACCCGGTATACGCCATCCGAATACCGCACATTCGCACCAAGCCCGCGCGCCCATTCGATCAGGAACCGGTTGGCCGGGACGATCGTGCCGCGGAAAACACGGACGCCTGCCCGGCTCGCGAGCACATAAAGCAATCCCAAAAGCAAGCTGCCCAGCCCATGCCGGTGCATCTCGTCGATCACTGCCACGGCCACTTCGGCGGTTGTCGGGTCCTCGTCCAACCGCACGTAACGCGCCACACCGAAACCTGGGAACTCCGGCGCGGTGGGATCCAGCGCGCCCCAGGCAACGTGCATGTCCTGGTCAACCTCCGTCAGAAATGCGAGCTGCTTATCGGTGAGTTCGAGCACCGGCGCGAAAAATCGCAGATACCGTGATTCCATGCTCAACAGCTTGAGGCCTTCCACAAACCTTTCTTTGTCCCCCGACCGCACCGGACGCAGGAGCACCGGCGTCCCGTCCTGCAGATTCGTCCGGATCTCGTCCGGTTCAGTCATAGTGCGGAAGCAGCTCCCGCACCGGCAGGACAACCTGCCCCTCATCCGGATGGCCGAGCGTGCTAAACTCCCCCTTCGCAGCGGACCAGGCGGTATAAGCTGCGACCGCCGCATCGAGCTGGGTCGGCTCGAGCAGGTCGTCCAGAACGAGTTCGCTGTTCAGGATCCGGAAGCGGGTGATCTCTTCGAAAACCTGCATCGGGTCCGGGAGGTTCAAACCATTGATGTACAGGGCGAGCTGCCGCTGGATGCGGCCCTCGAGCCCTGTCCTGGCAAACGGAAGGTGTTTGAGGAGGGCGGTGAAGGCTGCGTGAGGATTCGTCTCGAGAGCCACCCGGGTAGACCCGGCGCCGCTGACTTCGCCTTGCTCCGCAGGTGGGACGAACTGCCGAAAACCGGCGGCCTCGAGGGCATTGAAGATCGAGAACCCGATCTGTATCCAGCCGGGGGCTTTCTCCGCCTGCATCGGCGTACGGTGCACTTTGATCCGCCGCAGACGCAGTTCGTATTCCGCCACCCGCCAGCGGTCCCAACGGCCCGGTTTTGGCCGTGTGCGCAGACCGTCTCGGAAAGCCTCCTGTGCCATGAAGCCCTGGCTGGCCCGGCGCGGGCTGTTCACGGCCACGAAAGCCTTGCGCTGTCCGATCACGTATGCCAGAACGTCGTCCGGCGATCCATGACCGAGACCGACCAGGTTCAAATCGGAATCCAGCGCCGCATAGGTGAGCGGGCGCCGCACGCTGGGCAGGTCTATACCGATAAAGGTTGTGTCTACAAATAACATCGTAAGGGTTAGTATATATCAACTATCGAAAGCTTGTTTGAGATTTAAGAGTGGTGTTCAGGTCTCGGATTACCCTGATTACTCGTTGACAAGACCCCATTCTTTCTTTATAATCTCACTCCGCTGCTCCGGTCGCTGTCACAACACCGGGGCTGCTTTTTGTACGAGTTCAGCTTATGAGAAACGGGCAAAAATTCGGTATGCTGCGGGACAAGGTTCTGCAGGCAGCCGAAATTTCGCCGCTCCTCCTGGAGATCGAAATGAAGTATGCAATCGTTGAAAGCGGCGGCAAGCAGTACCGAGCCGTCGAAGGCGGTTATATCGATGTCGACCTGCTGAAGGTCGAAACCGGCGACGAGATCAAACTCGACCAGGTCCTGCTCGTCTCTGACGGCGAGGCGGTCAAGGTCGGCACGCCCGTGATTTCCGGCGCGCACGTCGAGGCGACGGTGGCCGGACCGATCAAGGCCCGGAAGATCCTGGTCTTCAAATACCGGTCGGGGAACCGCTATCGCCGGCGAGCCGGTCACCGGCAGGGCTACACCCGGCTGCAGATCGATAAAATCGTCGGCAGCTAGAACCAGAACGATAAAATGACGGGCGATTTGGGGGGCTGCTGCGGGTTCACCGCAGCAGCCCCCCAAATCGCAGCCGCATTTTTCGTTTGGTTCCTCAGGAGAGGTACCATGGCACATAAGAAAGGCGGCGGTTCGAGCCGCAACGGAAGAGACAGTAATTCGAAACGGCTTGGGATCAAGAAATTCGGCGGCGAATTTGTCCGCTCCGGAAATATCCTGGTCCGCCAGCGCGGGACGAAGATCAAACCCGGCGAGAACGTCGGCGTCGGCAAGGATCACACGCTGTTTGCGACGATCGACGGCTTCGTCGATTTCGAGACGATCCGGTACGGGCGCAAACGCGTCCGTATCGTATCCCTGGAAAGCCTCGAAACGCTCGCCGGGCAAGAGGCTTAACACGATGAAGAAAGATATCCATCCCACGTTCTACATGGACGCGGTCGTGATCTGTGCGTGCGGAAATACCTGGACCACCGGGTCAACGATAAAAGAGATCCGGACGGACGTCTGCTCTAACTGCCATCCTTTCTACACCGGCGAGCAGCGCATCGTCGATACGGAAGGCCAGGTCGACCGCTTTTACAAGCGGCTGCAAGCCCGCCAGGAATACCTGGAAGAACGGGAAGCCCGCGCCACGCAGCAGACTTCCCCCGACCGCCCGATCGCCGAATTGGAACTCGGCAAGCGAGCCAACGATTCGCTGCTCGCGGCAGGCGTGGCAACGGCCGGCGATTTCCTCGAAAAACTCAAGCTCGGCGAGAAAGCGCTGCTGGAGATCGACGGCTTTGGGCGCAAGTCCCTGGCCGACGCCAAGAAACGCCTGCGCCTGTTCGGTTACGAACTGCCCGAGGCGGAACCCGTCGCCTAACCCGCGCTGCGGGTTCAAGGAACGCTTTAAACGTGGGCCGCAAATTCCGGCCCACGTTTTTTTTTGGCAGGATTGAGAGATTTTTTCCCCGAACCGGAGTACAATTTTATCGAACACCCATCTCGACGAATGTGTGGGCAACATGGAGTTTAAATTGGAAGCCGAACCAGAACAGGAAACACCTGAACAGGAAATGCATTCTCCTGAACCTGCAGCGGGCGACCCGGGTCCATTGTCGGGGCCGGATGACGATCCGATCAACACCTCCGGAGATTTCTTTTTCAAGCGCTTTGACGCGGCCGCTCAACCGGCCGGAACCGGGGATATCGACGACGAGGCGTTAGACGAAGTCGTCGAAACCCTGTCCAGGGCCGAGCCACCGGTCGATACCCCCGCGCGCCCGGCATTGACGATCACGTTCAACAGCTGGGCGACCCCGGTGGTCGGCCTGGTCATGCTGGTGCTCGGGATGGCCGGGGGCTACTTCCTGCGGCCATTGATCACGGCCGAGACAGGCAGCGGCGACCCGGCCAGCAACTCAACCGCCTCCTCCGGGACCCAAACGCAAAGCTCCCCGGAGGACCGGGCGGCGCTGATGTCCGCGATCGTGCCAAACGTGCGCCACTTTCTGGGGGACCCAGACGCGCCGATCACCCTCGTCGAATTCAGCGACTTCCAGTGCCCGTTCTGCGGGCGTTACGCCGCTGACGCGGGGCGTCAGATCCAGGAAGCGTACGTTTCAACCGGAGAGGTCCGCATCGGGTTCGTCCACTTTGCGTTCCTTGGACCCGAATCCCAGTGGGCTGCCGAGGCCAGCGAATGCGCCGCCGATCAGGACATGTTCTGGGAATACCACGACCTGCTTTTCGCGAACCAGTCCGGGGAGAACGGCGGAGAATTCAACAGAGAGACCCTCAAAGCCTTTGCGGTCGATCTCGGCCTGGAAACGGAGGCATTCAACACCTGCATCGACACTCAGAAATACGCCCAAACCGTTTTGAGCGAGACCCAATGGGCCCAATCGGTCGGAGTCCAAAGCACGCCGACCTTTGTCGTAAACGGCTTCCCCGTCATCGGCGCGCAGCCGATTTCCGTTTTCGAGGAAGTCTTCAATACGGTGTTGAACCCATAACCCCTGAGAATGCGGGAAAAACCGGGTGCAAGCGGGGCGAAGCCCCCGCTTGCACCCGGTTTTTCCCCGATTGAAAATGTCAACGAGGAGAGATCAGCATGAGGGAAAATAAATCGCGGTCCCTGTTCTGGCCGGTCGTCATGATCATCGTCGGAGTGATCTGGCTGCTGGGGAACCTGGGGATTGGAGTCCCGAGTTTCGATTTCCTGCTCCTGCTCCGGCTGTGGCCGCTGCTGCTGGTGGTTGTCGGGATCAATCTGATCATAGGCCGGCGCTGGCCGCTGCTGCGTGCAGCGGTCGTGGTGCTTGCGATCGGGGGGGCGCTCGCCTACATCTACCTGGCGCCGCAGTACGGGCTTGTCCAGGCCCCCGAGATCCAGCATGCCGAATTCGCGGAGCCGCTTGGCGAGACCGAAAGTGCCGTGATCTCGATCGGTTCGTCGATCGGTCGCATCAGCCTGGAAGCGCTGAGCGATTCGGACAACCTTTTCGAGGCGGAACTGGATTATCTCGGGGAGGTGGAGTTTGCGGTCGAAGGCGAAACGCAGAAAACGATCAGCCTGAACGCGTCCGTGGAAGGGCTGAACCAGGACCTGATCCGGGGCTTTGACGAAGACCAACTGGAATGGACGATCGGTATCAGCCCGAACGTCCCGGTCAGACTGGAGTTTACAAGCGGGGTCGGCCAGATCCTGCTCGATCTGTCCGAGCTGGCGCTGACCGGGGTCGAAGTGGCCGGCGGGGTCGGGCAAACAGAACTCCGCCTGCCGGCACAGGACGGGACCTACCTGGTGGAAATCCGCGGCGGGGTCGGCGAACTGCTGGTTGTGATTGCGGAAGGCGCCGCGATCGATCTGCAAATCGACGGCGGCGTCGGGAATATCGTCATCGAGGTCCCGGAAGATGCCGGCGTGGAGGTGCGCGCCGACCTGGGCGTTGGCAATATCGACGTGCCGTCCAATTTCCTTCTGATCAGCGGGGGTTCGCGGGGAATCGGTTCTTCCGGCACATGGCGGAGCCCAGGCTATGAAGAGGCGGAATTCCTGATCGAGATTTCATTCAACGGCGGTGTGGGGAACCTGGAGATTAGATAGCGACCCGTAAGCGTTTTTTGACGCAAAGGCGCAGCGAATATGGATATTCTCTGCGCCTCTGCGTCGAGCGGCTTATGATCTCCGAGCGTAAAGCGGAGGGTACAGGGCGCTGACGTCCGGTTCGTTCGGGCGGTAGAGGACGTGAACCGGGCTGCCTGCCTCGACCAGGGGGTACCAGGTGTGCGTGTTTCCACCATGGCTGATCCCCATCACCTTGTATGTGTAGGTCACCCGCCAAGGATTTCGCCCGTTCACCGTGATCGACCGGTCCGGGACGACGTCCACTACGGCGCCTCGGGCGGTGAGCCCGGTGCGATAGGTCTCGATCGTCCGGCCGACATGCCGGATCCCAGCCGCAAACATCAACCCCCCGATCATGGCGAACAGCGCACCCAGGGAGCCGCCGATCGCCAGAAAAAGCCAATCCCCCGTTGCGAGCGCAACCGCGGGGAAGATGACCAGAAACGGGAGGCCGGTGACGAAGAAGATCGCACCGACCAGGCCGATCACGTGGGTGAAAAAAAGGTGGCGCGCGTAGCCGGGAGGCACCGATCGCGGGGGTGGAGGCGGATTCGGTCCGGCGTCCGCCGTTTCGACAGCCGGCTGCGGCCCACCGCAGCGGCGGCACTCGAGCAGCCCCCAGAGGTTGCGGGTGCCGCACCACGGGCAGACGCTGTAGGGAGGCTGTGAACGATCCATCCGGATATTATAGTGGAAGCGAGTTCTGGGCCGGCGCAAACAGGAAGGACCGCCGTGTTTCCTGCCCTGCCAGCCAGGCGCCAAGGCGCCGCAAACGCGGGCTGCGGGCGAAGAAAAGGACCCGGTTTTCGACGGTGCGCCGGTAGCCGAGGCGCTCTTTGAAATCATAGGCACCACCCCCGCCGAAAACCCCCACCGCGCCCGAATCGATCGCATGCTCGATCGCCCCATACATCAATTCGAAATACACATTTTGCGCCCCCTCTGCCAGGCCCAGGCAGGTCAGCGCGATCCGGTCGCGGTCGCGCACCATGAGACCGCAGCCGACAACCTCCCCTTCACGCTCGACGATGATCCATTTACCGCCGGGGACGGAACGTTCCCGGGCGAGCCGGTCGAGGTGTGGCAGCGGGGCCGAGCCGTGTCTGCTTTCGACGGATCGGACCAACCGGCGGATCCGGTCGGGCTCCGGCGGCCTGTTGTCGATCCGGGTCTGCAGGCGGAGCTGCACGACCCGGTTGCGGTGCCGGCGATAGTCTTTGCGCATGCTCCGGCCGCGACCGACCAGGTAGCTCGGAAAATCCGGCCAGGCGACTTGCAGGTAAGTGCCCTGCGGCATGACCGCCGTAAGAAAGCCCTCTCCCCAGTCCGGTTCCTCGGCGGTGGCCGGGGACAGGTAGGGGACGATCAGGAATGAGCCTCCGGATTCCTCAAGGATTTGCTTCATGCCGGCTGCCAACCGGGCGATGCGGCCGGAGGTCGAATGATGCGTGAAAAGCCCGGTTTGCCCGACAACGGCCGTCTGGCAGGTGATGAGCGGTCTGTCGACCAGGTAACGGTCGATCATCGCCCGGATTAACCCGGATGAGACCGGAAGCTGTTCTCGCCGCCGGACCCAGCAGATACAGCCAGTCTCGATTCCGTCGGGGGCGCTTGCCAGCAGATAGACCGGCCGGTCCGCGGCATGAACCCGCTCGCCGTACGCAAGCCAGGCGTGTCCGGCAAATGGCCGGTATGAGACGACCCGATCCCAACGCGCCGCATTGATCTCTGCGATGCGTTCAAACCTTTGCAGGGGCATACCTTAACCTTCGGCGGAAATTGGGAACTGAACGGTCACCTGGGTCCCGGCCCCCACATGACTATCGATTTGGACCCGCCCGCCGAGAGATTCGACGATCTCGTGGGCGATCGCAAGCCCCAGGCCGGTACCCGGGATGGTCGATTGGCTGACGTTCTCCCCCCGGTAAAATCTTTCAAAGATGTGATCGAGGTCATTCGGCGCGATCCCCATCCCGGTGTCATTGATCTCGAGGACGACTCTGTCCCCCTCCACCGACGTTGCAACTTCGATGCTGCCTTTCTCGGTGTACTTGATCGCGTTGCCCAGGAGGTTACTCACCACGCGGGTGATCTGTTCGTTGTTCCCGCGCACGTTGACCGGCTGGTCCGACAGCTTAAGGTCCAACTTTATGCCGAGGACCCCGGCCCGCACCAACAGACTCGCGACTTGCTTCTCGATGACGGTGTTGAGGTCGATCTGCTCGGTTTCGCTTCTGCTATATACCCCGAGATCGAGATGGGAGATGTCCAGCACATCATTGACCAGCTGAGTAAGGCGGTTTGTCTCCTCGCGGAGGACGGACAGATAGGTGGTCCGCTGTTCGGGCTGGTTTTCGAGCTCCAGGATATCCAGGTAAATCATCAGGTTGCTCACCGGTGTCCGGAGTTCGTGGGAGACCTCAGAGACGAATTTCGATTTGAGCTGGTCGAGCTCCGTGAGTCGATCATTGGCTTCAGCCAGTTCATAGGTGCGCGCTTCGACGCGCTCGTCCAGTTCGCGATTGATCGAGCGCAGATCGACCAGCGCGGTTTGGAGTGTCTTCGCCGAAAGCCAACTGCCGAAAGCGACGGTGAAAAAACCCATGATGGCGACCAAATTGACCGGCACGGCGGCCGCCACCGCCAGGGCCGCCGAAACCAATGAAATCAGCACGGCGACCCAAAAACTGGCGGTCGGCTTCATCAGGATGCTCCCGACGATGATCGGGAAGGACAAGAAGAACAGGGTCCGGCCCTGGACGACCTCGACCGGTTCATCTCCGAAAGAGATGATCAGAGTCAGCATCACCAAAAAAATTCCGGCAGCCAACGGGCCGGAATAAAACCGGTTGATAAGGTATATAATCCCGTTCGCAATCGAGAGCCCGAGGCCGAGCATTGCGAGTGAACTGGCAGCATCCGGGCTGAAGAGAGCAATCACGGAGGTCAGAAGCGAAACGACGGTCAGGGCTACCAAAAGGATATTCAACAGCCGGCGGCGGCGCGCATCGTCAGGATCGCTTGAGGGCACATCCAGAAACGATCTTTGTTTTTCAATCATTTTCAGGGGTGCGGGTGGGAACGGTGAAAAATAAATATGGCATCGTTGTGGCCTGGTCGATTGAATTTATCCAAAATCTTCCGCTGGTGAGCGCCTTCATCACCGGATACGCACTGGTCACCGCCGGGCGCGTAGGCGGCATGGTTGCCGTCGTTTTTATCGGGGTCGCGATCGGGGCGCTCCTCATCCGGTACACCGAACCTCGGATCGTGGCGGGTCCGATCGAAAAGCCGGCGGAGACGATCGCCAACCTCTTCTTCTTCACCCTCGCGATCCTGGGGTTCATTTACTATTTTAGCTGGAAAACGGCATCCTGGCCCTTCGATCTGGCGCTTTCGATCGCTGTCGGAATTGCGGCAAGCCTGATCCAGGCCAGGGCGGCCGGTGCGCAACCATCCGCCCGCCACAGCGCGGCGATGATCGCTTCGTTCAGCGCCGCCGTGCTGTTGATCCGGTTCTGGGCGCTCTCCGCCCCGCCGTTCACCGCAGCCATCGTCCTGACGGCCGTTGTCACGACGATCATCGTCCGGATCGAATATGTGGAAAAGAGCCAGGAGGTTGCCGGGAATTAGGGAAAATGGAGTGCCGGCGGGGAGAAAAGTCCTCGCCGGCACTCCATTTTCCCTTATTCCTGGCGACCCCCCTGAAAGGTTCCTCTATTCAATTAAAAATTTGCTCATGCCGGATCAGCGCGGCCAGGATCGTCGCTCGGATGATGTCGTAAGGGGCGTAGAGACATTTCCCCAGCCACAACTCGACGTAACCGGGCTGCGGATCTTCCAGACCGCTTACACCGATAAGGTAATCCGCTCCTTTTCTGAGGACGTCGGCCGGAACCAGCTTATATTTGAACGCTTGCTGCAGGGCAAGCAGCGCGTAAGCCGTCTCTTCCGGGGTCCCCATATTGAAATAACCCCAGGAGCCGTCTTCGCGCTGGTTGTGGATCATCCACTCGATCGTATCCAGGCACTCGCGGCGGACCTTGCGGTGCGATCCGAGCAATGTGACCAGGGCGTGGGCGGTGGCGTAATAGGGTGAGGCGTGCCATTTGTCCGTCCAGAACAGGTTGAAGCGGCGGCTTGCGAAAAGCATCGCCTCGATCCGCTCGATTACCTCTTCCCGATCCGGATAATCCGGCATGAGCCGCAATGCGTCGAGGGCGTGTATGTTCGTGCTGACGCTCGGGTTACGCTCGAAAAAATAAGTTCGGAAGATCCGCTCCCCGGGGACCTCGTAACCGGCCAGGGCGGCCGGGTCGACGCGCCGTCCGGCAAGGGCGAGGAGATAGTAGGCGACGGAAGTGCAGTCGGCGTCGGGGATGCCAAACTCGTCGTCCAGCGCGACGCCACGGGAACCGACGGCGCGCTCCAGTTCGTTCAGATACGTTTCCGGGACCCATTCCAGGAATTTCTGCGAGCCGTCGATCAGGGCCAGGTTGTTGAGGACCCAGAGATTCTCGAAGTGTCGAAATGGGTAGAGATAGATCGTAGGGTTGTAGGCTGAACTGACGCGGTCCAGGTAAGCTTTCGCCCCAGGGGTATACGGCTCCCCGCGGGAAAGGCAGGTCCGGATATAGAAAGCGGTCGTCGCCGGGGAATTGCCGAGCGATCCGTTGTCGAACACGGCGCCGTGCAGGTCTTTGGGGTCGGCGGTTGCGCCCAGGAACTCAAGCGAATGGACGGTGGTCACTTTCTTTGAGAAAAGCATTTCGGGAGGGATCAGCCGCAGCTTCTGCGCTCGCAGGCGGGATACACCGTAGTTGTGTGCGGGGAGGCGCAGTCCGGCCGCACGTGCGTCGGCCATCAGGGTCGGGAAGATCAGTTCGAAACCGACCAGCTCGTTGAAGGCTGAATCACGGAAGACCAGGTGGAGGTTCTGCCAGAGATACTTTTCCGCCCGGCCGATTGCAGACAAAGTCTCGCCGGCCGGGTCTGTTTCGGCAAGTGCGATCGCGACGATGAGGGTGCAGATGGCCCGATCGTGGTGGTAATAACGGATCGCGCTTCCCCAGCTGCCGTTGTCGTGCTGCCGTTCGAGCAGCCATTCCGAATATCCCGGGATCAGCGGCACGCCGTCACCGTCCCGCAGGCGGAGCAGCCAGGCGGCATCGTACAGGCTGGGGCTCATGCGCTGATCGAGCGACCGGACGAGATCGGAGGCGAGGGCGATCAAGTCCATTTCAGTCCGGCAGCCAGATGCGGCCGCCGGCTGCAAGCCTGCCGGCGCCGATCAGTTCGTGGCGGCGGGCGCGGTAGAAATCGTCCAGCGCGGTCCAGGATTCCGATCCCTGCGATTCGTAGGCGTCTTCCGTCGGCCGATTGAAAATGAACTCGTACAGGATGCGGCGGAGCATTTCCCGATCCAGGTAAGGCGAAGGGGCGGTTGTGAAGAACAGGGCGGTCTTCCCGATGTCCAGCAGCGGGAAATCGAATACCCGGGGCGGGAGCATCCCGATGAAGATATCGGCCGGGGGGAGATATTCTCCATAATAGCGCGTGACCAGATCCTCGCGCCGGGGTATCCGTCCGGTTTCCCGGTGATGATCGATCGAAAGCCCGGCGACCTTCTCGACCGGATCGTGGGCGAACATCCCCCAGAGCAGCTGGTGGCCGACCCGGTCCGCTGTCGCGGCCTGGAGCCGGCGGATCCGCTCGGGGATAGCCGGGGCGTTCTCTTCGAGAAAAGCGTCGAAGTCGCCATAGAAACGCACCCGGACGTCGAAGCGCGTGTAGAAAGTTGTAAAGCGTTCACCGCCGGTGATCTCTTCCAGGGCAGCGCGGACCATCTGCAAGTAATCCGGGTCGCGGGCGGCAATATCCGGACCGAGGATCGGGGAGAGCAGGCACGAGATTCCGTGATCGAAAATCAGCTCGAACAGATCGATGTACCGGTCGAGGATCAGGTCCAGGAAACCCGCCTGGTCCGGATGATCCGTCGTAACCCGACCGTCCCCGTACTCCAGGTAATACCACCTGCGGGTGCCGTTGATCGGGAAGACGACGACGCGCGGACCTTCGCGTCGCACCAGCTCGGCCGTATCGGAATCGGATAAGGCAAGGAATTCTTTGAAAAGCATAAATTGTTTGCGGCGAGGTGAAGTTGCGATTCGGCCTGACCTATTATAATCGCCCCTTTCCGGGTATGATTCTTTCTTAACCGGCGGGATGGGTCAATAGGAGATAAGAGGCAAGCGGATTTGCCATTCCTCCTTCATAATCTCATCCCGGCCCCGCCGACTGAAACTACCCAGCCCCGCCCCCGGTCTGGCGCCGGGCCCTCAACGGGTGGATGCCGCACCGAGGAACTCGGGTATGAGCGAACCCAAACTGCCGATCTCTTTCGTCATCGAAGACGACAAAAACCTTTCCGTGGCCTTCACCGAGGCGATGAAGTCGGCCTCCTACCAGGTCATCACGATCCGGAACGGGCTGGAGGCGATCGCCCGGCTCAAGACCGAGGTGCCGGCCACCATCATCCTGGACCTGCACATCCCGGGCGTTACCGGGGTCGACATCCTGCATTATCTGCGGGACGATGCCCGGTTCAAGGCCGTGAAGGTGATCGTCGTGACGGCCGATGATCGCAAAGCGGAGGAGTTGCGCGAGCTGGCCGACCTGGTGCTGATCAAGCCAATCGGCCTGCAGCAGCTGCGCAATATGGCGCTCCGGCTGCATCCGGATACGCTTCTGCCTTAAGCTTTACGAACCTATCCGATCCCGTAGAGATGCCACACCGTGGCGTCTTTGATCACCCAACCCCGCAGCCCAGGCACATATATCCGCCCCACCCATCCGGCGCTTCGCCGCGCCCGACGGCGGCGCGCTGCGCCGCGGCCAGCGCCCCGGCCGGCTGATCGCCGCCTTTCAATGCAGCGTACAGATCCGCCGTGCGTTCGGCGGAAACGCGATCGAGAACGGGCCAAAGGCTGCCGATCACGGTCCCGGCGCCGGCCGCCAGGCAGGTCGCGGCCAATCCGCTCGGCTCGTCGCCGGCGTGAAGCAGGCTGCGCGTCCCGCTGCACGCCGAGACGGTCACGAGCGGCGGGAGCGGGGCCAGGTCCCACAGATCTTCGAGCCAGGCGTCCCGATCGTAAAGGGCGAACCCGCTCAACCGCGCCGTCAGGCTGTCGTGGAAGGCATGCGTGGCGAGATGCAGGAAAGCATAGCCCTTGAGCCCGTCATCGCCGCGTGCGGCGAGCAGGTTGTCCCAGGTGGCCGCCTCACCCGAGAGCAGCTCGATTCCTTCTCCCAGCAGGGCGCTCAAGGTGCGGATTTCCGCTTCGATTTGAGGCAGGGCGGGGTGCCGGTCTTGAAAACTCCCCGCGGCGACCAGCAGACCGCGCCGGGGCGGTGGTTCCGCGCGGGATCGCCGCTGGGCAAGGATGGTAAAGGCGTTCAGCGAAGGGACCAGGAGAGGTCGGCAGCGTTCTACCAGGTACTGTGCTCCCTCCTCACCGTCCCGGAGCCGGAGGGCGGGCCACGGCACAGCGTGCAGCTCTCGGTGCGGGGAAATCAGCAGCGTTTTATCGGGGGTTAGCCGGGCGGCCGCCGCCGGAGGGATCAAGACCGAACCCAGGTCCTCCAGTTCTCTGGATGAGAGTTCGAACCCCGGCAGATGGGCTTTCCGGCAGCGGTCGAGGGCAAGACTGAAACGATCGGACGGGATCAAAGTGACCAGATAGACCCGATCCGGATCCAGCAGGACGCAGACGATCTCTCGACCGATCGAGTAGAAATCCAGCGCGAGCCACTCGCCCCGAAAAGCGCGGCCGGCCGTCTCGCGGAACCGTTCCAAAGAGAACGGACCTGCAGCCTGGAGGCCGCCCGGATCGCGGCTTTCGCGTTCGAGACGCGCAAACAGCTCCTCATACTGCCGGATCAACCCGGCCAACCGCTGCCGTTCCCCGGCGGTACGGAAAATCGTCCCACCGGCGCGCTGCCCGTCCAGGCGCGTTTTCCGCCAGGTGATTTCTTCACGCAGCCCCTCGAGCTCGGGTGAACGACGGAGGTCCGGCTGAGCGCCCCCGGCGATCGACCTGGACAGCAGCAGCGCCTTGGTCTCTTCGATAAAGCCCAGGCAGGACGACGACCGGCCGGCCCCGGCAGCGAACGACACGGCCCGATCCAGGCTGCCCTGATGGTCTGCCTGGTAGGGCTGGTACAGGGCCGGCTGGGTAAACCCCAGCCGCAGCAGGCTCAGCGTGCGGGCCATCCGGTCCCAGTTCTTCAGGGCCTCGTCTCGCCGGTATTCATGGGCCGCCAGTTCTGCCAGCCCGGCGTGAGCCTGCCAATCGACCTCGGGCAGGCTGTTCCGGCTGAGCGCCAGGGCAATTTCCAGTTCCGATCGGCTCTGCTCCGCCGTCGATAGGTCCAGCCGGCAGCGCCCGAGCAGCACCATGCAGATGGCCTCTTCGGCCGGCATCCCCAGTTCTTCAAACCGCTCTGCGGCGGTCCGAAAGTGGCCTTCGGCACGCGCTGTCTCACCGGTCGCGGAATAGGCTCCCCCCAGCAGCCGGTGGCTGAACGCGACCAGCGGCGCCAACCCGGCGCGCCCGGCGACCTCCAGGCCGGACCGGAGATGCTGAAGGCGGCGCGCAGCATCCCCCTGCTGCCCGGCTGCTCTGGCGAGAGAGAAATGGGCCAGGGCAAGATAGCTGCCGTTCTCCGATTTCCGGTACCAATCGAGGGCTTTTTCGAGCAACGGTGCGGCCCGATCCGGGCGGTTGAGCGCCAACCAGACCTGGGCGAGGATGACCTCGCATTCTGCGGTTCGATCCAGCCGGTCCCCGTTCGATAGCCCTTCATAAGCATGCTCAAGATGGGACAGGGCGGTCTGGTATCGTCCGATTTGAGCCCAGGCCTCGCCCTGGTACATCCGGGCAACCTGCTCCATACGCTCGACGCCGATCTGGGCGTACAGGGCCTCCGCTTCCCGGTTCTTGTCCACCGCGTCTCGATACCGACCGGCGGCTGATTCGAGCTGGGCGGCGTCGACCAGGTTGTCCGCCAGGGAACCCAGGACGCCGTGGTGAGCATACGTTTTTCTGGCCTTTTCGAGCCGTCCAAGCGCGGGCCTGAGATCCCCGGTCTTGATATGGACCTGCGCCAGCCCGTTGTCGCACAGGGCCGTCCAAAGCGGTATCCCCGCCTGTTCGAAAGTCGCGCCGGCTTTTTCGAAAAGTGCCTGCGCGGTCGGAAGATCCGTCTTCCAGAACAGGTGCAGGCCGGCATTGTGGTAATCGACCCGGCCCAGCTCGATGACGGCGCCAAGACCCTCAAAAACCTCCCTGCCGCGCTCCAGCCAAGGCGCGGCCGCTTCAAAAGCGCCCTGCCGCCGGAGCAACCCGGCGCGGTAAAGCCAGCAGCGGGCCAGATTCAACTCGTCACCCCGCACCCGGAAGACATCCTCGGCTTCCACCAGGGCGCGCTCCGCGCCCTCGAAATCCCAGCGAAGGATCCGGGCGAAGGCCAGCGAGCGAAGTGCGTGCGGGATATAAAATTCCGGGCCGGTGGTGCGCATGACATCGACAGCCGCTTCCAGTTCCCGGGCTGCGGCGAGGAAGTCGGGGTGCGTCCATGGCTGTTCGTAGCGCTGCCACACGGCGGCTGCGGACCAGCCGGGGGATCCGAGGCCGGTGTATAGCCGTTGGGCCCGCTCCGCTGCCTCGACGACCTGGGCGGGCCGGGTCAGGTGGTTGGCCGACTGCGCCAGGTGGAACGCGGCCGGCGCCTGAAGGTCGGGTCTTCCGGACCGCACGGCGGCCGAGTCGACCGCGGCGGCAAATGCCCAACCGAAGATCGGTTCTGAAAGGGAAGCTCGCTCGACGATGTCGCCGAGGCGTGCGAGAAGGCGCTTATCCGGGTCAGGGAGATTCGTGGCGGTGAACGCGAGGGGATCCGGTCCGGGACGATGGCGCTCCACGGCCAGCCACTCGCGGGCGGCCCGGTGAAATTCGGTTTCGGCGGTCATACGGTTTGGATGGGTTTTTCAGCCCGCGGGCCGGAGCGAGAGGGCGATATCTCCGCTGATCTCGCCGGTCTCTGGGTCCAGAATTTCTTGAAGGGCTATTTCCGGGAAACGGGAAAGTCCGGAGGAGGTCAAAAGTATTTGACGGCGGTAATTTATCCAGGACAATGTCGCTTCGAGCGGAGGCAGGTCGGCGGTTTCTACGGCGGCGTTAAATACGGAAAGCTGTAAATTAAGTTTATCCGGGTGATCTATATTTTGGGTCGCTTCTAAGATAACCTGGAAAATCAACCTGTCGATTTCAAGGTCGGAGCGGATCAAAATAAACCAGGGGTCTTCCAGCAAATCACCGCTGCGCACCGGTTCTCCGATTCTCGGAGAAAATAATGAAGTTAAATAATTGGCGGTGAGCTGCCAGACCACCTGCCAGCCCGATTCGAGAAAAATAATTTTCGGTTCTGAAGAACTGCGGGTCAAAAATTCAAGATTCGGGACTATATCAAAAGCGGTTTCAGGTGATTCTGCTGCTTCTTCCGCGACGAGTTCGAGGATTTCCAGGAAGGCGGTCCGCAAATATACGTTCTCGAGCAAACGCTCGAAGAACGCCGGGTAGCGTTCTCGGATATCGACGCCTTTTGTGAAATCGTCTATCACCAGGGAGAGCATCTCTTCGTCATCATCGGAGATTGGGGCGCCGGCTTTTGTGACCCTCCTGACCAGCGGTTGGGCCGTCTCCGGCCACGCGCTGGTCTGTTCAAGGCGCGCTTTGATCCCGGCGAGAATTTCGTCGATATCGTCTCCGCTGTGCGGGATCAGGTCGTCCGGACGGCGTATATCACTCATAATATCTCTATCGGCACGCGAGTTCTTTTACATCCGAAAGCCCTGGAACCCATCCGAAAATTGGGGCGGTTATTTTGGGGGCGGATACGGCGGACCCGCATCCGCCCCCAAAATCGCAACTATTTTCGGAAACATTCTTATCCATCGAGATGCCTCCTGAGGTCCTTGAGGGCGTAAAAGTGGAGCTGGTAGACTGCATTGACGGACCGCTCCATCATCACGGCGATCTCCTCGAAGCTCTTGCCTTCGAAATAGTACCGCACGATGACCGTTCTGCGGGCCGGAGCCAACCGTTCGACGGCGTTCAAGATTTCCTGGTCCATGTGCAGGCGCTTTTCGATCTGGCGGCCGCTTTCAGAGCCGGGATCGGTCAGGGTTTCATCGATCCCAGCGATATCGATGTGTTCGGTTTTGAAAGTGTCCCGAACGATCCCGGCGCCGGTAAACTGCAGGATGACGTACAGCCAGGGGGTGAACTCGGTATCGTACGGGAAGTGGGCGTTCAGGACTCGCCGGGCGGCTTCCTGGGCGCCTGCGGCGGCCGCGTCCCGGGTCGCATCGGAGGCCGGGAAGCCTTTCCGGCACAGGTAGCCGAACAGCCTCTTCGCCATGAGATTCAGCAGGCGGGTCCACGCCTCTTCGTCCCGGTCGATCTGCAAGGCGCGAATGTAGTCGTGGAGGGCTTCGTAACCGTCCGCCACGCGCCGGACATACTCACCAACATCCCGGACCGTGCGGGAATCGAGGAACTTGCGGACCCGTCCGCGCGCCAGGTTGGCCGCCAGGATCGGGCGCAGTGCGGCGATGCGCTTCGCCCCTCGTTCAGGTTTGATATTCTCCAGGGCGATTTCGATCTGCTCCGAGATCGCCGCTTCGTTCCACTCCATCGCCGGCTTCCTTGTTTGTGGATTCTTAATTTTTGATCTGCTGCGCCAGACCCTTCCGCTCCCCAAATTCCCCTGCCGGAGTTTCCGGATCGGTCACAGGCAGGATCTGCTGATTATAAAACCGAATGCCGGCGAGCGGGGGGAGTTTACGATGGAGCGGAGATTTCGAAAGGCGCTGCGGCTGCGCCGCAGCGCCTTTCGAAATCTCCGCCGCTCATGATAAAAGATTCACCTTATTTTCGGGATAGTAAAAGTGATCGCAGCCGAAACAAGGATCAGCCGGTAGGGAAATCGGTTCGAGGGGACAGGTTTCCGGCTTCAGGTGGGTGTCCTGGGTGGGTGGAGGGTTTCGTTCTGCTGCTGATGAAGGCCGATGACTTTTTCCGGTTGTCGGTCGTTGTATCGCGGACCTGGCTCGTTGGGGGCTCATGGAGGTTATCAAATTACTTCGGTAATGCTGCCGGTCCTGCGCACCGAGACCGCCGGGGCCTGGTGCGCCGATGCGGCTCAGATTACCGAGAGATCAATTGAACTCATCAACGGGCTTCTACCTGGCCAGGACGACTTTGTAACTGTTATTACATTAAGTTAACCCAATAACCGCCCATTTTCAGGCGGGGCTCCTGGTGGTAAGTTGACCCTGCGTCCACAGGTTCAACCGTACTTTGACCACCAGGAGCCGATTCATGATACCCGAAATCCGCGAGTTCCAACGC